>JBLICT010000019.1:0-24967 GCA_047632415.1 Maribacter sp.
GTAAAAACATATTAATGCGCTTGGCTGCAGAACCCTTTAATGGGTCTGAAACATGTTTTGTAGTTCTTTGTTCATGCGGAAGTTCAAAAAACACCTCCTTAAATTTAGATATTGTAGGTTGTAGGGTGTCCATGGCTTGGTGCTTGGTAAAAACGGTCTCCAAACCTTCATGTGCGGTGTATATATTACGTAGGCTTTTCATAAAATATTGCACATCTGTTCCATTGAATGTCCGGTGTACAAAACCGATTAATTTTTCTAAATCTGTTTCTGAGTGATTCAGCACAAAATCATAGGGTGTTTGATCCATAGCCTCCATTAAGCGTTGGGCATTATTGATAATGCTTTTGCGATTTCCCCAAGCAATAGTAGCCGTTAAAAAGGCACTAATTTCAATATCTTCCTTTTTTTTGAATTGATGGGGTATTTGTATGGGGTCGCTTTCCAGAAAACTGGGGTGGTTGTATTGTAGCACTTTCGCATCTAAAAACTCCTTTAGTTCGCTTTTTTTCATTCTAGAGGTATGTCCAATAATAAATAAATAAGTACAGGTCCTACAAGTACTAAATTATGAGCTGCATGCAATAAAATACTCCAAATAAGCCCTAGGCTTGTCCTTGTGTAACCTAAAAAAACACCTGCTGAAAGCTGTGGCGAAACCAAAAGCGGTATGGCCCAGTATTGTCCGTCCAGCGCTTCAAAATTAGAAATATGTAAGGTACCAAATAGGATTATAGAGATATAATAGGCGTGTTTAAAATGGGTAGGATTTTTAAAGAGTGTCAATGGTGCCCTAAAAAGTAGTTCCTCTATGACCGGAGCTACAACAACAGCCAAAAAAAACAGGATTGCTGGCGAGTATGTTTTAAAAAGTTCGTCGACAGCATGATTACCAAAATCAAAGTTAAAAACTAGGGAAATACTACTTATTAGCAAGCCTAGTACGATACTAAAAAAGACCGTAAGTGCTAGCAGACGAAAGAAAAGGATACTGCGCTCTTGATTGTTTAAACCTAGTTTCTGGTTAACAGGATACTGCAAAAATTCCCAAACCTTATTTAGCATATCGTAGGAAGCGTTTATGCGGATACCGAAACCTTATCCACTATTTTTCCATCTACCATGGTGAGTTTTCTGTCTGCCATTTCGGCAAGCTCCTTATTATGGGTAACAATTACGAAGGTCTGTCCAAAGTTCTCCCGTAGCTCAAAAAATAGCCTGTGAAGGTTATCGGCACTTTCGGAATCCAGATTACCACTGGGTTCATCCGCAAAAATAATAGCCGGATTATTCACAAGTGCACGAGCTACTGCAACACGCTGTTGTTCTCCTCCAGAGAGTTCAGCAGGTTTATGATGGTACCTGTGCGAAAGTCCTAAAAAATCTAAAAGCTCTTTTGCACGTTTCTCAGCATCGGATTTGCTTATTTTTTTTATGAATGCAGGTAAGCAAACATTTTCCAAGGCAGTAAACTCGGGTAATAATTGATGAAATTGAAAAATAAAACCAATATGTTCGTTCCTAAACTTAGCAAGGTCCCTGTCATTTAAGGTTGTGGTTTCTGTTCCATTTACCAGAAGCGTTCCTTCTTCTTTATTGGAAAGTTCATCTAAAGTCCCTAAAATTTGAAGTAGGGTCGTTTTTCCCGCACCGGATGGACCTACTATAGATACAATTTCTCCTTTTTTAATATGAAGATCTACGCCTTTAAGTACCTCTAGATTCCCGTAATACTTGTGTATGTTCGTTGCTTTTATCATCCTTTTTCTAACAGCTAGTGAAATTAGGCATTGGAGCGGACATGGCAAAATAATGGTATGTGACTCCATTATACTAGCCTATTATTTTGAAAGAAATATAAGTACCTGGTTTTTTTGCTTCCTTGTAGTTCGAGTAAGCTAATTGGCCGTGTATTTTAACATCTTATTTAGTTAAAATATGGTACATTTCTAGAATAAACATTTAACTTTGTCTAAAGTTTTATTAAATACCCTAAACAAAAAAATATGTCCCCATATAGAAACTTAGAAGAGTATAATTTAGAGATTACTGATGAAGTTAAAAGCAGATATTCTTCTATTATAAATGAAATTGGAGAGGATGTCTCCCGTGAAGGCTTGGTGAAAACGCCAGAAAGAGCCGCAAAAGCAATGTTGTTCCTAACACAAGGGTATAAACAAGATGCTGTTGAAATTTTAAAAGGCGCCATGTTCAAAGAGGCTTATGATGATATGGTTATTATTAAGGACATTGAGTTGTACTCCCTTTGCGAGCATCACATGTTACCCTTTTTTGGTAAGGCACATATCGCGTATATACCTAATGGTCATATCGTTGGATTGAGTAAAATACCACGGGTAGTGGATGTTTTTGCTCGCAGACTTCAGGTCCAAGAGCGCTTAACGCATGATATTTTAGAATGTATAAATGATACTTTACAACCAAAAGGCGTCGCGGTTGTTATTGAAGCCTCCCACATGTGTATGATGATGCGTGGCGTACAAAAACAAAATTCTGTAACCACCACTTCTGGATTTAGAGGGCAATTTGAAAAGCAGGAAACTAGAAATGAGTTTCTAAAATTGATTAGCTCAAATCTATCTTAGACGCTAAGTACTTCTAATTTTCAGCATACTTAAAATTCAAGAGTCACTATTTTTTGGCATCTTTGTTGTAATCCTATTCACGGATCATTAATTTAGAAGTATGTCAAAAACTAAGGATAAAAAATATCAAAACCTTTTTTTAGGATTATTGTTTGATGCTATAGGTATGCTCTCCTTTGCAGTACCTTTTCTAGGAGATTTTTCTGATGTATTATGGGCTCCACTAGCGGGTTGGCTTATGACGCGGATGTATAAAGGGAAAATTGGACAGGCCGCTGGTATCGTCACCTTTGTAGAGGAAATTATTCCTGGTCTGGATATTATCCCAACCTTTACCATTATGTGGTTATACACCTATGTTTTCAAAAAGAATAAAGACGAAAAGAAGGTTAAGGTTTAGCGTTTGCATCCTAGATTATATATAATGTGTTGCGCAAATCAAAAATATTAAATGAGAATTATATTATAGATTAAAACGTGTTTTTTTGCTAAACAAGAGTAACCAAGCACGTTTATTTATAGACAAAAATCTGAATCATGAAAACTCTTTGGGATATTTTCAGCAACGCTATTGTTGGCAGCTTAGATTGGACATGGAAGTCTATACTTTTCGAAGTGCCTTGGTATACCAATTATTTTTGGGGTTTAATTGTAATTTCTTTACTGGTTTGGGGACTCGAAATATTATTTCCGTGGCGTAAGAATCAATCTGTATTCAGAACTGATTTTTGGTTAGACGGGTTTTATATGTTTTTTAATTTTTTTGCATTTAGCATTGTTATAAGTGGTGTTTACGGAATTTTAGCAGCGCTATTTAATACTTTGGGCATACATATAGATTCGTTCTCCTTGCTACCCATTTCTACATTACCTCAGTGGTCACAGTTATTGATATTCTTTGTGCTATTGGATTTTGTACAATGGTTTACTCATATATTATTACACAAATATCCATTTTTATGGCAGTTTCATAAGATTCACCATAGTGTAAAGGAAATGGGCTTCGCCGCACACCTTCGCTATCATTGGATGGAAAATATTTTTTATAAACCACTAAAGACGCTTGCAGTTATGGTTTTGGGTGGTTTTGAACCAGAACAGGCCTATATTGTTCATTTTATTGCTATTACCATAGGGCACATCAATCATTCTAATATAAAAATCTCATGGGGACCTTTAAAATATGTGCTCAACAATCCGGTAATGCACCTTTATCACCATGCGTATGAACTACCACAAGGAAAATTTGGAGTGAATTTTGGAATTAGCCTAAGTTTTTGGGACTATATTTTTAAAACAGATTACATTCCTGAGGAAAGTGGAAATGTTACCCTTGGTTTTAAAGGCGATGAAGAAATTCCAAGTGGATTTTGGAAACAAATATCCTTCGGTCTGGGAAAATCCAAACCGAAGGATATCTGAAAAATACAGTTTACCGATGTCTAGTAATGCTCTTACTATGTTAAGGGATGACTGGTTGCTATAAAAAATACTACTCTACTACTACGCTAAAACTCTGTGCAATATCAGTCTCACCACCCGCGTCTGCTAGCGTACCATCATTAGGTTTCTTAGGTTCGTGACGTAAAGTTACTTGCAAGGTTCCGGTTCCAGCATCACCCGTAGTTATTGTAAAGGATAATCCAACTGGATTGTTGTTTCCATCCACATCTGCGTAGTCAAAGCCGGATAAGGCACCACTGACATTATAGAAAAATTGGTGCTCATCATCTTCTTCAGCTACTTCAAGCGTTATATCCTCCGCAGGGGTTTCTGTTTCGTTCAATAACTCAATACTACCTGCATAAACCGTATTTGCTGCCAAGGGACCAGTCACGTTAAGTTCTGGCGCATTGGGGCCATCACCATCCAAATCCTGAGAGCTTAAGGTAACTGTGTTTCCAGCAGCGGTAAGCGTAATGTTCATGGTAGTGATTACCTCTTCCTCATCTACCGCAACAGGGTTGTCATCATCGTTAGAACAGGAAAGTGTCATCAGTCCAAGGCTTAATAGTGCTAATGTTGTTTTCATTTTTGTTTGTTTCTGTACTTGTTTAATTGTTTTCATTTGTTTCGGGTTTTAATTAATAATTATAGATAATACGTAAGCTTATATTCCTTCCAAGGTCGTCCACGAAATAACGTAGTCGGTTTAGGTACTCGCGATAGGAAGTATCTAATAGGTTGGTTATGCGAAGACCAACATTTAAATCATTTTTATTACGAATAGAATAGGATGTTTCTGCATCCAGTGCCAATAAATGATAGGCTGGTGGAGGAGTATTGATAACCAGCTCTACTTCTTGTTGTTGTTCTGGAGAAAATACGTTGATGTTGGGTGGGAACCTTTTTTGCTCAAAAACATACATGCTTTCTAATCCTAGAATAAGATTTTTCCAATTCGGATTTCGGTAAGAAATACTGTTGTTGAAGTTTGCAGGAGGCATGTTGATTAATGGAATATGGGTACTTATATCAGTGCCGCTTACCCAAGAAAAGTTATGGTCCGTTCTTATTTTTAAGCTCCAATTATTGTACACCGATGCATCTAAACCAATAAGCTGGGCATTGGTTTGCCTATAGGCCCACACGGGAAATGCACCTCTTATGGTAAATTCAACGGCAGTGGGTTCCAATACCATAAAATCGTTTATGGTATTTAAGTAAGGAGCCAGGGTATAGCCCCATTTGGAACTATTTTTCTCTAATGATAGAGACACCTTATTGGCTGTTTCGCTCTTTAATCTTAAATCGCCTAGCTCTATTCTTGCTGCAGAATGATGTAGGCCTTCACTAAAAAGCTCAGACGGATTTGGAGCCCGTTGTGCAAAAGAATAATTAAAGCGGAGTTTTGTTTCTTTTCCAAATTGATATTCAAAACCTGCGGTAGCAGAAATATTATGAAAGTCAAAAACAGGATTGGTAAGTAGTTGTGTGCCTAAATCCTCTAAAATAATAGCACTAAATTCTTCGTCATATCCACGCTCTTCCCAACGGGATGCTCTATAAAACTTTTTAGCATCAATCCGAGAAAAGTCATATCTAATCCCCACATCTAGCACTAGATTATCTTTTAATTTATATTCAGCTACCCCAAACGCTCCTAAATCATATTTGTTATAATCAGGAATTAACCTTCTAACACCGGTATCGGGATTCGCAAAATTAATTTGGTATCTCCCAATAAGACCCGTTTTTACTTCTAAACCGTCTTTTGAATCAAACTGAAAGTTGGTCGATATGGAATGCGTTGTAAGACTTAGATCCAATGAGGCTTTATTGGCATCTGCACCTACCCGCACATCATATTCCAACCGGCGATTTTTTTGAAAGTCGTACTGTACATTTAATTTTCCCAAGCCTTCAAATCTCCTGTAATAATTCAGTTTTCCAAGATGATGGGTCACTTCCTGATTTGGCCGCTCTATTATGTAGCTAAAATCGTTTATACTATTAGGTTGCTGACTGTTTATAGATTGGATTAAATCGTCTACGTTCCCAATATGTGAGGCCCTTAAAATACCAATATTCGAATCAAAAAAGGAGTAATAGGCCTCCCAGCCTTGAAGAAAATCTCTTTTACCAATAGAAATTGATACCCCTTTTTCCTGGATACCTGTATTCGTAAGTAAATAGTTAGGTGTTTCTAGGTCACCCAATTGTTTAAAGGATCCCTGTCCTTTGATATAAAATCCAGAATTATACGATTTTGTTAAAGATGTGGTTATGTTCCCGCCACGACCATTGGAAAATAAATTGGTTTGGGTTTTTCCAAAGAGAGAATCTGTCCGTATAATGGGTAGTGGATTCATAATTATTACCCCACCAATAGCATCACCGCCATACTCCAAGGCAGCAGCTCCCTTTACCACACTAATATCCTGATTTGCATTGATATCAACATTTGGGGCATGCTCCTCACCCCATTCCATATCCTGCATACGAACGTTGTTGTTCAATATCAAAACCCTACTTCCCATAAGTCCTTGGATTACCGGTTTAACGATATTTGCACCAGTATTTAAGGAAGATACCCCAGTTAAACTCTTTAAAGCATCACCTAGACTATTACCACTATACTTTTCTACTTCCTTAAGTGATAAACGTCCTTCTTGTGCAGACGATGTGTTATTGGCTATTGCACCGGTAACCTTGACCTCATCAAGCTCTTCTAAATGGTGTTCGAGTAATATTTTTTTATACGTATCTCCACTTATAGCTAGGGTTATAAATTCTGAAGTACATTCCGGATGGGAAACTTCCAGTTCCAAAATACCATCACACAGCTTCTCAAACCTAAACTTACCTTGGTTGTTTGATAGGGTTTGCTTATTTTTTCCTGTAATGATGACTGTTGCACCGGGTAGGGGTGTGTTATCATGGAAATCTATAATTTCTCCTAAAAGGATAGACTTGCACTCCTGAGCTGTACTTATGCTGCCCCACAGGCATACAAACAGCAGTATGATACTATATTTCATAATATGAATATTACGTTTAATTCAGGCAACCCGAAAATTGCCCCAAAATAGTTTGGAAGTAGTTGCTAAATTGAATTTGGCGGAGGTCTGCCAAAGAAACTAAAACGTAAATAGGAAGATGATAAAACAACAGGGTAAAATCTCAACTGTTCTTTTGTTTCAAACTTTAATAAAGCCACCGTACTGGTGTGTGAAGGTGCTAGTATAAGCTCCGAATTCTGATTTTCTATCCCCAACTCACAGATAGTACAATTTTCTATATCATCTGAAGTAGCACTATCTTGATGCGTATACACATGAAAAGAGGATACCTTGAATAACATCAAGGCAAACAGCAAAAACGCCACGCAATTAGAAAATAGTTTTGACTTCAAGTCACGAAAATAATCAAAGGAATAGTATTTAATGTTAAAGAAAACCTAACTCTTATTATTAAATAAAAACTCTAGCCCAATTCTTCCTAGCATTTTCTTCTCAAAAGCCCAAAAGAATTTAAATTGGCCAAAAAGCCAACCGTAAACTACCAATAACAATTGATAGAATGGGAATATAAGCATAATGCGTAATAGCCAATATAATGTTTGCCCCCACCAAGCATCGGGAAAATTACTTTGGTCCATTCCAATCCAACTTAAAAAGGGTTTGGCTACATAAACAGATGAGGAACCTGTAATAGCAAACACAACAAATATTACTAATAATTGCCAATCATTAGAAATACCCCAACGTTCCTTTAATTTTTTCATAGCTTTTTACAAGCTTCAAAAATACTTTTTATATACGAGGAACAAAAGCGCCTAGGCGTTGATTATACTTGCGCTGGAAAAAAATAAAATAATTATACATTTTATAATTCACGTCATATCCATAATCAATTCCCTGTTGATAGTCTATCCGCATTAAATAAAGGTCAGGATTAAACCTGCTGGGTTGCATAACCCTTTGGTTCCATTCTAAGACCATAAGTCTGTTTCTATTTTCCAAGAAGGTTTGAGAATAGTAACCTTCCGGCCTTGCAACCGAATTTAGCCAAGTAAAAAAGCCAGGGTCTATGATGGTTATCTCGTACTCTACATCTTCGTTTGAAATACTTACGGGCTCATCTTCCTCCGCAGCAAAAGCCATTTTTTCCTCTTCAGATATGGATAGTGCCTCTTTAGAAGCACCGCACCCAGAGAGCCATACTAAGCTAATGCTGCAAATAATAACCACAAATAGATTTTTAATGTTTCTTTTCTTTTTCATCAGGTTAAGATACAAAAAAAGCCGCTTTGGAATACAAACGGCTTCTAATACTAAAAAATTTTGATATTTATTTTCCGAACAAGCCTCCTAAAAGTCCGCCAAGCCCTCCTTTTTGCTTAGTACTTCCCATAACCATTCCGGCTACATCATCCAAGATACTTCCGTCTCCGTCTGCATCTAATAATGTAGTGATTAAGCTCTGATTTTCCTGAGGTTGTCCACCTAACATACTACCTAATAATGCATTCATTCCGCCAGCATCGCTTACGTTGCTGTGTGCAGTCTGTTTTCCTATATAGCCCATTACGATCGGTGCAGCTATTTTTAAGATTTGTGCAATAGAACCAGCATCCAATCCAGATTTTTGGCTAAGTGCATTTTCTACTTGTGGTTGTTTATTTCCAAACACATGACCAAGTATGCCTGCACCGTCCTGCATTACAGAATCGTCTACACCACCTCCAAAAAGACCTCCAAGGTTATCTAAAATACCACCGTTATGTTTTCCAGATAAAGCACTCATAAGACCAGCAGCACCATCGGGTGAAGAAACATTTTTTTTCATGGCGCCTAAAATTAAGGGCATTGCCATACTCAGTACATCTGATGTTTTTCCTTCTGGCTGTCCTGTCTGGCCAGCTACACCACTTATTAATTGTTTGCCCATTGGGCTGTTAAGTAAATCTAATAATCCTGACATGATAATAATATCTAGTTAATTTAATGTTTGTGGTAATGTACAAAAAGAGTTTTAAAAAGTATGTCTATCAACTCTATTTTAAGAGTGTAATAATCTGATTGGCAAGTTCTAACCCTATACGATCTTGTGCTTCTATGGTAGCAGCACCGATATGCGGACTAAGGGAGATATTAGGATGCATCAAAATTCGTATTTCGGGACTAGGCTCGGATTCAAAGACGTCCAATGCAGCAAATGCGACCTTTTTATTTTCTAAAGCATCGATTAAGGCAACTTCATCTAGTGCTCCACCCCTAGCTGCATTTAAGATACCTACACCATCCTTCATCTGCTCAAATTCTTGTGCTCCCAAAATATATCCTTTTTGCGCTGGAACATGTATTGATATAAAATCTGAAGTCTTTAAAACTTCCGACTTACTATTAGACTTAAGCGCAAAGGATACCTCTTGTCCGTCAAAAAATGTAAGGGTTAACGTACAATTCTCGATAGCCGTATCAAAATAGACGACGTTCATTCCTACTCCTAAAGCAATCTTTGCAGTTGCCTGCCCAATTTTTCCAAAACCAATAATACCAAGGGTCTTACCCCTAAGTTCCGTTCCTTTAGAATATGCTTTCTTTAACTGCTTAAAGCTACTATCGCCATCTAAAGGCATATTTCTATTTGCATCGTACAGAAAACGCACGGCGCCGTACAAGTGGGCAAAAACCAATTCTGCTACAGATTCTGAAGAGGCCTCAGGTGTATTAATTACATGCACCCCTTGTTTTTTAGCATAAGCTACTTCTATATTATCCATGCCAACTCCTCCGCGGCCTATGAGTTTTAAACCGGTACAACCATCTATTACATCCTTGCCTACTTGTGTTGCGCTTCTTACCAAAAGACCTGTAATATCGTTCTCATTGATAAATTGTATCAATTGCTCTTGGGCCACATGAACGGTAACTACTTCAAAATTTGATTGTTCAAGTGCTTCTCTTCCGGCTTGGGATATACCGTCGTTTGCTAATATTTTCATTTATATAAACTCTTTAACCAATGGATATAGAATTATTTATATCGTACGGTATTGTAATTTTCTACTTTAAGACACATCCATCGTAAGGCTTTGATTTACCCTTTGCGTTCCATTTCACTCATTATATCTACTAAAACACCTACACTGTCAAGAGATAATGCATTATACATACTTGCTCTGTAACCGCCAACAGACCTATGCCCGTTAAGACCGTTTATCCCTGCTTCCTTTAGTAAGGTTTCGAAAGTATCTTTTAAACCTTCTTCGGTAATACTAAACGTGGCATTCATTATAGACCGATCTGCCTTATTGGCGTATCCATCAAAAACAGGATTCAAATCTATTTCCGAGTAGAGTAACCGTGCCTTGTTTTCATTTACTTTTTCTATGGCTTGGATACCTCCCAGATTTTTTAGCCATTCCAGCGTAAGCATTGAAGTGTATATGGGAAAAACAGCTGGGGTATTAAACATGCTGTCCTTGCCTATGTGGACTTGGTAATCGAGCATTGAAGGAATTTTTCTAGTTACTTTACCTAGAATATCCTCTTTTATGATGACTAAAGTAGTGCCAGCAGGACCCATATTTTTTTGGGCTCCGGCGTAAATTAAGTCGAATTGTGAAAAATCCAGTACTCTTGAAAAAATATCCGAACTCATATCGCAAACCAGTGGTGCATCGGTAATGGGAAATTTTTTGAATTGTGTTCCAAAAATGGTATTGTTGGAAGTTAAATGTAGATAGTCCAATCCTTTTGGCACGCTATATCCTTTTGGGATGTAATTAAAATTTTCATCCTTTGATGATCCAACCTCTAAAACCTCTCCAAAAAGTTTAGCCTCTTTGATTGCTTTATCGCTCCAGGTACCCGTATTCAAATACCCAGCCTTTTTTTCTAAAAGGTTGTAGGCAACCATTAAGAACTCCAAACTGGCGCCACCATGCAGAAATAAAGCTTTATATCCTTTGCCTTCCAAACCTAAAAGTTCCAATGCTAAGGATCTCGCCTTCTCCATAACCTCTACAAAATCGGCACTTCGGTGTGATATTTCGATTAACGAAAGACCAGAATCGTTAAAATCCATAACCGCCTCCGAGGCTTTTAACAATACTTCTTGTGGTAATATACACGGCCCAGCACTAAAATTATGTTTTTTCATTTGATTGCTTTTAATTCCTAACCTTTTGGCTTTTTAGCTATAATTCACCGTAATAATCCATTTCAATATTCAGGACGGATTACCGCTACTTTATGTACTTGATTAATATTGGGTAAAGGTCAGAAATTTCTAACTACCGTGTCTTGTTGAGTTTAATTAATTCTAGGATGTTTTTAACAGGAATTCAACAGTATCCACACCATCTGCATAATCCCATAGTTCGGGTGTTTGTGTTTTTCCAAAGGCTATTTCGTTTGAAAGCAAACCGTTGGAAACCACACACTGTATAGCCTCCTTGTCAGATGCTATTCTTTGTTTTATCACCTCTTGGGTGGCATACGTTTCGTAAAAGATAGTAGCAATAGGGGAGGCATAACTCGCATCCTCTTTTAGCATTAGAAAACCGTTATCTAGAATATTAAATTCACTCATGAGATAAACAGCCTTGTTATAATCATAATTATTGGCGTATTTATGCTGATTGATGATTTGATTATGCGGAAATTGTGCCGTGAAAAACCTATCAAAATTATATCCTTTGGGTACAAATAATTTAGAAACACTTCTGCACCCTAATCCATAATATCTAAATATATCCTCCCCTAAGGCGGCTAGTTCCAGCTCCGACTCTTTGCCGGTAAGAATAGCAACAGAATTCCTATTCTTACGTATGATATTTGGTTTTTTTCCAAAATAATATTCAAAATAGCGAGCGGTATTATTACTGCCTGTAGCTATCACAGCATCAAAACCAGTTAAGCGTTCCTCGGTAAATCGTACGCTATCTGTAAAATTTGGATTGAGAAACACCAAATAATCAACAATCAAGGGTAGCAACAGTTTGTCATTACTTGAGAGTTTTACTATTGCTGTATTTCCCGTTATTAGTACAGCCAGTAAATCATGAAACCCTACCAAAGGTATATTTCCGGCTAAGATTAGCGCAACACGTTTGGTTTGGTTCTTGGACAGATCGTAGTTGGATAACCAATGCTCAAGAGTATCTTTGGAAAGTGCCAAAGACCATTGTTTCAAAGCAAATAGTAAATTCTCTTGGGTAAACCAGCCGTTGTGATGGTGAGCCGTTTCTATGGTATGGCTAAATTTTGAAAACCATTCCAGATTTTCTCCATGCGTACTGGTTTTATTTTCTATTGCAGTGCAGCATTCACCGAGAAATTCGCCAAGTTTAACAAAAGCTTCTATATTAGAATTGTGTCCAGTCATTATATTTGTCAAAGGAAATTTTAGAGATTATCTTTGCACAAAAGTAAGGATACTCCAGAAAACATTTTTAACGAATGTTTTGGAATATTATGAAAAGGAATTCGTTTTAAAACGACACATGCTTAAAAGAAAATTATGGCGATTATAATAACAGATGAGTGCATAAACTGTGGGGCTTGTGAACCAGAATGCCCAAACACTGCAATTTACGAAGGAGCGGACGAGTGGAGGTATAGCGATGGCACCTCTCTAGAAGGCAATGTAGTACTCCCCGATGGAAAATCGGTGAATGCCGATGAAGTTCAGGAACCTATTAGCGATGAAGTTTATTATATATCCCCTGACAAGTGTACGGAATGTATAGGCTTCCATGAAGAGCCGCAATGTGCTGCGGTATGCCCGGTAGATTGCTGTGTTCCGGATGATAGCCATGTAGAAACTAAAGAAGTACTGCTAGGTAAACAGAAATTTATGCATCCAGAGGGATAAATTTGTTTTAATTTTCCAATTTTTCTGCTACAAATATGTATGTATCAAACGCATAAGTGGGGCGGTCAAATATTTCTAGGAGTTTAAATCCAGAAGATTTTAGTTTTTGATTTATTTCGAATGGACTAAAGGCCCTGAATATAGTTTGGTCTTGGCCTAAAAATATTTTGTTATTATTTTCAATTTTAAAATACTCGGCCTTCCAATCTATTAAATGATAGCTTTCCGATTCTATTTTTTTCCATTCAGAATCGCGATAAAATTCTTTCCCATTCGCGTTTGATTCGTGTCTTACGTTTTTGTTTTCTAAAACATAGCGCATGAAACGTTCTGAATCAATACAATCGAAAATAAATACTCCTTTTGTTTTTAAATTTTTACGTACCGATGAAAATGTCGCTTCCAAATCTGAATCCGACGTTAAATAACTGGTAGAGCGGCCAGTTATTAGTATCGCATCAAGTTGTACTTTGGTGCTAAATTGACGCATATCTCCTTGAATGAAATTTGCATTAGGGTTTTTGTTCCTTGCAATGCCAAGCATTGCTTCGCTATAATCTAATCCAAAGTAATTTTTAAAATCCTTTATAAAAAAAGGAGCTAAATTACCCGTGCCACAGGCTATTTCAAGAATGTTTAAAGCCCCATACTTTTGACAAATGTTTTTATAGAATTTATATTCCTGAGGATAATCTATAAAACCTTGGTAGATTTCATCATAGACCTTAGCTAAATTAGTACCATAAAGTTCATGCATAGTAAAACGAAAAAAAGCTACCCAAAAATAAGCAGCTTTTCCATGTAAGAGATTAAAAAGTGTTAAAACTTATTGTTCAATGATAAATAGAACATTGTATCTAATTGACTAAAGTGATACCCGTCATTAGCTCATTTGCGAACATCTTCCCTTGAAACAAATCAATTTTTCATAAGCGTTTGTACCTATAGTTCCATCAATAACCGCAATATGTGCCTTGTTATTTCTAGTAATTATTTTTCTTATTCTAAACTTTTTTTGAATAAAAAAAGCTGCCTAAATACAGGCAGCTTTTAACAAACTAAACACTTAACTATTAGAACTTATAATTCAACGATAAATTGAACATTGCCCCTAATTGACTAAAATGATAACCATCATAGGTCATTTGAGAATAACGTTGGTTAAATGTAATTAGGTTAGACTGGTTTTGAACTTGTGCAGCATCCGCTAAAATAGCATCACCGGCAGCGTTTTTAGATTTAAAACTCCACTCAGGCAATACATTTAGAATGTTGTTTAAATTCAATGCAATAGTTAATTTTTCGGTTGCACTATAATTTATTCCTAAATCAGTAACAACTTTTGGTGTAAACTCTGTAAAGATGTTAGAATCTAAACCTTGTTGTTGAAACGTAGTCTTACCGAAAAGTGTATTATTTAATGAAAATCCAAATTTGTTGATATCATAATTTGCGCCTAAAATCCATTTTGTTATTGGACGAGAACTGAATAGTAGCGCATCTTGTGTATCGTTGAAAACAGATTGCCCTGCATTAGCAACTATAGGAATATCTTTTACTGCTCCGTCACGTTCGTTTTGTAGGGTATAGTTTCCAGATAAATTCAAATCCAAACTACCTTCCCCAAGTGCGATGCCTCTATAACCAAGAACTACATCAATACCTGACGTCTTAGTATCTATAGCATTTGAAAAGAAACTTATATCACTTAAGTTATTAGCAGCTAGAAGAATATCTAGGGGATTAGTGGCGTCACCACTAGCACCAATTTCTGTTCCTAATACGATTCTATCTTTAACAGCAATGTTATAATAGTCTAACGTATAACTAAACTTATTTGCTTTACCACCAAAACCAATTGTGAAGTTTTGAGATGTTTCAGCATCTAGTTGTGGTATACCTAGTAATTTTGCTTGCGTCGAAACATTATTAATCAATCCACCTACCTGTATACCTTGACCAGGAATAAAACTGTATTGGGCTTTTTGTGTATAAATTTGATGTAATGTTGGCGCTCTAAAACCTGAAGAAATAGAACCTCTCAATGTAAATGCATCACTGAATTTGTAACGTGAGCTAAACTTGTATACAAAAGCATTACCAAAATCTGAATAGTTTTCTGTTCTAACAGTACCACTTAACAGGAAAGCGTCAGATACATCATAATCCAAACTAAAATAGCCGCCAATATTATAACGGTTGAATTTTCCTGAATTTTGAGGTGCGTTTCCTGCAAATGAATCTGCACCACCACCATCATAAGAAGCTAATTCACCTTCAATTACTTCAAAGGTTTCTGTTCTAAACTCTGCACCCACACCTATACTAATTTTATCAGAAAGTATTCTGGAGATGTCAATGTTACCTATATTATGAGAGAAACGAGTTCCTCCTGGATCAAAAGATTGCTGACTATTTGCTCTGTATATTTCCGAACCCTCAGTAATTTCTCCGTCATCTACGGAACCGTTATTGTTTGCATCTATAAAAACAGATGGTGAGTAGACAATGTTTCTGTTATGTGATTGATTGACCTTGTATGTTTGCGTGTTTCCACCTGTAGTAAAACTTGCATCAATATTCCAATCGTTAATAGTTGATTTAAAACCAACAGTGGCATTATAATCACTTAATAAACCTTCAAAAGTTGGAACATAACCATCATAACCTCCGGCTGTGTTTGGATTGTCTCCAGGGAAGAAATCTGCTAAATATGGAAAATCATCTACTGTTCTCCAATACGGCGTTCTATAATTTGCAAAACTGTTGACTGATTTATAAACGTAGGCAGCATTGGCATAAAGAGAAGTATTTTCGCTAAGGTCATAACCAAGGTTTACAGAGAATTTAGCTGCTGCAGTTTCTGGAGAACCATTGATGTTATTAGCGTCAGGATTACGTCCTAAGAATTCTTGCACATCAGCTATATCAGCGCCAAAATCACCAGCTTCACCAGCTGCATTTACTGTCCCAGGTCTATTTGCTAAATTTACTTTTGAAAGATCTATGGTATAATTCACAAAGCCTTTATCCTCACCAATTGAAGAACCATTATTAATAGCAATACCAAACATTTCCCCATCACCTTCGGAAGTAATTCCAGTTCTGATTGTAGCGGAGCCTTCATTTGGAGTATCCTTTAATATAATGTTCATTACGCCGGCAATCGCATCTGAACCATATTGAGCAGAAGCACCATCACGAAGAATTTCAACTCTCTTAATAGCATCTGTTGGAATGGCAGAAATATCAGCACCTGTTTCTCCACGTCCCGGAGATGTTTGTGTATACAGTAATGCACTTAAGTTCTTTCGTTTTCCATTAATCAAGATTAAGGTTCTAGAAGGTCCCATATTTCTGATCTCGTAAGGGTCCAATAAGGAAGTTGCATCATTTACAGGAGTTTGTACCGTATTAAAAGATGGTATTCTGTACTGTAACGCTTTATCAAAAGTCATTTGACCGGTCGAAGTTAGGTCTTTGGCACCAACTACATCAACTGGTAAAGGCGTATCTGCGTTACTTCTTGGAGCTGTTCTAGAACCTACCACAATAAACTCGTCCAATTGCATTCCTTCGGAGAGTTTTACATTAATCGTGCTTTTGCCAGTTACTTTAATTGATTGGGTGGCAAAACCGATATAGCTGAATACCAACGTAGCATTATCTGCAACATTTATGCTATAATTACCATCAAAGTCTGTAGTGGCCCCATTCGTAGTGCCTTTTTCGACAATATTTACCCCAGCCAATGCTAGACCATCACTATCCGTAATATTACCGGATACGGAACTTTGCAGTTTATCGAGTATTGTTACCCCCATTAAACTGCTGTTCAAAGATTTTAATTCAGATATCTCAACTTTTTTTGCCTTTTTTTGGAACAGAACATAGTACTTGTTCCCTAGGTATTTAAAATCAAAACTGGTTGTACGCTCCAATTTATTAATAATCTCCTCAAGTACTGGAGAATTATACTCAGCTGTATTTAAGCTAGTAGTTCTTACTAGTTCCGGATTATAAGTGAAATATACCTTGTGTTTTGAGCTGATATCGTTTAAAAATTCACTTAAAGAAACAATATTTTCATTGGTTTCTACTGCTAATATTACCGGACTACCTGTAAAAATTAGCGCTGCAAACAGCATTTTTATTAAATTTTTCATTTTCATAATAAATAGTTTGAGTTAATAATTCGAGTTCTCTTGGATTAATAAAGTATTTTCTTTTTTGATTATTCTTGTCCCTGTAGCTTTTTCAATTGCTGCGATACATATTTTAAGGTTATGATTAGGAACACCCCCTGTTAATGCAAGTAGTTTTAATTTAGGGGTAGAGTATGTTACCTGAATACCGTATGTATATTCTAAGTTGGACATTACTTCCTCCAACGAAATTGCATTAAACGTATATGTGCCATCTTTCCATAAGGCATACGAGGTGCTTGCACTAACTTTTTTATAAACTACAGTCTCACTTGCTTTGGAAAAAGAAACGAGTTCGCCTGGGACCATTTTTTTTAAGTCCCCATTCTTAAATTCGAGATGTACTGATCCTTCATCAAGCACAACCTTGGTCTTTTCCATTCTAGTATTTACATGAAATTGCGTACCAAGAACCTCTACCATTAAATCATTGGTGTTTACCCAAAATTTTGCGTTGGTAGAAGGAATAGATTTTACCTTAAAATAAGCTTCCCCTTGCAAAGTGATATTTCTTGGGTCTGCATTGGCGTAACGTATTTCTGAATTTCCGTTTAAAACAACCGAGGTGCCGTCAGGTAGTTTTAAATCTATAATTTCACCGAAATTGGTTTTATGTACTGTAGTGTTGGCATCTTGATATAAAGTAAAACCAGACCAAGTAATTATAAAAAGAACAATCGCTGCGGTGCTAAATGATGCAAGTGCTTTTATTTTTCCTTTTACTGAAAACCGATAATTGGTTGTGGTTTCTTCTTGTAGCTTATCGAGGACTTTATTAAATTCTTGATTTACCTTATGGCAGCTAGGGAGTTGCTTGGTGAATTTAATCCCTAATATTATGGATTTTGCAGTCTCAATGGATTCAATACGTTGTGGGTTCTTTTGTATGATGGAGTTCCAGTATTCAATATCATTTTTATTTGTGCCTTTGGCCCAATTAATAAATGAGGTATCTTTTAAAAGTCTGCGTATGTAATCTTGATTTTTGTCTGTCATTCGTAAGGTGTTCCATAGCTAAGAGGAATGCTAATGGATTATATACCCTACTTTTTTAATATTTCTTTAAGATATTTTTGATTTGTTGACTTTCAGTACCTTTTCTTAGCTTCAACATCGCTTTTTGTAGTGTATTAGAAACACTTTGATAGCTAATATCCATCACTTCAGAAATTTCAGAGGTGCTTAAGTCACTATAATATTTTAAATAAACAACTTCCTTTTCTCTTGATGAGAGCTCATTAAGTAGATTGTGAAGCGTATCAGAACATAAAAATTGTGATTCTTGTGCAATCGCTAATTCTTGTGGAGAAAAAGCTATATTGTACTCAAGCAGATGATAATCGTTTAAACTGGTTTTTAACCGCTGCTTCTGTAATTGTTTGAATAAAGCTCTTTTGAACGAACTAAAAAGATAAGACTTTAAGTTTTTTACATCCCCTAGACTATCTCTATTTTCAAATAAATAAACAAAAAAGCTCTGTAAACAATCTTCAGTTAATTGGGAACTGTTTGAGATTTTTAGACCATAGGCGTGTAATGGAAGATAGTATTTTTTAAACAGCGCTTTAAAAGCGTTGATTTCACCCTTCTTAAAAAAATACCATAATGATTCTTCTGAGGTAATATCCATTTAGTTAAAAATCTAACATATCGCCAATATATTAATTATAAATTGAGAATATAATAAAAAAACAATTCATTTTAACATTAATTATGATTTTATTATTTTTAAACCCTTCATTTAAAGTAGGTTATTCTTCTTGAAATTTGGATTGACAACATTCCTTCATTCTTCCAGTAAAAACTATATTTGCATCGTTTAAAAAAATACACCCATGAAAGCAGGTATTGTAGGATTGCCAAACGTAGGTAAATCGACCCTTTTTAATTGTTTGTCTAATGCAAAGGCCCAAAGCGCTAATTTTCCGTTCTGTACCATTGAGCCAAATATTGGAGTCGTAAATGTACCAGATGCGAGATTGCAAAAATTAGAATCATTGGTTAACCCTGAAAGGGTATTGCCTGCTACGGTTGAAATCGTAGATATTGCAGGATTGGTAAAAGGAGCCAGTAAAGGGGAAGGTTTAGGCAACCAGTTTTTAGGGAATATTCGAGAAACGGATGCCATTCTGCATGTACTCCGTTGTTTTGACGATGATAACATCGTTCACGTAGATGGTAACGTAAATCCTATTCGAGACAAAGAAACCATAGACATGGAACTTCAGCTTAAAGATTTGGAGACTGTCGATAAAAAGTTAGAAAAAGTTAAGAGAACCGCTAAAACGGGGAATAAGGAAGCTCAGAAAGAAGAAGGTGTTTTACTTGCTATAAAGACCGGTCTAGAAGCAGGAAAATCTGTAAGAGCTTTAGAGCTTTCTAAAGAGAATAGAATAGAATTTGTAACCCCTTTACAGTTTATTACGGATAAGCCCGTAATGTACGTATGTAATGTTGATGAGGAAGCTGCTGTTTTTGGAAACGATTACGTAGAAAAGGTAAAAGCCGCTGTGGCTGATGAAAATGCGGAAGTGGTTGTTTTGGCGGTAGGTACAGAAGCTGATATTACAGAATTGGACACCTACGAGGAGCGACAAATGTTTCTAGAGGATTTAGGATTAGAGGAACCAGGGTCCGCAAAGCTGATTCGTGGTGCGTATAAACTTTTGAAACTAGAAACTTATTTTACGGCAGGAGTTAAAGAAGTTCGTGCTTGGACTATTCCAATTGGTGCTACGGCACCACAGGCAGCAGGTGTCATTCATACCGATTTTGAAAAAGGCTTTATCCGGGCCGAGGTTATTGCGTATAGCGATTACGTAGACTACGGAAGCGAAGCTAAAGTAAAAGAAGCGGGTAAAATGAGGGTAGAAGGGAAGGACTACATCGTTAAGGATGGTGATGTGATGCATTTTAGATTTAATGTCTAACGGTTTTTTTAGTGTTCCCCTTTATGGTAAACGTGTAAAAAAGTTTACTTACCACTTACAATGATTAGTTGGCAAGGCAGAACCAAAACTTAGCTTCATGCTTTTAAAACTAATTCTTAGATTTTTTGTAGCACAGTTCAGCGACCTTACTCTTTAACGGGGCTCATAAATACCCAAACGATCTTTAGTGATTTTAAGCTCTTTCTCCAAGTGGCTTATTTTTAGTAATAAGTGGTTAAGGGCGTCTATTCCTTCCAGGTTTATACCTAATTCTTCTTGTAATCTGTTTATACGTTCTATTTCCTCAATATCTTGAGGGTAAACATACTTATGCGCTTCCACTAAAAGCACTTGTATAAAGCCATATTCTTGTAAGGAGTCTATAAATGCAATCGATGTGCTCGTCTGCTTGCAATAGTGACTTACCAAAATTAGATTTTCTTTTTCCATCAGTTTCGTAATTGTGAGAGTTCTGTAAAAAGGGTTTTCTCTTTATCGGATAGGTTAGTCGGCATTTCAACTTTATAGGTAACGTAAAGGTTCCCAGAAACATTTTTTTTCTTGTAGACTGGCATGCCTTTCCCTTTTAGCTTCACCTTTACATCGTTCTGCGTTTCTGGTTTTAGCTTAAGTTTTACTTTCCCCGTTAGCGTTTTGATTTCTATTTCGCCACCCAGTAATGCAGTGTATAGGTCTACGACCTGGGTCATGTATAAATCGCTTCCTACGCGCTTGAAATCCGTGTTGTTCAATACTTGGAACGTGAGGTATAAGTCACCTTTGGGGCCGCCATTGACACCAACTCCTCCATAACCACTAATTTTAATGGTTTGGCCATCTTCCACGCCAGCGGGAATAGTAATCCTAATTTTTTTAGCACCTAAATCTAAAGTTTGTTTCTGATCCGCTAATACATCCGAAAGCTTAAGATTCAGACTTGCATTCATATCCTGACCTTTAAACTGCGCGGTGCTTCTGCCACCTGTGCTATAACCACCGCCACCGAACATAGATTCAAAAAAATCAGAAAAATCTTGATTTCCAGCATTTCCGCTCGATGCATAGCGTCTTCCGTTACCACCAGAAGCCGAGCGCTGATTTCTTTTGGCTTCCTCAAAAGCATCCGCGTGTTCCCAATCTTTGCCGTAGGTATCATATTTTTTTCGCTTTTCCTTGTCGCTTAGTACTTCGTTGGCTTCGTTTATTTGTTGAAACTTCCGTTTTGCCTCGGCGTCATTGGGATTCAAATCCGGATGCAGCTTACGCGCCAGTTTTCGGTATGCCTTTTTTATATCGGCTTGGGAAGCTTTGGAATCAATTTCCAAAACTTTATAATAATCTATAAAATCCATAGGTTTCAAAATCGATTTTGAAGGTAAACATCCTAACTTGATTTTACAATGATATGTATCAGGTTTTATGAGGTTAATAACAGCAAATAATAAAGGTATCCAAAGAGAACGCTAGCTAATCATATGGCATAGCTATCAACAAAAACAGGAAATTCATTGTTAATTACTTTAGGCCATAGGGGTTTTTTCTTTTTCCGAGTCGTACTATCTTTAACATCACTTTCATAAACCATTTACTTTAATGTCCCAAGACACCAAATATACAGAGGATAATATACGCTCACTCGATTGGAAAGAACACATCCGATTGCGACCTGGCATGTATATTGGAAAACTTGGTGACGGTTCTTCTGCAGATGATGGTATCTACATTCTATTAAAAGAAACCATTGATAACTGTATCGATGAATTTGTAATGGGTGCCGGTAAGACTATTGAAATCCGAATTAAGGATGGTTTGGTTAAGGTTCGTGATTTTGGTCGGGGTATTCCATTGGGTAAAGTTGTTGATGTGGTGTCCAAAATGAATACCGGAGGTAAATATGATTCTCGAGCTTTTAAGAAGTCTGTAGGATTAAACGGAGTAGGTACAAAAGCAGTAAATGCGCTTTCTAGCTTTTTTGAAGTACAATCTTCCCGCGATAACAAAATTAAAACCGCAGAATTTAGTCAAGGTAATCTTTTAAAAGAAGAAGGGCCAAACGAATCCTCACAGCGAAAAGGAACTAAAGTATCCTTCCGTCCTGATGAAGCTATTTTTAAAAATTATAAGTACCGCAATGAATACGTAGAGCGTATGCTCAAAAACTACGTCTATCTAAATCCAGGTTTGACAATTGACTTTAACGGGGAGAAATTCTATTCAGAAAATGGTTTAAAGGACCTTTTAGAAGACAATAATAATATAGAAGATTTTCTGTATCCAGTTATACATTTAAAAGGAGATGATATCGAAATTGCCATTACGCATAGTAAAACTCAGTATAGTGAAGAATACCATTCGTTTGTAAACGGTCAGAATACAACCCAAGGCGGTACGCATCAAACTGCGTATCGTGAGGCGCTGGTAAAAACGATTCGAGAACACTATGGTAAGAATTATGACCCTTCTGATATTCGTAAATCTGTAATTTCTGCGATTGCCATTAAAGTAATGGAGCCTGTTTTTGAAAGTCAAACGAAAACAAAATTAGGTTCTACGGATATGGGAGGTAAATTACCTACGGTACGTAGCTATATCCATGATTTTGTTGGTAAGTACCTCGATAATTACCTGCATAAAAATCCAGACACAAGGGAAGCTATACAGCGAAAAATCGTCCAAGCCGAACGCGAACGAAAAGAACTGTCAGGTATTCGTAAATTGGCCAAGGACCGGGCCAAGAAAGCAAACCTCCATAATAAGAAATTACGTGATTGTCGTATTCATCTAGGGGATACTAAAAAGGATAGAAACCTCGAAAGCACTCTTTTTATCACAGAGGGTGATTCTGCTTCCGGTTCCATTACCAAGTCACGTGATGTAAATACGCAAGCGGTTTTTAGTTTAAAGGGTAAGCCTTTAAATTCGTACGGGTTGTCTAAAAAGATAGTATACGAAAATGAAGAGTTTAACCTTTTGCAGGCGGCTCTAAACATTGAGGAATCCATAGAAGACCTAAGGTACAACAATATCGTAATTGCTACCGATGCTGATGTGGATGGAATGCACATACGATTATTACTGATTACCTTCTTTTTACAGTTCTTTCCAGAATTGATAAAAGAGAATCACTTGTATATCTTGCAAACCCCATTATTTCGCGTACGTAACAAGAAGGATACTATTTATTGCTATAGCGAGGAGGAGCGCAGAAATGCAGTACAGAAATTAACGGGTAAACCTGAAATCACACGATTTAAAGGTTTGGGAGAAATATCTCCGGACGAATTTGTCCATTTTATAGGTGATGATATTAGATTAGAACCAGTGATGCTTGATAAAGGCATGTCCATAGAGGAACTACTGAGTTTCTACATGGGCAAAAACACACCTGATCGTCAAAAATTTATTATTGAAAATCTTAAGGTTGAGATTGATTTAGTGGAAGAAGACCAATAAGCAAATACAAAAAACCAGAACAGAGAGTAGTCCTTTATGGAAGAGAATGAAGAAGATTTGAATTTACCTGCTGATGAGGAAAACCAATCGGAGAATGAGCAAGGCTTGAATGAAAATCAAGATGGAGCTTCTGAAAGGGAGTCGGATAATATTTCTCAAGAGGCACCTATTATTGAAGAAGAAGAGGATAATGCTTTAACGAAAGTTACAGGCATGTATAAAGATTGGTTCCTTGATTATGCTTCTTATGTAATTTTAGAGCGTGCTGTTCCTGCAATAGAAGATGGGTTTAAGCCCGTTCAACGTCGTATAATGCATGCGCTTAAGGAATTGGATGATGGGCGGTATAACAAAGTAGCGAATGTTGTTGGGCATACCATGCAGTATCACCCACATGGGGATGCTAGTATTGCCGATGCTATGGTGCAAATGGGTCAAAAGGACCTGTTGATAGATACGCAAGGAAACTGGGGAAATATACTTACAGGCGATAGGGCTGCGGCGTCTAGATATATTGAAGCTCGACTTTCAAAGTTTGCCTTAGACGTTGTTTTTAGTCCTAAGATTACAGAATGGCAACAATCCTATGATGGCCGTAAAAAAGAGCCGATAAACCTTCCGGTCATGTTTCCTTTGTTGTTGGCACAAGGAGCTGAGGGTATTGCGGTAGGACTTTCAACAAAAGTACTTCCGCATAATTTTATCGAACTTATAGATTCCTCTATAAAACATTTAAAAGGGCAGCGGTTTAAGATATACCCTGATTTTCCTACCTCTGGGATTATTGATGTTAACAATTATAATGACGGACTTCGTGGCGGAAAAATAAGAGTACGCGCAAAGATAGCTACCTTAAATAAGAACACATTAGTAATCAATGAGATACCTTACGGAACCAACACTTCTTCTTTAATTGAATCTATTTTAAAAGCGAACGAAAAAGGAAAGATTAAGGTCAAAAAAATTGAGGATAATACAGCGGCAGATGTTGAGATTTTGGTACATCTCCCTTCCGGAATATCTCCCGATAAAACAATTGATGCGCTCTATGCGTTTACCGCTTGTGAGTCTTCTATTTCTCCGTTAGGGTGTATTATTGAAGATAATAAACCCCTGTTTATTGGTGTAACGGAAATGTTAAAGCGTTCTACGGATGCTACTATAGAATTGTTGCGACAAGAGCTGGAAATTCAGCTCTCCGAATTAGAAGCGCAATGGCACGCCGCTTCCTTGGAGCGGATTTTTATTGAGAACAGAATTTACCGAGATATTGAAGAGGAGGAAACTTGGGAGGGTGTAATAGCAGCTATCGATAAAGGTTTAGCACCATATACAAAGCATCTAAGACGAGCCGTTACCGAGGAGGACATTTTACGTTTAACGGAAATTAAAATTAAGAAAATATCAAAATTTGATTTAGGTAAAGCGCAGCAATATCTTGATAATT
>JBLICT010000020.1:0-24907 GCA_047632415.1 Maribacter sp.
CCTCCGCTGCCCTATGTTGTGGGTTTATTCACGCCTTCGCCGAATTAGGTGGTTTTGAGATAGCCAGAAAAGATAGTGCTTTAATCGCTCAAAAGGCCGAGCATAAGATTGGTCTTAATTGCGGTATTATGGATCAATATGCCGTGCTGTTTGGTAAAAAAGGCAACGCGTTGTTTTTAGATTGTAAAGATATAAGCTATGAATATGTGCCCATTAATTTTAAGGGCTATAGTTGGGTACTTATCAATAGTAACATAACGCATAACTTGGCTGTAGATTCTGAATACAACAAAAGACGGAACTCTTGTGAGCTAGTTGTTTCGGAAGTTGCCAAGTTCAAAAGCAATGCACATTCCTTACGGGACATAAGTTTTGAAGATTTGGAAAAGATAAAAAGCGATGTTTCCCCTGTGGACTATAAACGTGCAAGATATATTTTAGCAGAGAATGGGCGTGTAATACGGATGATGGATGCTTTGGAAAAAGGGGATGCCAAACAGAGTGGGGCTATTCTCCTAGAAGGACATTGGGCCATGTCTACCGAGTATGAAATAACCACGGGCGAATTGGATTTACTGGTAAGCACAGGACAACGCCTAGGAGGTGTTATGGGGTCTAGAATGATGGGTGGCGGTTTTGGCGGATGTACCATAAACCTTATAAAAACAGAGCTCATGGAAGCACATAGTAAGGCTATACTAGCTACCTACAAAAAGGAAACGGGCATAGATGCCGAAGTCTATCACCTAAAAATCGATGATGGGGTACGCACGTTAGCCCATTAGAATAAATCAACCCTTCAAAAAATAATCAAGCGGAAACAATAACCATAACCCTAAGGTAAATAGATAATTGAATCCGCTCGATTTAGTTTTACTGACTGCAAAGCCTGTCTAACTATTAGTTTCTTGTAAACCGAAGTTTACATGGCTCCCCATTCTTTCAGGGAATCCATATTCATTTTAACGTAATCATCATTTCCAGCTTCTTTGGATGCTTCCAAAGATTTTTTAGCTACAGCGATAGCACCTTTCTTATCTCCAGCTTTAGCCAAAATCAACGATTGTTGTCTTAACTGCCAAAAAGCTGGTTTTTCAGTCATTGCCATTGCCTTATCCATCCACTCTTTTGCTTTACCAATGTCTTTACCCTCTGCAGAATAATAGGTTGCGGCAGCATAATAATCTCCTGCACCAGGACCGCCAAGCGCACTATCAATACTTTTCATAACAGCCGCATCTGTAAGCACTCCTATAGGAATAGCTACGTATGTATTTTCCCATATAATCCCTAGATTAGCTCCGTTGTTTGTAATATCATCTATTGTAATAGTGAAGGTTTCTACCGGCATATCTATTGGCCATACAGGAACGGTTGCTTTAGCTGCAATTTTACTTTCTTCCCAATTCCGTGGTGTACCACTACCTTCAGTGTCGGTATAAAAGAAAACTTCCCATGTTTTAGCACCAGGCTTTGTGAAAATGGAATATGTACCGGCTTTCACATCACTTCCTGCAATCGTAACATCCGAATCAAAACTAACGGTTGTATAAGCATTGGCTGCCGTTCTCCAAAGTTTATCAAAAGGTACAAGCTCTCCGAATATTTTTCTTCCTTTCATGGAAGGTCTGGAATAATCGATTACAACTTCCGTTAAACCAACGGTTTGTATCAATTTTGAAGCCGGACTAGCGGCAGGTGTATTAATTTGAGCTTCCAAAGAAAATGAAGCTACAATAGCTAATAAAAATAAGATTACTTTATTCATGGTTTTTGTTTTAAGTATGCACAAATCTAGATATAAAGAGATGTTGCTCTTGTTAACAAAGTCATAAATAAACAACTAGGAATTCAAAAGGACAAATTTTCTAGTAGTACGTTGCAGTTATGTTCTATTAAGGAATAGATAAATCCTTAATACACAGCAAATGCCTTGGAGCGTACGGAATTATCAAAATAAACGACAAAGTAATAAACAGATGTAGCAATGTGCTGTGAGATTACGCCTTCTTTTTCAACGTTGGTGGTAAACTGTTCCCAAACGGTTTTTCCGTTTACGTCATAAATTCGAGTGCCGTTTATATTATTTTCTGAGTTGATAACGTATCGAATCTCACCGGTGCCTAACTCATTGAATATAAGAAGTTCTTCCTCGTTTTCCTCTGGTGGAGGATTTGGTTCTGGCGCAGGTTCTGGTTCTGGCTCCGGTTGCACCTCTTCATTTTGCGAAAATTTAAACAGTCGCGATAGTGATGTAATATTTGGCGATTGTCTCGTAAAAAGCTCAGAAGATATAAAGTAGTTCCCCAATCCGTCATTGGTAACGCCTTCTACTTGCGCCAATCCTATTTCCAATAGTACTGCTGTAAATTCATCAGGAAAAATAGTGGACGCTGTTATGGAATACATTCTTGCGAAAGGCATCAAAAAGTTAGAATAACCCAACACCAACAAGGTACCGTCTGTGGCATTATAATCTGCATCGGTTACAAGCCCTATATTTTCTACAGTATCTCGTCTTGTGGCGGTGTGATTCCCTAGTGTTTTCGGTACTGCATAGGCAACCGAGCCTTCAGTTTTCCATTGCTTGGTAAGTATAATGAATTCGTCTTCCAAAACAAAAAAAGCTTCTGCGTCCCAATCACTGTTTCCTGTATCCGTAAAATCGGTTTGATCTTCGTACGAAAAGAAAATAGCTTCGGCAGCTGCGCTATCATTATCCAAATAATCAGCCTTTGCTACCCTATATATTGTTAAGTCTTGTCGGGTTCCCAGATTATTTCCAAAATCACCAATATAAATATAATCCTCATCTTGGCTAATAGCCTCCCAATCCGTATTGGTGGCATTGGTAATGATTATGGTTCGAGTAATTTCTCTAGATACAGTATCTATTTCAAATAGTGCTGCGGCACCACCGGAGTCATTGTGGGTAACAATATGATTATTGTAAAACAGGAGTCCGGAAGTTTCTGAAACGGCTTGTGGTAACTCGCCAAGCTCTTCAATGAGTCCTTGTGCTAGTGCAGTACTGGTAAGAAACATAACATAAATGCCTAGTATAATTCTCATGAGGTCGTTTTATATCGCATGGTAAATTACAAAATAAGCAATGCCTTGACAGATTATTTAGTTTAAAAAGTGATAATACCGATAAATTACAGCACGATACATCAAAACACAAATCATTTTAATTTTGTTTAACTAATTAAATTTTTGGTTGAACAATAATGCATCTATCTTTGTTAAAAATACCCGAATGAAATTATACCAACTACATTCCAAGCAATCCTTCCCAATATCTAGGCAACAAGCATGGGATTTTTTGTCGAGTCCGAAGAATTTACAGGAAATAACGCCAAAGCACATGGGATTTACCATTCTATCCGGTGCTGATAGGCCTATGTACGCCGGTCAAATTATTCAATATAAAGTTTCGCCACTCCCTGGATACACCACAAAATGGGTCACCGAAATCACACATGTGAAGCAAGGCGAATATTTTGTGGATGAACAGCGTTTTGGGCCTTATGCCCTGTGGCATCACAAACATTTTATCAATGAAGTAGAGGGTGGTGTAGAGATGGAGGATATTATAGATTATAAAATTCCCTTTGGTATATTAGGACAAATAGCACACCCCATAATTGTAAAGAAACAGTTGAGTCAAATATTTGAGTACCGAGAGCAACAGTTGATTGAACGTTTTGGTAGCATACCGGGTTCAGAAAAAGAAATTCACTTTAAATCATTTTAAGTCATGAGTAAAAACATACTATTAATTGGAGGGACCCATGGTATTGGGCATTCCTTAGTTCATTTATTACATAATAATCACAGCGTTTTCGTAGCATCTCGAACCACCGAAGGTTTGGACGGACTCAATGTAACCCACATTCCTTTCGACGCAACGACTGATGATTTAGACACCTCAAGCTTACCGGGTGAACTCCATGGATTTGTATATTGCCCAGGAAGCATCAATCTAAAACCATTTAAAATGATGAGTTTAGATACCTTTGAACAGGATATGCAATTGAATTTTTTCAGCTTGGTGAAAACGGTTAAAACCATCATTGGTAATATGTCCGAAGGAGCAAGCATGGTATTTTTTAGCACAGTTGCCGTAGGAACCGGAATGCCTTTTCATACCAGTGTTGCCGCAGCAAAAGGAGCAATAGAAGGTTTTGCCAAATCCATGGCAGCGGAATATGCACCTAAGATTCGTGTAAATGTAGTTGCCCCTTCTTTGGTAGATACACCTTTAGCCGGACGCTTACTGAGTAACGACAAAAAAGTAGAAATGATGTCGCAACGTCACCCATTAAAAAGAGTTGGAAAACCTGAGGACATTGCAAACATTGCAGCATTTTTATTGAGTGATGATAGCAGCTGGATGACGGGACAAATTGTTGGTGTAGACGGCGGCATGTCTACCTTGAATATTTCATAATATGAGTAAAAAGGTTTCTATTTTTTGGTTTCGGAGGGATTTACGTTTGGATGATAATTATGGCTTTTTGGAAGCCTTGAAAAGCGATTTTCCGGTACTCCCAATTTTTATTTTTGATACGGAAATATTGAATAAGTTACCAAAAGATGATGCCCGCGTGACTTTTCTTCACGAAACCCTTCAACAAATGAGGAAAACGTTGCAAAGTACTTATGATAGTTCAATAGGGCTATTTCATGGAAAACCTAGAGACGTATTCAAGGAACTGTCTCAAGCGTACGAAGTACAAGGGGTGTACACCAACCATGATTACGAGCCATATGCCAAGGAACGGGATATGGAAATGGCATCACTTTTTGAGGAATCTAACATCGATTTTAAGACCTATAAAGATCAAGTCATTTTTGAAAAAGACGAGGTTGTAAAGGACGATGGAAAACCATATGTGGTCTACACCCCTTTTAAAAATAAATGGAAATCGCTTTTTAATGCGAAACATCTTAGTATCCACGATACAAGGGAGTACATGGATAATCTTATAGCAGATTCCAACCTACCTAACGTACCCCTTTTGAATATGGGCTTTGAGCCATCAGAAATAAAAGTTCCGGATTACACTGCAACTTCTACTCTCATTAATAATTATGAGGATACCAGGAATTTTCCAGCAATAAAAAATGGTACATCCCGCTTAGGGCCTCATTTACGCTTTGGTACCGTCTCGGTGCGTGAGATGATGAAAAAAGCGATTGCCGAAGAAAACGATGTATTTTGGAGCGAGCTTATTTGGCGTGAATTTTTTATGCAGATTTTATGGCATTTTCCGCATACCAAAGAAAAAGCATTTAGACCTAAGTATGATCGAATAGATTGGCGAAACGATGAAGCAGAATTTGAAAAATGGAAAAGCGGAATGACAGGATATGCATTGGTAGATGCAGGAATGCGTGAGCTAAATGCAACAGGATATATGCACAACAGAGTGCGTATGCTCGTCGCTAGTTTCCTTTGCAAACATCTATTGATAGATTGGCGCTGGGGCGAAACTTACTTTGCAGAAAAACTATTGGACTATGACATGAGTGCCAATGTGGGTAATTGGCAGTGGGCGGCAGGTAGTGGCGTAGATGCCGCTCCCTATTTTCGAATATTTAACCCCATGACCCAAGTAGATAAATTCGATAAGCAAAAGGAATATATCAATACATGGGTTCCAGACTTGCAGGAATTGACCTATCCAGAAAAAATGGTAGACCATAAAATGGCCAGGGAACGATGTCTTAAAACCTATAAAAGTGCTGTTGCTTAATGGTTGTTGTTTGGTTCAAAAGAGATTTAAGATTGCTGGACCATGAGCCTTTGGTAAAGGCCATTGCTAGTGGAGAAAAAATTCTATTACTATATAGTTTTGAACCTGTATGGGCAAACGATTCGCATTACAGTAATAAGCATATCGATTTTATAAAACAGAGCTTAGGCGATCTTCAAAGGCAGCTCCTCTCCTATGACACCAAAATACTTGTTGTAACCGAGGAAATCTTATCTGTGTTCAAAAAGCTAAATGACCACGATAGCATATCTCATATTTTTTCCTACCAAGAAACAGGAATGAAAATGACGTATGACCGCGATAAAGCGGTTTCGAAATGGTGTAGCAAATATGCAGTTACTTGGGAAGAAAGTATACAAAATGGTGTCTTTAGAGGCATAAAGAACAGAAAGAAATGGAAAAACGACTGGGTTGCTTTTGTGAATACCAACATTGATAAACCACAAATGAAATTAGGGAGCTTCTACCCTATTTCAATCATCGAAAAATTTAAAGAAACACATTTTGAAACGGTTTCCTTAGACACCCAATTAGATTCTCAAATTCAAAAAGGAGGAACATCTTATGCTGTTAAATATTTAGATTCTTTTTTAAATGAGCGTATTTGGGGCTATAATTCGAATTATTCGAAACCCGCCACATCTCGTAAACATAGTAGTAGGCTTTCTCCCTACCTTGCTTGGGGATGCTTGTCCGCCAGACAGGTATGCCAATATGCAGCAGGACACAAGAAAAGCGTGAACAACAAAAGAAACCTAAGTTCCTTTCTTTCCCGTATGCGCTGGCAGGCACACTTTATGCAAAAATTTGAAATGGAGGGCGAGATGGAATTTAGAAGTGTGAACAAGGGGTATCACGAACTGTACAAACCAAGGCAGCTCCATTTGCAAAAGGCCTGGCGAGAAGGTCAAACCGGAATTCCACTTATAGATGCGGCTATGCGATGTTTGGTTACAACCGGCTTCGTAAATTTTAGACTGCGAGCTATGCTGGCTTCCTTCTTTACCCATCTGCTATGGCAACCTTGGCAAGATTGCACGGTACACTTGGCCCAAAACTTTTTAGACTTTGAACCAGGCATTCATTTTCCGCAGTTGAACATGCAATCTGGTGAGACTGGCGTAAATACAATTCGTATTTATAATCCTATAAAAAATAGCAAGGAACACGATGCTCATGGCGTTTTTATCAAAAAATGGGTTCCCGAACTAGCAGCTCTCCCTTATCAGTATATTCATGAGCCATGGGAAATACCGCAGATGGAACTACAGTTTTTAGGGTTTGAACTAGGAAAAGACTATCCACAACCGATTGTATCCATATCAAAAATGCGAAAGTTCGCCAGTGATGCTTTATATGCATTCAAAAAGAATCCTAAAACCAAAAAAGAAAGTAAGCGAATAATAGCAAAACACACCTTACCAGGAAGACCGGTTTGGGACCAACATAACTGAAATTTGGAAACCGTATTACTCCAAGTTTGATTATCTTTAAAATCAATAAAAGAAATACCAACTCAAACAAGAATACACATGAAAAAAACAATTCTAACCTCTTTGCTTTTCGTTTTTTGTTTTTCCTCGTCCGCTCAAAAAATAAGTACGAATAAAAAAGCACTTATAGCATCGGTAGAAAAACATAAAAATGAGCTTATAAAAATTAGTGATTCTATTTGGGCTCTAGCGGAAACTGCTTTCGATGAAACTGGCTCTGCCGAGATACTAGCAAACTACGCAGAGAAAAATGGAATGACGGTAACCCGTGGTGTTGCCAACATACCAACGGCATTTACCGCAACCTATGGCTCTGGTTCTCCAGTAATAAGTATTCTTGGTGAGTTTGATGCCCTCCCAGGTATTTCACAAAAAGCTTCGCCCATAAAGGAAGCACTAAACCCAGGAGCGGCAGGTCATGGATGTGGCCACAACCTCTTTGGTACCGCCAGCCTTGGCTCCGCAATAGCGATAAAAGAACTTATGGATGCCGGAAAGATCAAAGGAACCGTGAAGTTTCTAGGAACTCCGGCAGAAGAAAAGTACTTCGCGAAAGTATGGATGGTGAAAGCCGGACTTTGGGACGATGTTGACGTAAATGTAAGTTGGCATCCTGGAGCAAGTACAGAGGCCGATGTACAAAGTGGACTTTCGCTGATAGATTTTATAGTTGAATTTAATGGACAAGCAGCGCATGCCTCCATGGACCCATGGAATGGTCGTAGTGCGTCGGATGCCTTAGAATTATATACTACAGGCATCAATTACTACAGAGAACATATTTTACCTACTTCCAGAATACATTATCATATACAGGATGGCGGACAAGTCGTAAACGTTGTTCCAGATTATGCAAAGCTGTGGGTTCGTGTTCGTGACCCAAAACGAAAAATAATGTTGCCTACTTACGAGCGTGTAAAGGAAATGGCCGAAGGAGCCGCCATTATGGCCGATGTAGACTATAAGATATCTTTAGTTTCGGGAATTTATGAGACCTTGATAAACCGAACTGGTGGTGCAATCATGCAGAAAAACCTAGAACTTTTAGGCGCAATAGAATACACTCAAGAGGAAACTGTATTCGGGAAGGCGATTCAAAAAGCGACCGGTAAGCCAGAAGTTGGTATGGATAGCTCAATTCGTCCGCTAAGGGAAACGGATAAAAATGCCGGCGGTGGCTCAACAGATGTAGGCGATGTGAGCTGGAACGTTCCCAATATTAACCTAAGCGCGACAGTAGCCCCTAAAGATACGCCATGGCATTCTTGGGCTGTAGTGGCCTGTGGCGGCATGTCTATTGGTCATAAAGGCATGGTATATGCTTCCAAAGCTATGGCGATGACGATGGTAGATTTATTTGAAAACCCCAAAATAGTGCAAGAAGTTAAAGAAGAATTTAAAACAAGAAAAGGAGACGAGGTGTATGAGCCTATGATAGAAGGCCCACCGCCACTTAACGGAAATTAATATCAAAACTAAAAATTGCTATGTTCGGAATATTTAAAAAGAAGACAGAAAAAGAAAAGCTAGAAGAGAAATACAAAAAGTTAATGAAAGAGGCCTTTGATTTGTCTAAATCCAATCGCTCTGCCAGTGATGGTAAATATGCAGATGCAGATGATGTACAAAAACAGATAGACGCCTTGGATAACAATTAGATAAAACTACATATAGATATGAAAAAGTTGCATTCGCTTGTTTTGATTTGTCTCTTTTCCGTGATGGTAAATGGACAGTTTTTCGATTTTAAAATTGACCACTTTGCCATCGTGGTAGACGATGTGGATAAGAGCGCTGATTTTTATGGGACTATCTTGCAGCTGACGGAAACACCACATCCCGATAAAAAACCAGGATTTCGTTGGTTTGTGGTTGATGGTAGCTCTCAAATTCATCTCATTCAAAAAGAATTTGCCCCTTTTGAAAAGAACAAGTCTATGCATCTATGCTTGGCTACCCAAGACTTGGATGGGGTTATCGCCCATCTGAAAAAAAATGATATCCCCTACTCCGATTGGCCCGGAAAAGAAAATGCTGTAACCTTGAGAACCGATGGCGTTCGACAAATTTACCTTCAAGATCCAGACGAATATTGGATAGAAATTAATACCGCAAAACACAAATGAACAACCCTATAAAAGAAATTTTCAAATTAGGTTTTCCATGGCAAACAGAAGACCCCTTTTTATTTTGTGTATATCACTTAGATCAGTATCCAAAAGGGAAGCAAGATATGTCACCTGATGCCTCTTTGGAAGGACGAAATTTAGGTAACGACTTTACGGTAAAAGATGGTTGGCGCATGTACCACGGACAAACGATTCCGGGTTTTCCAGCACATCCACATCGCGGTTTTGAAACGATCACCATAGTAAACAAAGGGTTTTGCGATCATTCCGATTCCCTTGGAGCTGCCGGACGTTTTGGGGAAGGGGATGTACAATGGATGACCGCAGGCAAAGGGGTACAACACTGCGAAATGTTCCCTTTAGTACATACCGAGAAAGAAAACCCTTTAGAACTTTTTCAGATATGGTTAAACTTGCCCAAATCAAATAAATTCGTCGATCCACACTTTAAAATGCTTTGGCATGAAGACATACCGGTAATAAAAATAAACAATGCGACTGTAAAAATTATTGCTGGACAGTATGGTTCAGAAAAAGCTCCTGAACCTACTCCTGACTCCTGGGCAGCCAATGCAGATAATCGTGTGGCTATTTGGAACATTCAAATAGCACCCAACGGTACCTTCACACTACCAAAATCAGATACAGAGGTCACTAGAACCTTATATTTTTACGAGGGTGACACCATAGAGATTGCTGGCTCAGCTGTTTTGCCCAATCATGGGATAAAATTAGATGCCACCAAAGAAGTTACCGTTACTGCTGGAAATTCCCAAGCACATCTTCTTGTGCTTCAGGGGAAACCTATTAATGAGCCCGTAGTTAAATACGGCCCATTTGTAATGAACACGGAAGCCGAAATACAAGCCGCCATGCAGGAATATAAATTAACTCAGTTTGGTGGTTGGCCATGGCGTTATCCAGATTATGTGCATGATAAAGACAAAGGAAGGTTTGCCAAATATCCTGATGGGACACTAGTAGAGAAAGCATGAAAATTACATTAAAACTCGCCGCAATTTATAATATTCTATGGGGAGCATGGGTTGTTCTATTTCCTAATCAGTTCTTTGAATTCGTTGGCATGGAGCCCCTAAACCACCCCATGGTTTGGCAAGGAATGGGTATGGTTATTGGCGTGTACGGCATTGGTTATTGGTGGGCCTCCTTCGACCCCATGCGCCACTGGCCTATAGTAGCTGTAGGTTTTCTTGGTAAAATTTTAGGACCGCTTGGTTTTCTGTTTAACTACGTGCAGGATATCGTTCCTTTTGAATTTATATACACGCTCTTTACCAACGATTTTATCTGGTGGATTCCGTTCTTCCTTATTCTAAAAAAGGTACACGTTGATTATAAATGGAAATTAACTTAACTAAAAAACGGTTTACCACATTGCTGGCAGCATTCTATGGTATTGCTGGCCTATACCACTTTATAAACCCTGAGTTTTATCTGGGTCTAATACCGGATTATATCCCAAAACCGATTTTTATCAATTATGTTGTTGGACTCGTAGAACTGTTGCTTGGAATTTTGGTTTTATTTCCGGACAGCAGAAAGAGGGCATGCCATGCCATTATGGTATTACTGATACTTCTAATACCGTCACACATTTACTTTATTCAAATAGGCTCCTGTGTTTCAGACGGACTTTGCGTACACAATTGGGCTTCTTGGAGTCGATTGATAGTTATTCATCCTTTACTCATCTATTGGGCCTATGCCGTATCTATAACCTAATATATAAATGATACTTGAAACACTAAGAATAGGCTTCGATTTTGGATTGCTCGTGCTAATTTGGATGGTACAACTAGTAATCTACCCTAGCTTTAAATACTTTAACAGGAACGATTTAATCCGCTGGCACCGTGTTTATGTACAACGCATTTCTTACGTGGTAATTCCCTTGATATTTGGGCAAACACTAATAGCAATATATCAGCTATACCAAACAACTTCAGTATATACTGCAGGAAGCGTAGTATTAATTTTGCTCGTATGGATTCTTACTTTTTTGCTATTTGTGCCCAGGCATAATGCCGTTTCAAACGTACGTTTTGATCAAAACACCTTGTCTGAACTGGTTTCATATAACTGGGCAAGAACCGTACTATGGAGTATCGTTTTTATTTGGACTGCGTTTACACACGTGTAATTCTAGCACCAATAGCTCTCAATCGCTCGTCTATATTTTCATAGCCACGATCAATCTGCTCAATGTTATGAATCGTTGAAGTTCCTTTAGCGGATAGTGCCGCTATCAATAAGGAAACACCTGCTCTAATATCAGGGGAAGTCATAGTCGTTGCTTTCAATGAAGACTTAAAATCATGTCCCATAACCGCAGCTCTATGTGGGTCACAGAGAATAATCTTTGCGCCCATGTCCAATAGTTTATCTACAAAAAAGAGTCTACTTTCAAACATTTTTTGATGGATAATAAGCTCGCCCCTTGCCTGTGTGGCAATAACAAGAATAATACTCAATAAATCTGGAGTAAGTCCTGGCCAAGGCGCATCTGCAATGGTTAAAATAGAACCATCGATATAGTTTTGAATCTCGTATCCGTTTTTGTGTGCGGGAATATAAATATCATCTCCTTTACGTTCTATGGTAATTCCTAACTTTCTAAAAACAGTAGGAATCTGACCTAAATCGTCCCAACTTACATTTTTGATAGTGAGTTCGCTTTTGGTCATCGCTGCAAGACCTATCCAACTACCTATCTCAATCATATCCGGCAACATCCTGTGTTCGGTACCACCTAGACTTTCTACACCATCAATTACCAATAGGTTAGAGCCAACACCGGATATTTTAGCTCCCATGCGATTCAACATTTTACACAATTGTTGCAAGTAAGGTTCACAAGCTGCGTTATAAATCGTGGTTTTACCTTCGGCAAGTACTGCTGCCATTACAATATTAGCGGTACCAGTCACAGAAGCTTCATCCAATAGCATGTAAGTTCCCTTTAGCTTTTTGGCTTCTACCCCGTAAAAATATTCTTCTTTATTATATCTGAACTTAGCTCCCAATTTTATAAAACCTTCAAAATGGGTATCTAATCTCCTACGTCCAATTTTATCACCACCTGGTTTTGGAATGTATCCTTTCCCAAAACGTGCTAGTAATGGTCCAACCAACATAATAGAGCCTCTTAAACCTCTACCATCTTTTTTAAACTGATCGCTTTGCAGGTAGTCTAGATTTATATCGTCCGCCTTAAACGTATAGCTGCCTTTTCCCTTTTTCTGGATTTTAACTCCTAAATCCTCTAATAAGGAAATAAGTTTATTAACATCTATGATGTCTGGAATGTTGGTTATTGCAACCTTTTCCTGTGTCAGTAATACTGCACATAAAATCTGTAAAGCTTCGTTTTTGGCCCCTTGTGGTGTTATTTCACCTGATAGTGGGTGCCCACCTTCTATCTTGAATGTTCCCATCTAAAGTTTATAGACGATTAATAGCGTTTTTTGCCGCGATTATTATTTCTTTGATTGTTCTTGTTGTTATTGTTGGACCGCGGTGTTTTCGCAATCCTATTCTTTAGAAATTGACCACTATCGGTAAGGCTTTCGCCCTCTGCAGCTAAATCAATGGCTCCATTACTAAGCTCCAACAAGTGCTTAAAGATAGCAGAATCGTCCACAACATCTTTGTTCCAGTTCAGGTAGCATTTTTTCATATGATTGGCAATAGCATACTCAAGACCGGAACGCTTATCTCCTTTCTCCCACTCTACTGCAACATCTATCATACGTTTGATATTGTTACCATAAAAACGATATTTTGGGAAGTTTTGCGGGTATTCCAAAGCATCTGGGCGTTCTTGCAACTGCTCTTTTGTGGTTATCGGAAAAGGAGATTCCACATCCAATTTAAAATCGGACATAATGAATAGCTGATCCCATAATTTATGCTGAAAATCAGGCACATCGCGCAAATGTGGTTGTAAATTTCCCATCACGCTTATGATGGAGTTGGCTACATTGTTTCGTTCCACAGGGTCTTCTATTGAAACCGCATGATCCACCATCTTTTGAAAATGACGACCGTACTCCGGTATTATTAAATGTGGACGCTCTGTATTGTATTCTAGGTTTTCTACTAATTGCAAATTGGATAGTTTTACTTTAAACTGATTGAAGAAGTGTTCTTATAACGCACGCAAAATAATAAAATTATAGCGTATATACTATTTTAAAGGGATATTACACCCTCTAGGGCACCTACTTCCTTGTATTTCTCTATGACTTCGTTAGGGTTTTTAAGATTTACCGTAATAGAGACACTGGTATATTTTCCCTTTTTAGATTTTTTTGAGATTATTACCGCGCCGCTATGGTCGAATATCTTATGTATGTGAGCAATGTTATCCGAGTCTGTCAAAACGATAAACTTATAAAGGTAATCAGAAGGCCAAACGTTGGTCTCCGCCAATTGCTCTTTTAGTCGTTTATAAAACTCCTCTGGGCTAGTTTTTGCCATTGGTTCATTTTTAAACAAAGATAAGAGGAAACATCTGGTTTTTTGGTATCTTACGTTTGCCTATTTTTGACAAGCTAAAACTGTAATTTGAATTTTAAACGAATCGTAATAACGGGTGCTCCCGGAACCGGAAAAACAGCTATCATAAAAGCCTTAGAGACTTCTGGATTTTACTGCTTTCATGAATTTATTCGAAGCATGACAGTGGAAGCTAAAAACGAACAGCCTCCAAATAGCATGCTAGGCAATCCAATTGCATTTGTTAACGATTCAAAACAGTTCAACCTACAACTTTTAGAAGGTCGTAGAAAACAGTACGAGGACGGAAAAAAACAAGAAAAAGCACAGGTCTTCTATGACCGTGGTATGCCCGACGTACTTGCATATATGGATTATTTTGACCAACCATATGAAACCGATTTCCTTAATGCCTGCAAAAAACATAATTACGACGGTGTATTTTTACTGCCACCTTGGGAAGCAATTTATGTTCAAGATAATGAAAGATTGGAAACCTATTTACAGGCGACTGAAATCCATGAACATTTAAAAAATACCTACGCGTCTCTTGGATATGTAATTAACGAAGTTCCGTACGGAACCGTAGCGGAAAGACTTGCCTTTATAAAGAACCTTTTAGATATGTCTCGTGAATAGCACACCCATTGAGATTCTTGAAAAGTATTGGGGTTTTACATCTTTTAAAGATTCGCAGGAAAAAATTATAACTTCTGTTTTAGAAGGTAGGGACGTTTTGGCCCTTTTACCTACTGGAGGGGGAAAGTCAATTTGCTTTCAGGTTCCGGCGATGGCACAGGACGGAATATGCATTGTAGTTTCTCCTTTAATCGCATTAATTCAAAACCAGGTATCCAAGCTTAAAGATTTAGGAATTAAAGCGATAGGCTTAACTGGAAGCATGAGATTTGAGGAGCTCAACAATGAATTGGATAATTGCCTTTACGGCGGCTATAAATTTCTTTATATTTCCCCGGAGCGCTTGGGCCAGGAACTGATACAAGAGCGCATTCAGCAAATGAACGTAACGCTGTTGGTCATAGACGAAGCGCACTGCATTTCGCAATGGGGACATGATTTTAGACCTGCCTATTTAAAATGTTCGGTATTACGAGAACTTCATCCTAAAGTTCCTTTTATGGCGCTTACAGCAACCGCTACTTCAAAAGTAGCAGCTGATATTGTTTCTACTTTAGATTTAATAGCACCTCTTGTTCAAAAGGATTCATTCTCCAGAAAAAATATTGCGTTTAAAGTAATTAAAGAAGAGGATAAAAGATATCTACTCAAACAGCATTGCAGTAAGCTTAATACTAGTGGCATCGTTTACGTGAGAACTCGAAGGCTAGCAGAAGAAATTTCCGGTTATTTAATAAGCTGTGGTATAAGCACGACGTATTATCATGGTGGAATAACCGAAAAGGAGAAGAAAAAGAAGCTGGAACAATGGTTGGAAAATAAAACTAAAATAATGGTGGCTACCAATGCTTTTGGCATGGGAATCGATAAGCCAGATGTAGCTTTAGTTATTCATTATCAAATACCGGACTGTTTGGAAAATTATTTTCAGGAAGCCGGAAGAGCCGGAAGGGATGGTGCCCCTGCCGAGGCAATTCTAATCACGAACAAAACAGATCAAGAACAGGTAAAAAAGCAGTTTTTAGATATTCTACCAGACGTGGCTTTTGTGAAATTCGTATACAATAAGCTAAACAACTACTTACAAATTGCCTATGGGGAAGGCTCTGGGAATACCTTCCGGTTAAACTTTAACGAATTTTGCGCCACGTATGGTTTAAACTCACTGCTCACTTATAATGTACTAAGGATACTGGATAGAAATTCCGTACTCGCCTTATCTACCTCTTTTGCTAGAAAAGTAACGGTACATTTTACCGCAGATAAAGATGTGCTTTTTGATTATATAGAACGAAATCCAAGCCTGTCCGATTTGGTTAAAATTGTCTTGAGAACCTATGGCGGTATCTTTGAATTCGAAACCTTGATTAACACGCTACTTCTTTCCAAAAAATTAAATACCAGTGAAAACAATATTATTAAAGGTTTGGAAAAATTAGCATCTGAAGAGATTATAGATTTTAAAGGCTCTCATAGCGACTTGGAACTTACTTTTTTGGTGCCAAGAGAAGACGAAAGTACCATCAACCTATTTTCTAAAACCATTAAGGAGCAAAATCAACTAAAGGAAGGCCAAGTAAAACAAATATTAGCATACACGAATAACAATCGTATGTGCAGAAGTAAACAGTTGTTGACTTACTTTGGAGAAACGGATGCAAGCCCGTGCGGGATATGTGATGTTTGCAACAGTCCAAAAGATTCTATAATCACATTACAAAACATCAAAATCCAAATTTTAGCACTATTGGCATTGAATCCAGGAAACTCCAGAACTGTTCAGCAGCTATTGCAGTTAGAAAGTGATTCCGTTTTAATAGCTTTACAAGAGTTATTGGAGGATCGAAAAATTAAATTAGACACTAAAAACCAATACCACTTATCCTAGGGAATTATGACAGACTTACGAATCGTATTTATGGGAACACCTGATTTTGCAGTGGGTATTTTAAATGCACTTTACGAAAAAGGATATACCATTGTTGGGGTCATTACCGCTCCAGACAGACCCGCAGGAAGAGGACGAAAATTAAATCAGTCCGCGGTCAAAAAGTACGCTATTGCACACAATCTAACCATATTGCAACCAAGGAATTTGAAACATCCCGAATTCTTAGAAGAACTAAAGTCACTCAAGGCTAATTTACAAATAGTAGTTGCCTTTAGAATGCTTCCTAAGGTTGTTTGGCAATTACCGGAGTTGGGCACCTTTAATTTACATGCCTCTCTCTTACCAGAGTACCGTGGTGCGGCGCCTATCAATTGGGCCATAATGAACGGAGAAACCAAAACAGGGGCAACTACCTTCTTTATTGATGAAAAAATTGATACCGGCGCTATAATCCTACAAGATGAACTCCCTATTTATCCAAATGAAGATGCTGGAACGCTACACGACCGTCTTATGGACTTAGGAGAAGATACTGTATTAAAAACGGTTAAACGTATCGAAGAAGGCAATCTAAGTACAACTCTGCAACAAAAATCAGCTGATTTAAAGCTTGCCTATAAGCTGGACCGCGAAACCTGTAAGATAGATTGGAGTCTTCCCCTACAAAGAATTTATGATCATATTAGAGGCCTAAGTCCATATCCGGCAGCTTGGAGTACCTTACATATAAATAAAGAAGAAGTAATTGTAAAAATTTACAAAGCAGAACTCGAAAAGGAGGCACACAAGTTACTACCAGGAGCACTGGTTTTTGACAAGAAAGAAATACGCGTAGCTGGCGAAGGCGGGTTTATAAAATTGTTGGAAATCCAGTTACAGGGTAAGCGAAGAATGACAACGGAGGCCGTGTTGAACGGACTAAATTTACCCGAAAATGCTATTTTTCGGTGAAGCCCCTGTATGATAGGGCTGCGAGAATCGTAAAAAAGGCCTACGTTATCAACAAACCTCCCGAGTTATCAACAAAATATGGGATTTAGGACCGTTTTACTTGTGTTGATCGTAAATCCCTATAAATTTGTTTAACGGTTTAAAATTATTTAACAACAATTAATTTAATCACATTATGAACAAAACAGAATTGATTGATGCAATGGCGGCAGACGCTGGCATCACAAAGGCAGCGGCTAAGAAGTCTTTAGAGTCTTTTTTAGGAAATGTTGAAGGTTCTTTGAAAAAAGGAAACAGAGTTTCTTTAGTTGGTTTCGGATCTTGGTCCGTATCAAGAAGAAATGCAAGAGAAGGTAGAAACCCATCAACTGGAAAAACTATCCAAATTGCAGCTAAGAATGTTGTTAAGTTTAAAGCAGGTGCCGATTTAGGTAGTGCAGTAAACTAATTCATACAGATATTAGATTTTAAAAGCGCTTTTTAAGCGCTTTTTTTGTGTTTTATTTTTTGAGTGTTAACAAGAATTGTCTTATTTTAGAAGCTCTTAATTTGTTTTACAAATGCTAAAGCTAATACCTAGAAAAGGAAAACTACTTATTGCCGAACCATCGCTAACCGGAGATGTTTCCTTTAATAGGTCTGTGGTGTTGCTCGCAGAACACAACAAAGAGGGTTCGGTAGGTTTTATTTTAAACAAACCATTAGAATACCAGATAAGTGATCTTGTTAATGAAATTTTAATTCCATTTAAAGTCTATAATGGAGGGCCGGTAGAGCAAGACAATCTCTACTTTATTCACAAAGTACCCCATTTAATTGAAAATAGTATAGAAATTTCTGATGGTATCTATTGGGGTGGAGATTTTGAAAAAACCATTACCTTAATAAATCAAAAAGTAATCTCCAAAGATGATATTCGTTTCTTTTTGGGCTACTCTGGGTGGTCGTCCTTACAACTAGATGAAGAACTTTCTTCTAACTCTTGGATAGTAGTATCCAACCAATACGAAAGCCAAATCATAAAAAAATCTTCTGTCGCATTTTGGAAAGAAAAAATGATGGAGCTTGGTGGCGACTATCTTCTATGGTCCAATGCACCAGAAAATCCTAGCCTTAATTAACTTAAGCGGTTAATCTTGCTACTGCATTAAGCTTTCCTATCAAATCTTTACTCGTCGTACTTTTGAATATTTTCTTTCGATATTTGTACACGGGTATAATACCGCTAATGGTATTTGTAATAAAAAGCTCATCCGCTTTTTGCAGTTCAAACGGAGAAATAGATTCCTCTTTTACCTCATATACCTGCGATTTTTGAAGAAGTTCCACTATTTTTTTTCTAAGAATCCCATTAAGACATCCATCATTTAAAGGAGGCGTTTTAATCGTTTTTCCCGACACTAAAAAAACGTTACCATTCAGTGCTTCTACAACCATCTTATCGCCGTTAATGAGCAGACAATTATGATAATCGTTTTCTTTAGCGAAAACGCTTCCCACTACATTCAAAATACGATTATTGGACTTTAAATTGGATAGCATGTCCTTGTTTACAAAAAAATCCTTGAACAACTCTACCTCATAAGGAGCTTCTGAAATGGTATAGAACGGATGATCCAACAGCTTTGTCTCTATACAATAAGAAATGCTATTTGTTTCGGGCAAGTAAAGTCCCCCATCGTTCCTAAATACTGTAAAACGGACGTGATAAGCCTTGTTCAGTTCCAGTGCTACTACTATTCTTAATATCTCAGCCTCTAAAAACTCCATGGTAAAGGCCATTGGAATTTCCATACGAAGAATACGCATGGAGGACATTAACCTAAGATAGTGCTCCTCTAGAAAGTATATACTTCCATTTACAACGCGAATTGCTTCAAAAAGTGAATCCCCATAGCGGAGTCCCCTATTAGCGTTGTTTAAAAAGTGAGCATCCTCTTTTAGTAACGTACCGTTAAAATTCACCATAAAAAAAGCCTTATAAAAATAAGGCTCAAAGATACTCTAAATACCTAATAATCTATTTGGAACCCAGTACTTGTTTTAGATCCGAAACTTGGTTTGTCCAAAGCATTTTAGACTCTTCAACTTCGTCATCTTCTGCAAAATCGGTTATAAACAAAGAAACGTCTTTTGTGATTTCATCCACAATGATTTTCATTTCAAAAAATGAATTATCATCATTTTCCTCCCATGAAAAACGTACGAATTCGTCCGTTTTACGTTTTAATAATAACGCTTCTTCCTCAGCCCCATCCCATATAAAAATGAATTTCTCGCCTCGCGAGTTTACATTGTCCGCAAACCATTCCGAAAGTCCAGAAGGCGTAGCCAAATACTGATACAGCATCTGTGGCGAGGATTGTATTACAAACTCAATTTCAAATTTTATTTTATCATTCATTTCCTACATCTTAATAATGCCCAATATATATATTTATAAATGATTAAAAAATAAAAAATGGGTATTATTTTTTAAGCTACTATTGTAGGTGATCGTAAAATAAACTTTATATTTGCAGCCGTTTTGAAATACTATGTGAACTAAAGGTCGTACTGAAAAATGTGTTTTAGTTTCGAAAAGTTAAACGTAAATTTTTAATTAAAAAGTGTATTTTAAAATAAGACATGGCGAGGTAGCTCAGTTGGTTAGAGCGTCGGATTCATAACCCGGAGGTCGGGGGATCGTGCCCCCCTCTCGCTACAGTAGTAAAATCACCCAATACAACGGTTTAGTTCACTCTAAACCGTTTTTTTATGTCTATTTTTTCAGAAACACTTATCTTAGAACTTCAAAATGAACACGTTTTAGAACACGGTTTGATAACAAAAAAGAAATTTTCAGTTCCGAAAATCTATACCGCAAAGGGTGACCTTTCCAAACGTTGGTACGTTTATTTTTCATTCAGAAATCCAAAAACCAAAAAATTGGAGCGAATGAAGAATATTTACGGTAAAGCAAATACCTTTAAAACAAAAGCAGACCGTCTAACGGTATTGACAGCTTATAGGTCTAATCTTTTAGAACTTTTAAAAGCGGGACACAGCCCTTTTGAAAATAAATATTTAGGCAAGGAAGATAAAAATAGCCAATTAGGAATTTCTAACAAACAAAAAGTAGTAGATGAAAAGACTAAAGGTGTAAATGAAATAGCGGATGGAGACGATGGTATGCCTTTGCAAGTAGCCTTCGATTTCGCCCTCAAATTAAAGGAGAATCAGGTAAAGCAAAGGACCATCCAAGATTATGGTTACAAAACGAAAGCATTTTTGCTCTGGTTAGCTAAAGTACATCCTGAAATAAAGACGATTAACAATCTTTCAAAAAAGATATTACTGGATTTTCTTAACTATATTGTGATGAAATCGAGTACTAGAAACAGAAATAACTTTAGGCTGGCGCTAGGTTCAATATTACAGACTTTAGAAGAAAATGAGATAATAAGCTTTAATAACATCAAAAATATAAAGGTTCTAAAATCAGTTCCTAAAAGAAACAAAACCTTTAGCGAGAAAACAGAGAACGACATATTTAAACATTTAGAAAAGGCAGATCCTATACTCCTACTCTATATAAAATTCGTTTCATATAATTTTTTAAGGCCCGTAGAGGTTTCAAGATTAAAAGTGAGTGATTTTAATCTTAATGACAAAACGATAACTTTTCAAGCAAAAAACAGTCATGTTAAAAAGAAAATTATACCAGATATTTTGTGGAGGGAATTGCCAGATTTATCAAAAATGACTTCTGAACACCTGTTCTTTACACCTGACAAATTAGGAGGTGTTTGGAAAACTACAGAAACGAATCGTAGAAACTATTTTTCTAAGCGTTTTAAGGAAAAGGTGAAAACACATTTTAATCTAGGTATTGAATATGGACTTTATAGCTTTAGGCATACTTATATTACAAAACTTTATCGCCAGCTACTGAAGGAAGCCACACCTTTTGAAGCAAAGAGTAGATTAATGCTAATAACCGGTCATAATTCTATGAGTGCACTGGAAAAATATTTAAGGGACACCGATGCTGAGTTAGCCAAAGATTACTCTCATTTATTAAAGTAATCAGAAATGAGCTTAGAAAAAAAACTTAAATATCTAATTACAAATCTTAACAGACCATTACTCTTTTTTATTCCAAAAAGCATAATTCCTTTAAACGAGATTAAAGCATTTACTCCAACTGAACAGGATGCTATTTTCAACAAAATAGTCTTCTACGATGAGGAAGGTAGATTAGCTGAAACCAGCACTGATATAAATTATAGTGAGTTACTTATAAAACCATCTTTATTTGATAATAACATACTGCAATTAATCGATGAACAAACACTATTAAATTCAGCACAGTTTTCTATTCTTTTAGAAAAATATTCAGTTCACATTCGGTTTTTCGTATTTATCGCTAATTGGATGTTTGAAAATCTTCCTGATTACCTTAATATTAATTCTAATCAAAAAAGTTATTTCGAACTTCAAAAAGATATATTCAAATATCACAAACAAGAAATAGAAAATAGGTTCAACATTAAAATTTCCGAAGAAATAAATTCATTTGAAATACTCACCTATCTTAAAAAGGAAAAAGAAACACCTATCAAAGATTTTTTAACCAATTCTCCAACAAAATTTTACAACCCAAAATCTATCCAAAAACTGAAAACCGAAAAACAAATTTTGATTACAGATGAAGAAGCGAAATCTTTTCTTTTACACACAGTTTTTCATTTGAAACAAGAAGACAGCAATTAAATTTTTTTGTTCACCGATTCCTGATTTAAGGTTGTATGACCACCTTATTATTGAAACAATCAATAATCCTCCTTTGTTATTAATTTATGGTAACTATGAGACCAAACAAACGTCTTGCACCTATTAAAAACATCTATTTATTGGTAAACACCCGTCAAAAAGATGGTAAATACTAAAATAACACCCTAAACACCATCAACAAAAACCATACTAGCAACCGCTTTTATAGTTAACACCAGCCAAAACACCCATTAGCGCCCAATAGCAACTATTAGCAACCTAAAAATTTTCAATAATGAAGATTTATAGCCTGTAGAAAACTATATAGTTTAAAAGTTAATAAAACCATTAACCCGACATTTGACTGTTTTGAATTTACTACACTACACTTATTTTTCATTCATATAATCCTGCCAAGTGACTAAGACATATTTTTCCTTTCCGTTATCCTTCTTGCTCAAAAATCCGTATTCGTACACAAATAGATAAACCTCTCCTTTTTGATTTTTCCAATAGTGGGTAAAAAATTTAGGATTAAATCCTAAATTCAATAACACATTAGAACGTATCGTTACCTTTCCGCCCTTGTTGTATTCCTTTAGAATCTTCCTATTGAGTTTTAGTTGATTGTCAACTTTATTATAAAACCGTTCCGGGTTCTGTTTTTCCTTTTGGTATTGGTACGCACTCTTACAGTGTAAGTTGCAATACTTTTTATCCGTTCTACCTGTAAGTTCATTTTTACAATACAAGCATTCATGCTGTAATCTCATCCCTAATAAATTTAAGCGAATGTCTATGCGAACATTATTCGATTAAGGTACGATTAAATCAAATGTTTAAATTAGATTACAACAAAAACCATGGAAAAAGGTAGGAGCGTCACGCTAAAGCATCTTTTAATTAAAGAAAAACGCTACATAGGTTTGCAATTCAACACGGATAAGGTTATCCATGCTCTTGTTAAGCAGTTACCAGATGTTAAATGGAGCAATACGTTTAACATGGCTTATATTTTAAACACCAAACAAAATCTAGATCAGTTATTTAAAATATTTAATGGTGTTGTCTGGGTTAATTGCAACCACTTTTTTGATAAAAGCATTACAAAAGAAAATAATGAGCCAATAGACATTACATGGTTTAGGAAAAGGGAACTTCCGGTTTCATATCGCGTTTGTCCAGTCAGTTATTTAGACAAGTTACAATTGAGGAAATATGCCAATAATACCGTAAAAACATATGTAACATCTTTTGAAACGTTCATTAACTATTACAATACCAAAGATTTAGTATCCATTGATGAAAGTGATGTTAGAAATTATATACTAAAACTAATCCAGGAAGACAGATCCAATGCTTACATTAATTCCGCTATAAATAGTATCAAGTTTTACTATGAGTCGGTTCTTGGTATGCCCAATAGGTTTTATGGGATTGAAAGACCTAGAAAAGAAAAAAAATTACCAAAAGTACTTTCTAAAGAAGCTGTTCTAAGCATTATTGCCCACACAAATAACTTAAAACACAAATGTATTGTCAGTTTTTTATATTCGTCTGGAATACGCAGAAATGAACTAGTAAATCTAAAAATTTCTGATATTGATAGTACAAGAATGTTGATACGGGTAGAAGCAGCAAAAGGCAATAAAGATCGCTATACATTACTTTCACATTCTTTGTTGAAAGATTTACGAGAATACTATTTACAGTACAAACCAGAAAAATACATCGTTGAAGGCTTATACGGAAAGCAATATTCAGGACAAAGTATTGGAAAAATAGTGATTAATGCAGCTGTAAAGGCAGGTATAAAGGTTCCGGTAACCCCTCATATGCTAAGGCATAGTTTTGCAACACATCTATTGGAGGCAGGTGTAGATTTAAGGCAAATCCAAGTTTTATTGGGCCATAGCTCTAGTAAGACAACTGAAATATATACCCATGTTGCCACTACAACTTTTAAAAAAATAAAAAATCCACTAGATTTTTAGAAATTTATAAAAGATATATATAACATATGTTATATATATTTTATATTGGGCATATATAGAACATATGTTCTATATACAATTGTTAGCTACCATTAAAACTAAAATGTGTTAATCATTCAGCGATTAGTGTTAATGAACAACAAAGCTTCAAGGTAAATTTGTGAAAAGAAATAAAATGAGCGACCAAATTATTCATTCAAAATCAATCACTGAAATTAGGTCGGTATTTGGATTATCGAAACCTACACATCCCCTGATAACCATTTTAGACACTCAGAAACTTGCTTATGGAGAAGAAACCGTAGGAATGAGATTTTCTTCTGACTTATATTGTATTGCACTAAAGGATTCAAGCTGTGGTATTGATTACGGACGAAATTCGTACGACTTTGATGATGGCGTTTTGATTTTTACTGCACCAAAACAAGTTATAACGGTAACGAAACCACAGAAATTGAATCAAGTAAAAGGTTGGATGCTTTACTTCCATCCCGACCTTATAAGAAACACTGTGCTTGGCTCAAAAATAGATTCGTATAACTTTTTCAATTATGAAGCTAATGAAGCGTTGCACCTTTCCGAAAGTGAGCAAAATACCCTCAATCAAATTGTTCAATTGATTCAACAAGAAATCAAAGAACGAATTGACAATCACAGCCAACAAGTATTGGTTTCAAATATTGAATTATCGCTTAATTATAGCAAGCGATTTTTCGAAAGGCAATTCAATACACGTTCTGCAAGTAATATAGAT
>JBLICT010000021.1:0-24835 GCA_047632415.1 Maribacter sp.
TACACATGTGGGGAGCTTATCCATATTTAATGCGTGACATTAAGGAACAGAAAATATTAAAAGAAGAAGAAAAAAAATCCTGGAACCCTAATTTGCGTAGCACCAATACTGTAAGTGGCCTCCATATTCAGGGTAGCGATGGAGAAATTGGTCATGTGGCAGATTTTATTATTGATGATGAGACTTGGGCAATTCGTTATCTGATCATCGATACAAAAAACTGGTGGACAGGTAAGAAAATCATGATTTCACCCAAATGGATTGACCAAATCAGTTGGAATGATTCCAAAGTGCTTATCAATCTTTCTATGGAGGTTATTAAGAAGGCTCCGGAATATACTTAGGAAACGCTGCTTTCTCGGGATTATGAAATACAACTTCACAAATATTATAAACGCAAAGGATATTGGTCTGAGAAATCTGAAGATAGGTTACATTAACAACAGATAAGACTTAAAAAAATAATTATGGACATTTTACAAGAAGCAGCAGTATTTGAAAAAGCCAAAATGAGTCATATGACCACAAGTGATAGAGTGACAGCTTCAAGAGAAGCAAAACGACTGGTATTATCAATCAACGAGATTTATAAGAAGACAAAAGAAAAGAAACAAAGTTAATGGATGTAATGAGGCGGTTAACCGTTAAGAAAAAAAGAATTGATATTCGATTGAAAGAAAGACCAGCTTCATGAATATGATAAACCAAATATTGAAAGTCTAAATAATGTTGGGATTAAATATGTCGCTCGAGTTTTAAAAGATACACTTATGACACCTTGGTTTGAAGGAGTTAAGATATTTAGTATGAAATTTTTGATGTATTCGATATTCTGGAATTACAATTGAACCAAATAGAATTGATGAAACCCTATTATCCATAACCAAATTAATCTACTATTTATATTACCAAACGTAAGACAGAAATATGAATATGAAGGGCGTTCCAGTTTCGGCACAGTTTAGCTACTATCCATAAATGTATAAGCATTGGAATTAGCGCCATAAAATTTTTCGAACACCAAACGCGCCTTTCAATTTACCGTTACTTTGACCGCTGTTCTAAATATTCGCGAATTACGATCTATTCCAATAAAAATGATAAACCCATGAATTGAGTTATACTTTCATCCATACTAATAGTGGATAATTAATTACGGGCAGCTACTTTTCATAGCCACTCAAAAGTTGTAATTAACTGAAAATAAATAGTTTAACATAGGTTTGGCAGTATTAATTAGATATACGACGGCTTACCCGTTACATTGATTATTAACCTTAAAAACAGAAATCATGGGAGTAACAGAAGACAAAAGAAAATTTAAAAGAAAAGTAGAACAATCGAACCCTACCAACCCGACTGGTGGCACCAATACCACTAATAAGGAATTTGATATTGACAAAAAAACGATAGATGAAAATCAAAGTAAAAAATAGTAACAAAGCCAACAATGGAACCGCACAATTATAATGTAGATATCGATTGGAAAAACAGCCATAATGGCATTATTTGTTCTCCGGAATTGAAGAGAGAAAATGGTATTTCTATAAGAGTAGGCACCCCACCATCTCTTCATGAAGGGATAGCGGGACTTTGGACCCCAGAACATTTGTTCGTGGCAGCCGTTAATGGTTGTTTAATGACTACTTTTTTGGTTTTCGCAAAGAACGCTATTCTGGATTTTACAAATTTTACCTGTCAGGCTGTTGGAAAGCTGGAAATGGTTGAAGGTACATTCATGATGAGCGATATTTTACTGAACCCTACGGTCGTAATTACTGATGAAATGCATCGAAAAAAGGCATTACGCATTTTAAAGAAAGCGAAAAACAAATGTTCGATAGTCCATTCTATTAAATCAAAAATCACAATTGAAACAACTGTACGGGTAGAACCGGTTTTAATAGAAAACACATGAAAACACAGAGAAAACTAGGAATATGGATGGATCATTCCACTACCAATTTGATTGATTTAAAATCCAAGAAGCACACTCGTCCCATAACCTCTGAATTTACTTTTGACACAAAAGAAGAGGCGTTGAATAGAAGTGAAAGCCGTATGCACAATAAAAGACAACAAATGCACGAGGCCTATTACAAAGAAATTGCAGATGTCATTTTGAAATATGACAATGTGCTTTTGTTCGGCCCCACAAATGCAAAAACAGAATTGCATAATTACTTGAATAAGGATTTACATTTTAAGGATATATCAATTGACATTCAATCCGCAGATAAGATGACTAGTAATGAAAAAGGTGCTTTCGTAAAAGAGTATTTTAATTCCTAATAAGTTTTGAGCTACAATTAGATTTCTAATATTTGATTTTTTCACATAACATCAATTTTTAATCTTTAGAATTTCCCGATGCTCTGCATCGGAGTAGATTATTTAATGTCCTTTAAAACGGCTGTATTCCAGGACTGTTATCAGATAACAAAACTTATGAACAATGAATGTCCCATTTATGGTCTCTTTTAGTATTTTCGTTAATTCACCCTTTCCGGGACTGTATTGAGTAAGGAAAGTGTTCTAAAAGAATTCAATCAAAGCTTTTTCTTTTTTTAAATATATCATCAATAGTAGCTTGGCTTTGAAAAAGTTCGGTAGAAGCAAGAGGATAACACGCTAAAGCGATGTTATTTGTCATAAGATTATGAAAATCAACACATTAATATTGCACTACTATTATTTCTCCTTGATTTTTTCGTAAAAAACTTTGGCAGGTTCCATTTTATGGTAAATTTTTTAGTAAAAAAGGCAATTCAAAATTGGAACTTAAAATAGGATAAGTAGATGCGCCCTATTTCGATTTAACTTAACGATTATCTATCGGAACACTATGAAATCGAAACAGGAACCATGCGCAGATAAGTTATGGTAAGATTTGGGATGATTCTACTAAGCAACAATACGCTCGTTAGCTCCATCTAAAGTAGTATTATCAAAACGTTTCAAATAAATTTCAGTAGTTTTTAAAGAACTATGTCCCAAACCTTCACTTATTATAGCGGTTGAAATCCCCATAAATTTGGCTATTGTAGCCCAAGAATGACGAATAACATAGGTTGTGAAATGTTGTTTTATTCCTGCGTCCAGCGCAATAATTTTTAATCTTTCATTTACCCGTCTTCTTATAGTTTTATACTTTTCGTATTTAGCTGTACTGTCATCGTAATTTGCTGGAAATAGAAAATCATCAGCTGATTTATCTATTAAATAATGAGTTAAAATTTCCTTTAGCTCAGAAGTGAGTTTTATGGATAATGGGTCACCAGTTTTAATTCTTCCATAGAATATTCTATCCTGACGCATTTGACTTTTTAAGCTTTACCAAATCTATCAAATTCATTCCCCTACAATTAAACATTATCAGTGCACAGTTTTGTTTGTATTCATATGATGTCAAACGAATATAAATCTTATAAAAAATGAGTTAATAACTTGAAAATCAATAAGTAGCGGTCGATTTTGATTTTCGATGAATTTAGGAATTTCAGACTGGTAGGCAAGAGGTCACCGGTTCGACTCCGGTATTCTCCACTAGTTTTTATAAGGCTTCAAGGGTTTTTAATTTTTGAAGCTTTTTTCATTTACAGACGCAACAGGATCAAAATCAAGTTTGGTATTTTTTACACTTCTTCATTCCACATTCTTTTTAATCAATATTTTCAAATCAAAAAAGTAATAGCTCCGAAAAGTGCTACAGAGGGGAATAGAATCAATAATTGAAATTTTAAAGGAACTAATAATGCTAGGTAAGGATGAATGTCTCTGTTCTAAGTGCAGCATACCATCAGACTTATTTAAGTAGCTTAAAAAAGCCAAAATCTTAAAATAGGGAAGCTTATAAAATTACCTAGAAATCGATTATAATCCATAAAACCATCCTGTATTATTCAGAGTTTCATAAATGGGAAGTTTATCTTATTTTTAAAATAGTACACGTTTTTGGATTGGCAGATAATAGTTGATTCTTCGATGCGTCCATTAGGGCATTCTATGTCAATAATAAGTAAGGCTTCAAGAGTTTTGACTTTTGAAACTTTTTTTATGGAATACAGCACACAAGCTATATTAATGAAAAAAGCCAGTTTTAATTTTTCTTTATCCTGTATAATTATTGATTGTGTTTTAGTCCCAGTCTTTTCGGCGCTGGATTTCGCCAAAAATTCACATATTCAACTTCAAGACTATTGTTTAGTTTCTGCGAGCTTACTAATGATGTCAGATGGCAATCGGTTTTCGACATAGGGATTATTGGCCAACCAGACCATGGTTTGCGCTATACTTTTAGGTGAAATAGTTCTGTATTTCCTTAGTGACCCCACCATAGCAAATTTAAAAACTTTCATAAATTGTTTAAAGAGATATTCTCCAGGTCTGCTTTCATTTCTATCGCCACCAATGAGGCTAGGCTGTAGGATATGGGTTTTTGGTAGGCCTAGTTCTAAAACAGCGGTTTCCATTTCTCCTTTTATCCTATTGTAGAAAATAGAACTCTTTTGGTCTGCACCCATAGCAGAAACAACGAGAAAAGAAGAAATATTATTTTTATAGCAAAGCGAGGCAGCGGCTACTGGAATGCCATAATCTATGGCTTTGTAAGCTTCTTGGTCGGGTGTTTTGGCTTTTGTAGTGCCAATGCAGCAGAATACTTCATCGGCAGTGAAATGTTCTTCTTGTTCGGTTAACTTTAAAAGGTCACACTTAAATTCCGATAGTTTTGGGTGACTAATTTCTAGCGGTTTCCTTGTAAATACTTTTATACTAGTATAGCAATCATCATGGAGAAGGAATTGGAGGAGGATGCCGCCAGTTAATCCGGTTGCTCCCAAAATAATCGCTGTTTTATCTGCTTTTTTCATAAAATTAAAATTGACGTTTTAATAAGGTATCCCTGCAGCAATTTCTGCTAAATACGTTAAATCTAATTTAAATTTTAAGGAAGTAGCTTTTATTCTAGCTCTTGGTGTATAAAAGTATTCGTTCCAATACTACATTCCGCAACATATTAATTTAGGTTTTAAGAGGCCACCCAAGTCTTAAATTCGGCTGCTTTGGCTTTGCTTACCACAATCTGTTCTGTTGAAACAGGAGTTACCTCCACGATAAGCTTCCCGTTGAAGTATTGTTTTATTTTAGAAAGGGCATCGCGTCGTAAGATGCACTGCCGGTTGATTCTGTAAAAGTTATTAGGATTCAGTTCTTCCTCTAATTCTTCTAGTTTACCATCTATTACGTAGGATTTATTATCAAAAGTAGTGGCTCTTACAACGCCTTTGTCTATTTGAAAATAAGAAATATCTTGTGTTTTTATTGGAATAAGCTGGTCTCTATGGTTTATGAGAAATGTAGTCTTATAAGTCCGCTCTTTTTCCTTTACTAAATCTAGTAATCCTTTAATCTGATCATCTGCAATACCTTTATCTTGCTTCTGTTCCTTAAATTGTTGGAGTGAATCAGAAAGCTCGTCTTGGTCTAAAGGTTTTAGAAGGTAATCTATACTATTTACTTTAAACGCTTTTAGCGTGTACTGGTTATAGGCTGTGGTGAAAATTACAGGAATTGTAATGGGAATCTGTTCAAAAATTTCGAATGAAATACCATCTGCCAAATGAATATCCATGAACACTAATTCTGCTGTTTGTGGTTTGGAGAAATAGGCTACGGAGCTCTTTACAGAATCTAATACCTTTATGACCTTAATATTGCTATCTATGCGATTTAACAGATACGTTAGGTTATCGCTAGCGGCTAGTTCATCTTCTACGATTACGACGTTCATAAGGATTTTATAAAAGGGAGTTGCACGCTAAAGATATTATTTTCTGTACGTACGGTAAGTTCCTTACGTAATAAGAGGATGTATCTTTTTTTTAGGTTCAAGAGGCCGTTTTTTGTGCCTTCTGCAAAGGTTTTTCTTAGCCGGATCGGGTTGTCCACATAAATAGAGCCATCCTTGGAATAGATATTCACTTTTAAAGGATTGGTTTTGGATATCTCATTATGTTTTACCGAATTTTCAACTAGTAGTTGCAACGCCAATGGAGGTATCTGCAGTTCTAAATATTTTGGGTCTATATTGATATCTATGGCAAAGCGGTCGCGGTATCTGGTGCGTATTAAAAAAGTATAGCTTTCTAAAAATTTTAGTTCGTCCTTTACGCTTACTAAGTCGCTATCACCACTTTGTAAGATGTAACGGTACATATAAGATAGTTTTTTAACGAACTGGGTAGCCTGTTCATTTTCACGTATAAGGGACGTCAATGAGTTGAGCGAGTTGAATAAAAAATGTGGATCAATCTGATTTTTTAATGCTATAAGCTCGTTCTGTAAACTCTGTTGTTTTAGGTGCTCGTTCTCTATTCTGCTTTCTTGTTTTTCAACCTGTAATCTTAATATCCTTCCAATAAAAAATAGTGCTAAGAGCAAAATAGTGTAGGTAAATGCAAGGAAACCCTTATCCTGCTGATTCATTTCTATTTGTATTATATGTGGATATAGAAATTCAAAAAAGCTTAGGGTTGCGATTAATACGGCAATGTTAATCAGTACCATAACATTTAGCCGTACAGCGGTAGACCATTTGTATTTTGCATAGCCGACATTTGCATTAAGCTGTAGAATTGCCCAAGAGAACAAAAAGAAGAAAACAAAGCGATACATGAAATCTGCAATCCAAGCAACAGAGAATTCCTCACCGCCCTTGCTAACCATATCATAGATAAAGATAGTTTTGGGAACAGACACTAACGTAGCCAGTAACAAGGCAATCTTAACGATGGAGGATTGTTTAACGTGTCTTAGGGCCATAGGTAATTATGCTAGGATTATTTCAAAAATACGTCAATTTTAAAGGAACTACTTTTATTAAAGTTTGTGGTAAAGAAAGGAATTAAAATCAATTCGAGCGGGGCCAAGAATACTAGAGATTCTCCACTCCGCCCGAAATTAATAGATATCTAAAACGTTTAATTTTTCAATAGTTAAAACTAAACGATTAATAATTATTTGGACAGTGCATTAAAACTATTTGGAAGATATTTTTTGGTATTAAAATCCAATATAAACTCTTCTTCCAGTTCAATGACAACGATTTCATCAATGTCAAATACCATTCCTTTATATGCATTGAAACCTTCGGGTAAATATTCTTTTGTGTTGAAGCCTAAATCTATTTCTTCCTCAATCGCTGCAAGCCCAAGATAATTAGGCGCTGTTTCCAATCCTGCATACGGGTTAAAACCTTCGGGCAAGTACTGGGCGGTATCGAAACCTAATTCTAGTTCTTCTTCAACTTCTATTAATTCTATATCGTTTATGTTGTTGTCGTCATTTTCGATTTGGCACTGTGGGTAACTTGTAAAGGAAACCAATGTAGCACCCAAGAATAGTAGGCTTAGAATTGTTGATGCTTTTTTCATATTATTATGTTTAATCTATTTTAATTGAGTAACAAATGTAGGTTGGTTATCCTTTTAAAAACGGGAGTTTTTAAGTGAAACGTCTAAATTTGAGCTTGAAGCGACTTTTTAGCGAAGCGAGTTATTAATACTTTACTTCAATTTAGACTGGAGCCACTATATATTTAATAACTCGCCCTTGATAAAGAGGTAGCATATGCCTTCAGCTTACCTTAAGAGCGGCCTGCTTTAATTGATTAAGTATACTGTCATTTCGCTATTTTCTAGAGAAAAGAATACTTCATTATTTTGAAGTCGCTTTCTTTTCATTCCTTTCATGGCATCTTTGTTAAAGACCTAATAATGGATGAAATGAAAGTAAGATATTTTTTTATTTTATTTTAATTTCGATTATCGCCATAATCGGTATTTCGTTTGTTTGGCAATCGGTATTATGGTTTTTCCTATTGGTAGGCCCATTAGTTTTAATGGGTATTTTTGATATGTTACAAACACACCATACCATAAGACGAAACTTTCCCTTGCTTGGCAGGTTTAGATATATGTTGGAATCTATACGACCAGAGATTATGCAGTATTTTGTAGAGACCGATACGGAGGGAAAACCATTGAACCGTATCTTAAGGTCTACGGTATATCGCAGGGCGAAAGGAGAAACTGATACCGTGCCTTTTGGTACGCAAATGAATCTTTACGAAACGGGCTATGAATGGATGGAGCATTCGATGTATGCAAAAAGTAACCCGCAAGAATTAGGCGAATTTCCTCGAATCATAATTGGAGGAAAAGACTGTAAGCAACCCTATTCTTCAAGTCTTTTGAATATCTCTGCAATGAGTTATGGTTCTTTGAGTAAAAATGCGGTTTTGGCCATGAACCAAGGTGCTAAAATGGGGGATTTTGCGCATAATACCGGAGAAGGCGCTATTAGCGATTACCATTTGCAGCCAGGGGGAGATCTTATTTGGCAAGTAGGAACAGGGTATTTTGGTTGTAGGAAAGATGATGGTACTTTTAATGAAATTACGTTTCAAAAAAATGCAGTAAGGCCCGAGGTAAAAATGATAGAGATCAAACTTTCACAAGGGTCTAAACCAGGGTATGGGGGTATTTTACCTGCTATTAAAAACACACCTGAAATAGCAAAAATAAGACACGTACAGCCTGGCATAGCCGTGCATTCGCCGCCATCCCATTCGGCTTTCAATGATCCTATTCAGTTTATGCATTTTATAAAAAAACTAAGAGATTTATCTGGTGGTAAACCTGTTGGTTTTAAGCTTTGTATTGGAAGAAAGCAGGAATTTATGGATTTTTGCGAAGCCATGATTTTTACTGGAGTTACGCCTGATTTTATTTCAGTAGATGGAGGCGAGGGCGGAACAGGTGCTGCCCCAGTAGAGTTTTCAAATTCAATGGGAATGCCATTGCGGGAGGGTTTAATATTTGTACACGATACCCTTGTGGGCTTTGGGCTGCGACAACAAATAAAAGTCATCGCTGCTGGTAAAATTATTACGGGCTTTGATATGGCAAGGGCGATGGCGCTTGGTGCTGACCGCTGTAACAGTGCGCGCGCTATGATGTTGGCTGTTGTTTGTATACAGGCCTTGCGGTGTAATACGAACACCTGCCCAGTTGGTGTAGCTGCCCAAAATAAATCGCTAATGAAAGGACTTGTTGTAGCGGATAAGGCGTCTAGGGTAAAAAAGTTCCATGAAGCAACGATAAAAGCTGTTTAGAACTAATTTTTGCTGCAGGTCTTCAAGGGCCAGAGGAATTAAGACGTGAGTATATAAGTAAGCGTATGTTTGAAGTTAAGAGCTATGACGAGATTTATCCATACATACCTGAAGGGAGTCTGCTGGATATTGCCAAAATACCAGAAAGCTACGTTCGTTATTTTCAGCTAACGAGAATCATGAAATAGGTTATTTGGTTATAGAAAAACCGGCCGCTGGTGTTTAGGGCTGTTGTTCATGGTACCGAAACATGGACTTAACCTACTTTTTGAATTTTCCTTGATTTAATTACTGATGGGTTGTGGTGCTGGTAGACCAAGAAATGTTGGCTATGTAGAAATATCTTAAACCAGTCTGTTTGTTTTTTAAACCTTAGCGCTTAATTTTTAGTATTACAGTATCTTGTTCATTTCGTAATTGTCGATTTGAGAATCATATTTTCTGAACTCCGAATTTGGTTTTAATAAAAACTTCGATAACAAAAATTAAGCTATTGTCCTGGTTGAAAGGAAACCAAGAATTTGGGATTTGGCAAATACTGGTTGGAATTACAATTTATATGTAAATTTAACGTTAAGTAATTGTAAATATAAAGTATTTTTATGTAGCTTTATTAGGTGTTAAAAGCAAAAAACAATGAAGAGAGATAGCAACATACTAAAAATTTTAACCCAATCGTATACCACCCTTATTGTAAACTTACGATTGTATGGAATTAAGTTTAGGAATTTTCACACCTTAATCTACAGTGTTTAGAACTTAGGGTAGTTAGAATTTTGGTTCAATCAGCACTTATTATCATTAGATTAGAAGGCCATTTATAGTTCAATTCTAGAATAGCCTCCAACACATAGGGATTTTAATCTTACGTTTTAGTTGATTTAGATGTTGCAAGGATAAAATATTGATTTTACTCCTCCAGATTATACCACTCTATGTCATTTAGGTTTTCACGTCTTCCCATTTCTTTTGGTGGATAGTTGGTAACTAGATAGTCGACTATAACTTCCTCATTTTTCCCTAGATCCCATAAATTTTGGGTCTCTTGCATCCAGCGTATGGTGGCTACCCAGCGTTCTTTGTTCATATGATTCTGTATGACTAGTTTGGAGGAATGGCAATTGGTACAATTATTAACCGTTTCCATAAGCCCGGGAGCATCTATAAATCCGGTACGCACATGGAGACCATTTTCTATTTTATCGTAATCATCTTCGTTTGGTATAGCAACTACAGTTTCTTCAGTTGTTTGGTTTTTGAAGGCAGATAAGGTAGGGTCGGCCATGATGTAGATACCCATAATCGTTATAACACCTATAAAGCTGCAAAGCACGAGCATCAGCCTATAAATACCACGTACGTTTTCTCTAAATTTGGTATACCTTTCCTCCATGCCTTACGTGACTTTTAAAGCTATGCGTTGGCAGGCGTTGTTCAGGTATCCTTTGGGATTCCAGCCTGGAATTAGCATGGGTTGGGAAGTGCCTTGTGTATCTGTAGCTCTGGACCATACCTCATAATAGCCTTTTTTAGGAAAAGTTACCTGCGCGGAAAAGTGTTGCCATGCCAAACGATTTGCCGGTTTTTCTATGGGGCACTCTTTCCAGGTAGCACCAAAGTCTATGGAATATGCCATTTTTGCAACTTCCAGTTCTCCGGCCCAAGCATGGCCTCTAATATTCAACTTGTTTCCTTCGCTAATCATGGCTCCCGTTTTTGGGTGGGTAATCAATGATTTCACAGGCATGGACTCTATAATACACATGTCTTTTTCGGAAACCTTTTCCCCTGGCCCCACAGGGTTGCAAGGAACCCTATAGGAATCTCCTGTCATTTTAGTTCCGTCATGAACTTTGTTACGTATGCTAATACGTTCTATCCATTTACCCGATACGGATGCGGGCCAACCTCCTGCCACCAACCGTAAGGGATAGCCATGAACTAAGGGAATATCCTCTCCGTTCATTTCGAAGGCAAGCAAGGTTTCGTCTTGCAAAGCTTTTACCATTGGTGCACCGCGGGAAATTGGTTCCTTTTTTGGGTCTCTGCTTAGATGTTCATCTATTGCGTGATATCCTATATACACAGCATCGGTCTTTATGCCTGCGTCTTCTAATACATCGCGCAAACGAATACCAGTCCATTCGGCACAGTACACCGCACCAATGGTCCATTGGTTACCCTTTGTGGGCGGATTAAATTCCGCACGCCCATTGCCTCCACACTCTATAGTAAGCTGGTAGGTATGTTGTTTGAATTTTGATTTTAATTGGGCCAAGGTGTAGCTTTTCTTTTGGGTAACCGATTCACCGTCTATGGTGAGCGTCCAGTTTTTCACATTTATGCTTTCGGGAACAAGACCATTGTTCCTAATAAAAACATACTTATTGGGCGTTATTTTGTCATCTAAAAGATGCGCCTGTGCCTCCATATTCCATGGCTTATCATTCAGAAGTACCATTTCGCTGTCTTTATTGAACATTTTAAAGGGATCGGGATTTTGTAAACCTAAGGGGATATAGCCGTTTGGGAGGCTTTTGCCGAATACGATTTCGGTACCTAAGGCACTGGATAAAGCCGCCAAAGCGGTCCTGCCTATGAATTTTCTTCTTTCCATCGTAAATTTTTTACCCCTTCAATATATGATTTTTTATTAACTAACGGTTTACTCTTCTGATGTCAAAGATACCGGAAGTTCAAAAACTTCTAAATCAAAGTAGGGGATAGCGGCAATGAGGTGGTCAAAAATATCGGCCATAACATATTCGTAATTTTCCCATCTCTTATCTGCACTAAACGCATATATTTCTAACGGAATACCTTGTGGTGTGGGTGCGAGTTGACGCACCATTAGGGTCATATTCTTGTTGATTGCGGAATGATTTTCTAGGTATTTTGAAATATATTTTCTAAAAAGGCCAAAATTGGTCAGGTTTCTACCATTTATAGCCAAATCCTTGTTGATCTTATTTTTCTGGTTGTACTCCATAATTTGTTGGTTCCTGGTATTTAGGTAAGGTTGTATCAATTGAATTTTTTGTAGGTTCTCTATGTTGGTATCCGATAGAAAACGGATACTTTTCTGACGTATAATAATCGCTCTTTTGATACGCCTACCTCCAGAGTCCTGCATGCCACGCCAGTTTTTAAAGGAATCCGAAATAAGTGCATAGGTGGGAATCGTAGTAATGGTCTTATCAAAATTCTGGACTTTTACCGTAGCGAGGGTAATCTCAACTACGTCACCATCTGCACCGTATTTTTCAAAGGTGATCCAGTCGCCAATACGCACCATATCATTGATACTGACCTGGATACTTGCCACGAGCCCTAAAATAGAATCTTTGAATAACAATAAAATAACGGCAGAGCCAGCCCCTAAAGCCGTAAAGAATTTCCATACACTAACTTGGGTTATGATAGCGAAAATGGTCAGCATACCTACGGCCCAAACAAAAATCATGAATACCTGTATGTAGCTATCCATAGGTTTATCCCTAAACTGTGGTTTTGTTTTCAGGTATTCATTCGTACTTCTGAATATTTTTTTGACTATAGTAATGGTAAGTACCACAAATAAAACCTGAAGTACTTTTTGGGCAATTTCGCTAGCATAGTCAAAGCCTTCAAAGGCGATGGGAACCAAATGAAATAACAGGAATAGAGGTAAGATATGGGCCGCATTATGTGGGACCTTATGCGCAACAAGAAAATTATCAAAATTGGTCTTGGATTTTCTAGCTAACCGCACAGATACTGAACGTATTATTTTCCAAGCGATTAGGTCTAGGATGTAGGCAAGAACAAATATTAGGATAAGCAGTATACCCATATTTAAATATGCAGCAATGTTTTCATTCATTCCTGTTTTTAGTAAATAATTGTATAGTAGATTAAGGTCGCTTTCGTTCATGTTAAATGTTTGTTTTGAGCATAGCTTGATATATTCAATGCCCTTATCGCTTCTATTATCGGGTACGGAACAAGGATACGCTAAACAGGGCGTTTAAAGAATACATTTAGCGAAATAATTACCTGGTGGCTAAGTTTAGGTGTTTTCTGTTTAGCGCAATAGTAGATTGTTTAAAACAGCTACTTTTAATAATTCTTAGGGTTTAATACTTTAGATGAATATCGACCATAGCCTATTGAAATATATTTTATTTAGTTAATCTTTTACTCAATTCTTCCAAGGATATTCCCTTTGTTTCCGGCATTTTTGTTATTGCCCAAATCAATTGAAGTACCATCATGGCACCAAAGAAATAATAGATATACCAAACAGCGTTTCTCAGTACGCCTTCTGAGGCATCTAAGAAAAACGGGGTAATCAAAGTAATTACCGCGGCAAAGACCCAATGTACACTAACGCCCCAAGATTGGCCGTATGCACGTATACTGTTTGGGTAAATTTCTGAAATAAATACCCAGATTACGGCGCCTTGTCCAATTGCGTGGGATGCTACAAAAGAGCAGATAAAGATAAGTGTTAACGTAGAACCTAGCTCCATCTGAAAACATAATCCCACCATAACTAAACTTATAATATATCCTATAGACCCAATGATAATAAGCTGTCGTCTCCCTAGTTTGTCCAATAAGCGAACACCAATTATGGTAAATATTAGATTTATGACACCAATGGAAATCGAATTGAATAGGGATTCTTTTCCACCGAGCCCTGCTTGTTCCAGAATCTCCGGCGCATAATAGAGCACAAAATTAATTCCTGATAACTGATTGAAAAGAGCAATGAAAAAACCTAGCCAGAGTATTCGAGAATACTTCCTTTGAAAAAGGTTTTCACTTTTTTTAGAATGATTTAGATTCAGTTTTATTTCAAGTAATTGTTCCCTGGCCTGTTCTTTAGGATGTATCAGCTCCAAAACTTTTAGTGCAGCTGTATCGTCTTTTTTATGAAGAGCCAACCACCTTGGACTGTTGGGTACCTTAAACACCATTAGGGTATAAATAAACGCAGGAATAGCCTCTACACCTAGCATCCAGCGCCAATCGTTTGCGCCATCAAAACCTTTTAATAACCAGTTAGAAACAAAGGCAATCAAGATTCCGAATACTAACCAGAATTGATAGAGTCCGCCCATTTTACCTCGGTTTTCCTTAGATGTAATTTCGGATATATATATGGGAGCGGCTACCGAGGATATACCAACACCGACACCACCAATAAATCGGAAGAACGAGAAAGAATACGGGTCTTGTGCGAGTGCGGAACCTATTGCAGAAATAAAGAATAAGATACCTATCCAGAATAAGGTTTTTTTACGTCCAATTTTTTTGGTAGGAATTCCTCCAAATAGTGACCCGAATACTGTCCCCCATAGTGCCATGCTCATAATAAACGTACCGTGAAACAGGGGAGAGGTGTCCCATAATTGTTTTATAGGCTCATTAGCCCCACTGATAACAACGGTGTCGAAACCAAATAAAAAGCCCGCTAGAGCTACCGTAATGGACCATACTACAATTCTGTTCATGAAAATAGATTTAACATCTTCTAAATATAAGGAAAGAAAACTTTAACGCGCTTCACATCTTAGATAAGTATCTTTGGAGAAGATAGGATTGTAAATTAAAAATATAAAAGGCATGAAAGGAAAAGTAGTATATATCACCGGAGGAACAAAAGGAATTGGATATGGTATTGCGCAATCTTTATTAGCTATTGGAATGAAGGTAGCTATTAGTGGTAGGACAAAGGAAAGTGTGGATAGTGCTTTAAAAGACTTGGATAATGATAATGTGATTGGCGTAGTTTCAGATGTTTCTGTTTTAGAGGATGAGGTAAAAGCGGTAAAAGTGATTCTTGAGGCCTACGGGAAGCTAGATGTAGTTTTGGCGAACGCCGGAGTTGGACACTTTGCGCCAGTAGATGAACTCACCGAAGCTAACTGGCACCATATGATAAATGTTAACCTTAACGGTGTTTTTCATACCTTGAAAGCATCAGTAGCGGCATTGAAAGCTTCTAAAGGGTATTACATGACCGTCGCTAGTTTGGCAGGAACTAACTTTTTTGCTTCTGGCGCAGGGTATAACGCCACTAAATTTGGGGTCGTAGGGTTTACCCAAGCTGCGATGTTGGATTTACGAAAATACGATGTGAAAGTAACTACGATTATGCCAGGTTCGGTTGCTTCGCATTTTAACAATAATGAACCTAATGAAAAGGATGCCTGGAAGATACAGCCGGAAGATATTGGAGCCTTAGTAGTAGACCTATTGCGAATGAATCCTAGGACATTACCTAGTAAAATAGAAGTACGACCCACACGACCGGATAAGAAGTAGTTATACTTCTTTTTCTAGGAAAGGGATACTTGGGTCATTTATTTCTCGGATAAGATTATGCAATACTACTTCAAATTCAGAGAGGGTTTCATTATCTATTAAAGTTTGTTTAGGTCCTCTTGGGGCCTCTTTTTTAGCGAATAGAAGTACGCCTTCCTTTAGATTTTTCAATGAAATAATACCAGCCTCTATCTGCTGGTTTGGATTTTTTTGAGCGTACATATAAGCGTAACACAATAGTTGAAATGCCTTGCTGTACTTGTAATCATCGATTAAATTTTCCCATGACATGATTTCAACATTTTTTCGCTCTACTTTACCGGTCTTGTAATCTATTATTCTGGTGGTGCCGTCTACCACATCTATACGATCTAGTTTTCCTTTTAGTGTTATAGACTGCTTAATTCCGTCAATATCTAGAGATATTCGCATGGGCTCTTCTAGGGCGATGATTTTTATAGACTGTTGTTCTAATTGTTTTACTTCGGAATCTATAAAGTTTGAAATATATTTATGTATTACATGAAAGGATAGATAGTTTTTTCCTGTGCTGATATCACCATCCAAATAGGTCTTTTGAAAGTTACGTTGTATCGTTTTTATGAGTTTGGTCTTAACTTCAAGAAGATGGTCTTTTGATAGGGCTATACCAATATATGGGGTGTATAATTCTTCTAAGGTGTCATGAACGATAGTGCCGAAAGTGTTAGCGGCTATAGTTTCTTCTACTACTAAGGTGTCATTAATACCCAACAGGTTTTGTTTGTAAAAATCAATCGGATTACGAATGTAGTTACTCAAGGAACTGGGGGAGAACCCTTTACTGGAATAGTTTTGAATCCTATTTAATAAGTTTTCGGATTTTGTGATGGAGTCTAGGGAGCTAATGATTGGTTGTAACTTAGGGGAAGCTATTTTTTCTATTATATCATCTCTATTGTCTTCGGTTAATAGCTGGGATATCAGTCTACTTTTTTCACCACCCTCCAAAACATCCGGTTCTGTGTTGTACAACAGATAAACATTTTTTGCCCGTTGTAGTAACCGATAGAAGTGGTAGGTATAAACCGCATCTTTTTCCTTGTAGGTGGGAAGTCCGTGTGCTATTTTTAAATCAAATGGAATAAAGGAATTATTAGATTTTCCGGATGGAAGGATTCCTTCATTTACAGATGTGAGTAGGACAGTTTCAAAATCTAGATTTCTGCTCTCTAGCATACCCATTATTTGCAGACCTTCTAAGGGATCCCCTTGAAAGTCTAAGGTTTCTTTCGATAGTAGTTGTGTAATAAGATTTTTTAGGGCCTTTAGGTTGGTAATATAGTTATAGGCAGTAGCTAGCGCTTTAACTTGCACAAACAGGGTATGAAACTTATAAAGTTGCTCCAAGGCCAAGTTATTTTTGTTTGCTATAAACGCTTCTTTTAAAAGTGTCACCAAATCGTTACATTTTTTTAGAAAGTATTGTGGGGTGTTATTTTCTTTTGAAAACAGGAGTTGCATGACTGGATGACTTGTTCCTATAAAATTTTCAATTTCTTTTAGTGTGACGAAGGTCCAATTCCTAATCTTAATTGTGTTTAAAATTGCAGCTAGGTCAATCTTGTGGTGACTGAGTAGGGCAGCGCAATATGGGTGGGTGATAAAACTTATAAAATCTTTAAAAAACCAACCTTTGTTATTTACTACTTCATGTAGCTGAAAAAAACCTTGGAACAAACCTGCTAAAGGAGTAAGTTCTAATTTTTGACCCATTGTAATGTTTACTGAGGGTATAGAAATAGGAACAGCATTAAGTATTGGGGTCAACAACGTTTCATCCCCAAGTATTAAGGCGGTATTTTTCAAGGATTCGGGGCTGTCTTTATGCAGTTTTGATAGTAAGTTGCCTATATATTTTGCTTGTGATACATTTTTGGGAACACCTATGATTTCAATATGTTTCTTTTGTAGGTAATAGTTGCTAACACCTTTTAGTTTAATGTTCTTAAAGTAGGGCCAGTTGGCTTTATGTTGACGTATAAAGAGGCCTGCATCGTGTATGTGATCTTTCAAAAAATATGGGTCAATATCCCAATAAATCTCTGAGGGAGTAGTTTTTAAGATCGTTTGTATAATTCGGCTTTCTGCTTCGTTAAGCGCATTAAAACCTAAAAATATATGTACGTTGCTTTTCTTTTTTAGATAATTATCTAAGCTTTCTGATGCTTGCCTATACACTAGGCCTTGGTGCCCAACTCCTTTGTTAATTAAGTTTTTGTTGAAGGAGTTATATATGGGGAGGATGTTTTTCCAGAAACTTAGGTAATTCTCTATAAGTGCTGTTTTTTCAGAACTGGCAGACCAATGATTGATTTCTTGTATAGCGCTCAGATTGGAGAATAGTGCTTCTGCACTAACAAGATAGCGGTCTACTTCGTTAAAGTCCTGTAGTAGTGTTTCTCCCCATGTTAGGAAGGTGTCGAAGGTTTCCTTTTCATAACTGCCGGTTTGAAGATACGCAGTATAAAGCTCAAATACTTGTTCCGCGTTCGTGGCGTATGATAGTCCAGATACGTTTTCAACAAACTCTTCTATGCTATAGACGTTGGGGGCAAATATAGTTTTACCTGCTTTTTTAGATATAGCTTCCTTTAGAAAGGTGCCTGCACGTTTACTAGGAAGCACAAATACTACATCCGATATTGATGATTGCTCATCCCATACTTTGTCAACTACGTCATCTATAAAAGTTCGCATGTTGTAAAAATAAAAAAGCTCCGCGAAATGCGGAGCTTTTTAAATATTAAAACACTTAGTTTTTAATAACTTATTTTACTAAGTTAATTTCTACTCTTCTATTTTGCGCTCTACCACTTCTTGTGTTGTTAGTAGCAATAGGCTTGTCTTCACCTACTCCGAGAGCAGATAATCTGAACTCTTCGATTCCTTGATCAACTAAGAATTCTTTTACAGAAAGAGCTCTTGACTCAGAAAGGCTTTGGTTCAATTTAGCACTACCTACACTATCAGTGTGACCTTCAACAGTAAACTTAGCGTTAGGATATTCCTTAAGAATTCCAATAATATCTACCATTACAGCAGTAGATTCCGCTTTGATTGAAGACTTCCCTGTGTCAAATAAAATTGTTTTAGCGTAATTGTTCAATGCTTTTTGAACCGCTTCTGAAAGCTCAGGGCATCCTTTGTTAGCAACAGTACCAACAGTATCTGGACAAAGGTCATCTTTGTCTAATACAGTATCACCATCTCTGTCTGGCCATGGGCATCCTTTGTTTTCAGCAGGACCAGCTTCGTTAGGACAAGCATCATCTTTATCAGCAATACCGTCACCGTCAGCATCTGGACATCCTGCTAAAGCAGCAAGACCAGCTTCGTTAGGACAAGCATCATCTTTATCAGCAACACCGTCACCGTCAGCATCTGGACATCCGTTCATTTCTTTAGATCCAGCTTCGTTAGGACAGCTATCTTTGCTGTCTTCTATACCATCGCCATCAGAATCAGGACAACCGTTGAAAGCCTCTAAACCTGCAACTTCTGGACAAGCATCATCCTTGTCATATATCCCATCACCGTCAGTATCGGTTCCACCAAATTTGAGAGAAAGACCTGCTAAGTGTTGGAAATGAGTAACACCATAATCTTCAAATGCGTTTTTGAACGTAGATTGTAGGGTGAAACCAAGGTTTTCTGTAAACCAGATATTAACACCAACACCACCATTTACGGTACCAGCACCAATTTCATCTACCCAAGTGTAACCGCCACCAATTTCAACAAAAGGATCAACTACAGTATTTTTAATAAAATTATATTTTATTGTTCCATCTACAGCGTAATGAGATATATCATCAACAGCTATATCACCCAATTTACTAATCTTGTTTAAAGACCCTCTTGCTCCAACAGAGAAACCTCCGCCTACAGATTTGGATAGGCCAATGAAAGAAATGGAAGGAAGAGTGTTCCAGTGGTCGTCTGCATTAAAGAACTCGTCACCAAAAGAACTTTGAGCTCCTGCTGGTAGGTTATCGGCACCGGTCGGGTATACGTCAATTGCGTTAACCCCGAACTGTACTTGCCAAGGATTATTTTCGTCTTGCGCTTGTACATTGTTAAAACCTACAACAAGTAGGGCAACAAGCATTAATTTGCTAAGATGTTTCATTTTCAAATTTTTAAGTTTAAGTGTTTATTAGCTGCAAATGTAACTTGTTAAATATTATTAACAAAATCAATTTCCTATTTTTTTTAACGCATTTTATAGAATAAATACGTCATTTAAACGATTTTTAATTCTTTGCCTACTTCCGTAAAGGCCGCAATAGCCTTATCCAAATGTTCTTTTGTGTGAGCTGCTGAGAGCTGTACCCGTATACGCGCTTTCCCTTTAGGTACTACAGGGTAAAAAAATCCTATCACGTAAATACCTTTTTCAAGAAGCTTACCTGCCATCACTTGAGAAAGTTTTGCATCGTACAACATTACGGGTACAATGGCAGACTCTCCTTCGATAATGTCAAACCCAACGTTTTTAATTCCTTTTTTAAAGTAAGCTGTGTTTTCTTGCAGGGTATCTCTAAGTGAAGTGTTATCCTTAAGCATTTCGAATACCTTAATGGAAGCTCCTACAATAGCAGGTGCCAAGGAATTCGAAAACAAATAGGGTCTAGAGCGTTGGCGTAATAATTCTATAATCTCTTTCTTTCCCGTGGTGTATCCACCCATGGCACCCCCTAATGCTTTTCCTAAAGTTCCTGTAATGATATCTATTCTTCCCATTACATTTTTCTCTTCTAAGGTGCCAATTCCTTTAGTTCCTATAAAGCCTGTCGCATGACATTCGTCTATCATGACTAAGGCGTCATATTTGTCTGCTAGGTCACAAATTTTATCTAGGGGTGCCACTAAGCCATCCATAGAGAAAACGCCATCCGTAACAATTATTTTAAATCTTGCGTTGTCTTGATTGGCTTGTTGCAGTTGTTTTTCGAGGTCTGCCATATCGCTATTAACATATCTATATCGTTTTGCCTTGCACAAGCGTACACCATCTATGATGGATGCGTGGTTTAGGGAATCTGATATAATGGCATCCTCTGCGGTCAGTAAAGGTTCAAAGACACCTCCGTTGGCATCGAATGCTGCGGCGTATAGAATAGTATCCTCCGTTTCGTAGAAATCGGCGATTTTTCCTTCTAGCGTTTTATGGATGTCCTGTGTCCCACAAATAAATCGTACCGAGGACATGCCAAAACCATGACTGTCCAAAGTGTCTTTAGCAGCTTGTACCACATCTGGATGTGAGGAAAGTCCTAAGTAGTTATTGGAACAGAAGTTAAGCACCTCTTCTCCAGTAGAAATCTTTATAACGGCGTCTTGGGGAGAAACAATGATGCGTTCCTCTTTAAAAAGTCCGTCTTCCTTTATCTGTTGTAATTCTGCTTGTAAGTGATCTTTAATTTTTCCGTACATGTTCTTATTAAATAAATTCTGTAGTAATAGTGGCGTCTATATAAACAATGATTTTTTTGTCTATTATATATCCCATAGATTCTAAGGCATTGGCATAGGATAGTATTTGTTCCTTATATGCTGGATTACCCCTTCCTGTCTTATAATCTATGATGGAAGCTTTATTGTTTATAAGCACCACCCGATCAGGTCTTAATTTTTGTCTGTTGGGCAAGAGGATTTCCTTTTCGTTGAATACCGTATTTTTTTCTCCAAACAAAGGTATTAGTTTTGGATGGGTAACAACCTGTAGAACCTTGTCTTTTATACTTGCTAGTTCATCTGACATTATAAAACCTTTTTGTAAGGCAAGTTTCATAGCAGCCTCCAAATTTTTATAACTATGAATTTGGCTCAATATATAATGTATAGTATTACCTTTTTTAATAGCCTCTTCTTGCGTGGTGTCCCAAAGCATACCTGCTTTAGTCAAAATTTTGAAACTAGACCTGTTCTTGTGAGTATATAAATACGGTATTTCTAGATGGTTTTGTTTCGTATGCTCAACTGTTAAACGTTTTGGAAGCGCACCAAAGGTGTAATCCTCTTTGTTTTTGTCCCAAAGTCCTTTGGATTGAAGGAAGTGAATGAAAAGTCCGGAGAAATAGTTTGGTCTGTGGGAGCCGTCTTTATTTAAGTCCTTCTCACTTATAACATAAAGTGAAGTTTCTGCCCTTGTAAGTGCTACATATAAAAGATTAAAAGCATCTAAGTGTAGCTTTTGCTGTTCTTCATCAAAAAGTAATGCTTCTTGTTCGCCGTATTCACGTACCTCTTGTTTTTTAGAAAGGAGAAGTTCTTTAAACCCAGAAAACGAAGCCGGTGTAACGGTGGTCCATAGTTTTGGTTCTATTTCTTCAAAAATATAGGTATTAGCATATGGAAAAATAACGACTGGAAATTCTAAGCCCTTGGATTTATGTATGGTCATTATCTGCACGGCATTGGTAGTTTCGGGAGTGCTTATGCTTAGCTTCTTCCCTTTCTTGTCCCAATACGTTAAAAAAGATTGGATGTCTGCCCCATCTTTTTGCTGCACTTCAAAAACAGTGTCCATAAAAGCGGTAAGGTGTGCATCCGAGTTTGGTATTAGATCAAAAACTTTGATTGCGTGCTCCATACCATCGTATATAGCGGACTCCCTAAAAAGCTTTCCGTTAAAACCATAGGAGTTTAGGAGTAATTTTTCAAGTTCTTTTAGGTTTGCTTCTATAAAGGTATGGGTATCTTTTTGTTCACTTGATAGAAAATGAAGCACATCATAATTAAGTTCCGCTTCGTTTGGCTGCATGGTGTGTCTGGCGAGGGAAATCAAAAATTTAACCTTAGGACTACTGGAAAGTAGTAGTGATTCTGAAGAAACTACAGGAACAGCCTCTTTCATGAGATGATTTGCCAAAAGCACGCCATGTTTTTTCTTGCGCACCAGGATACAAATATCCATATAGTCAAAGCCTTGGGATAAAGATTCCCTTATGTGAAGCATCGTTTTTAGACCATATGCCGCTTCATCGGCATCTTCTAAAAAAGAGAGCTGTACATACCCTCCTTCTTTTTGGTTGGTTTCTTGTTGGCTCCCATCTTCAAAGAACAGTCTGTATTTTGGATGTTCCAAAAACGAACTAATACTTTGAAAAAAGGTATTGTTGAAATGAACGATTTCGTCATGACTGCGATAATTTCTAGGAAGCATTCGAGTTTCTCCCTGAACGGAAAAGGGATTGGTTTGTAGGGTAGCTAATTCTAGAAATTGCTCTGCTTCTCCTCCGCGCCATCTGTAAATCGCTTGCTTGGCATCGCCTACAAGAAAAAGAGATCCTGTTTGGCCTTGTTCGTCCTCACTTTCCAAAGCATTCCCTATTAACGGAATAAGATTGTTCCATTGCATTTTTGAGGTGTCCTGAAATTCATCGATAAAATAATGTCGGTACTTTTCCCCTAAACGTTCGTATATAAAAGGTGCAGGCTGATTTTTGATTTCGTTTGATATAATCGTGTTGAATTCTGAGATAGATAGTTGGTCTTTTTCCTTTTGAATGCTTTTTATTTCTTTTTGTATAGCATTTAGTAAGGTAAGAGGAACAAGGTTTCTGTATGCGTTTTGTAAAAAATTAAAATGCATCAATTTGTGCTCAATTCCTCTAAAAATAATACTGAACTCGGCATGTAGGACATCTAAGGTAGATTTGGTCGGCTCTTTACAGGTTTTGTTATAGAGAGGCTTCGTTTCAAAATTCTGCTTCCAAGCACTTTTAAAATCCTGGTTTAAGTTTCCTTCTGCTATTTTCGTCAGGAATTTTGGAAAGTAACTTGATGAAAAATCACTAAACTCTAAATGATTGCTTTCTATGAGTTGTAAACTCAGATTTGCATGGGTAATTATTTCTTTTTGGCACTTGGAAATGGCCTTGGAGATGTTCTTTTTTAGTGCTGAAAAGTCTGCGATTGATTTGTTTTCTAGATTTTTTATGTGTGTCACGTTATTCTCGTTAAACAATAGCTTTCCAATTTTAGTAAGGTCAAATGCAATGTCCCAACTTCTATCGTCGTCTATTTTTTCCAATGCAAAATCCATTAGAACCTTAGTGAGTTCTAATTCTTCTCCCGCTTTTGCAATGACTCGGGAAACCGCTTCGTCCAATAGCAAGTCTGTATCAAGGATTACCTCAAAGTTTTGAGAAATTTTTAGGTCTTTTGCGAAGGTTCTTATGAGTCTATGTGTAAATTTATCAATAGTAGAGATGTCAAAAAAAGCATAGTTGTGTAGTAGTTCCCTAAGAGTGGTTTTGCTTAGTTTTTTAAGAGATTCTTGTGTCATGTCCAACTCTTCCATGACATCTATAAACAATGGGGAAGCTACTTTAATTGATGTTGTTTTACTGAAAGTAAAGAGGCTGGCTAGAATACGCTTTTTCATTTCGTTTACTGCTTTGTTAGTAAACGTTATTGCCAAAATGCGTTTGAAACTGCGCGGTGAAGACAGGACTATCTTTAAATACGCTTTGGAGAGTGCGTAGGTTTTTCCGGAACCTGCTGAAGCATTATATATTTTAAAGGAGCTTTCCTGCACTTTGTTTTGATTGCAAAATAAGCATTATCAGACAGTTCTTAACAAATTATTAGGGTAATATAAATGTTAAAAATTGTAAATTTGAGGTGAAAATAATATTAACGATAAAACAAAAAACTATGGCTTTTGAATTACCAAAACTGCCTTATGCCTATGATGCTTTAGAACCGCATATAGATGCTAGGACAATGGAAATACATCATACAAAACATCACAACGGATATACCACCAAGTTAAATGGAGCCATAGCAGGATCCGATTTGGAAGGAAAGTCGATTGAGAATATTTTAAATGGTTTGGATATGGCCAATGGTGCTGTTAGAAACAATGGTGGTGGATTTTACAACCATTCCTTATTCTGGAAAATTTTGTCCCCTAATGGGGGTGGAGTGCCAACCGGCGAAGTAGCAGATGCTATTAATAGCGCCTTTGGTTCTTACGACGAATTTAAGGATAAGTTTAGCACCGCGGCAGGAACAAGGTTTGGTTCTGGTTGGGCTTGGCTTTGTGTACATAAAGGAGGCAAATTGGAAATTTGTTCTACACCAAATCAGGACAACCCTTTAATGCCTGGTGTAGCCTGCGAAGGCTTCCCTATTTTAGGATTAGATGTATGGGAACACGCTTATTATTTAAATTACCAGAATAGAAGACCGGATTACATAAATGCGTTTTTTAACCTTATTAACTGGGAAGAAGCAGCTAATTTATACGCTGAAAACAAGTAACACTTTATAGTAAAATACCTGTTAATTATTGGA
>JBLICT010000022.1:0-23870 GCA_047632415.1 Maribacter sp.
ACCATTGGTTCTCCAATTTGGGGTGTTATGGATATGAAAACACCTGTGTATGGTTTGTTACAATTTTTTAGAGGAAAATCATTAAAGGAACGAAATGAAAGATTTCTCGCTGAACTTGAGCCCATACCAGACGTTCCTATAACTTGTATTTACACAAAAACAGATGGCTTGTTGCCTTGGAAACACTGTATGGAAGCAGATACTTCAAGAAAAGATATTAAAAACATTGAAGTTTTTGGCAGCCATTCAGGATTGGGTGCCAATGTGAGCGTATTATTAGTCACAGCTAATATGTTAATGGCAAATATACTAGGTAAGAAAATAAGAGATGTTGGCTCAAATGTTGAACGGTTTTTATACCCCAATTTTTGGAACAAGGCACGAAAAGTTTTCAAAGCGAAAAAGCCAAGTGTATCAGTCATAAAAAAATAAGCTATGGATCATATTATAGAGCATCATAAATTTCAGGAAGCTTTAAAACAAATTGCAATTGAGCAAGATATAGATCTTGACGATGTAAAAAGGCAAGGTGCAAAATGTATTAAGGAGTTGTATTCACAACAGCATCCTATGGCAAAACTTATTTCTGTAAAAGGCTTCGATTATATATTATCTAGAGCATATAGTGATAAAATAGATATTGACCCTAAAGGAATAAAAAAGCTCATGAAACTCATGCAGAGAAATTCTGTTGCGTTTATTATGACTCATAAAACCTATTTAGATACTTTAGTTTTAATTTCAACACTAGCGCGTTATGGAATGCCAATTCCATTTTCATTTGGAGGCAGTAACTTAGCGTTTCCAGGCTTAAAGCAATTAGGGACTAATGCCGGAATCATTTTTATTCGGCGCAGTTTTAAAGACGATTTAATCTACAAAGCGGCTTTACGTCATTACATTGCTACTATAATTGATAAAGGCGATCACTTGACATGGAACATTGAAGGTACACGTTCTAGAACAGGTAAAATAATATATCCAAAAATGGGTATTTTAAAATATATAAAGGAAGGAGAATTACAGAGTTCAAAATCCATAAAATATGTTCCCGTTTCTATTGTTTACGATTTAATTCCTGATGTCAAGAAAATGACCGAAGAAGGCAAAGGAGAGGAGAAAAAGGCAGAAAATGTAAAAGAAGCTGTAAACTATATTCAAAAACTAGGAAATGATTATGGTCGTGCGGCCATTCGCTTTGGAGAACCAGTAGAGATTGAAGAAGATAAGCAAGCCATAATTCCAGATATGGAAGAAGATAGTTATGCAGATAAAAACACCTTGCCTAGATTTGCTTTTGAACTTATACATAAAACCAATGCCATTACACCAGTTACCACAGTTTCATTAGTTTGCCATGTGTTGCTTAACGATTTTGCCTTAACTAAAAAAGAAATTGAATTTAAGGTGAATCGATTAATGGCATTCATTGGTCAGAAAAAAGAAGATATTCTTATAGATCGTGGAAATAAAATTGGTGTAATCGTACAATCAGCATTAAATTTATTACAAAGCGCAAGAATACTTCAAAAAAGTAGGGCAGGACAACGCGCACAATATAGCTTGGTGCCTTCAGAGTATTTGCCAGCTGCATATTATGCAAATATGTCATCCGGACATTTATACCATCAAGCTTTTATAGAAATGGCTTTGGTGAAAATAAAAGATGATAAATCGACCAACCGAATTACAAAATTTTGGGAGGAGATTATGAGGCTTAGAAATTTATTTAAATTTGAATTCTTTTATACAAATAAGCCAAGATTTAGTGGTGAGATTGAAACAGAATTACTTCGATTTGATAAGAACTGGAGAGCCATTTTAGCCGACCCAAATGGGGATATTTCAGCCTTATTAGTAAAACAAGATTTATTTGTATCACGAGCCATTTTATTGTCCTATTTAGAGGCAGATAAGGTGGTGTGTCACACCCTTAATAGCTGGGACACTGATGATGAATACGCTGAGGATGAATTTATTGAACTTGCCATGTTTAAAGGAAAAGAACTACATTGGCAATCTAAAATTACACGTTTAGATAGTGTCTCCAAACCCTTTTTAATTAATGCACTCCGTTTTGCTAAAAATGCGAATCTAATTCCGGTGGATAAAACGTTAGATTATGACGGACTAAACAACTGGAGAAATCACTTAGATGATTTATCGGAACGTTTATTTTACTTAAAACAAATAGAAAGCGTTAGAGATAAAAGAGTATTAAAAGAACAACCTATAGAGCAACACCTAGCGCAAGATTCAATTAATGATGAAATACATCATGATGAAGAAATGGAAGAAGGTCCGCATATTACTGCGTTCTTTGATATGGATCGTACGTTAATTAATGATTTTTCGGCAAAAAAATTCATGACAACACGTTTGCTTAGTGGCAATACTACAGTAAAAGAATATCTAACACAGTTTGCAACTGCCTTAGTATTTTCATTAGGAAACAGAGATTTTGAAATACTAACCAAAATTGCAGCACTAGGCGTAAAAGGCATAAAAGAAAAGGAATTTATAGCAATAGGGCAACATGTCTTTGAAAATCATTTAAAGGAAACAATTTATCCAGAATCACGAGAACTAATCGCAAATCATATAGCAAAAGGGCATAAAGTGGTGATTATTTCGGCAGCAACATCCTATCAAATAGAACCCATAGCAAAAGCACTTGGAATTAAAGATGTGTATGCTTCTGAAATGGAAGTACAAAATGGAAAATTTACGGGTCGTGTTTCAGAAATGTGTTGGGGAGAAGGCAAAGCAAGAGCAGCACGGAAATTTGCTAAAAAGAACACTATAGATTTATCAAAAAGTTATTTTTACACAGATAGTATCGAAGATTATCCACTAATGAAAATAGTAGGAAAACCAGTTGCTACAAATCCAGATCAGAAATTATCTCAAATGGCTTTTGAGAATAACTGGCCTATTTTGAGATTTGAAGAACCCGTTGAAAAACCTATGATAAATGGCTTTAGAACAGGAATGGCTATTGCAAGTATTTATCCTTCAGCCGTTAAAGGATTACTAAAAGGAGCCATGACAATGTCTAGACAAGAAGCTGCAAATACAACCTTTTCAAGTGTTGGAGACTTAGGTTCTAAACTGGCCGGATTAGATATCGCTGTAAAAGGAAAACATAATTTAGAAGAAATAAGGCCAGCTGTTTTTTGTTTTAATCACCAAAGTGCTGCAGATTTCTTTATTGTTATGAAATTAATTCGCCACGATTTTACAGGCGTTGCAAAAAAAGAATTAGAGCGCACCCCTATTGGACCAATTTTTAAAGCATTGGGTGCTATTTATATTGACCGCTCAAATAAAGCAAAAGCTATAGAAGCAATGAAACCTGCGGTTGAAGCTTTAAGGAGTGGTATTTCAGTAGCTATTGCACCAGAAGGCACACGAAGCGGAAGTAAGGCTTTAGGGCCATTTAAAAAAGGTGCCTTTCATTTAGCCATGCAAGCTGGAGTACCAATAATTCCAATTGTAATCAAAAATGCATATATGGCAATGCCAAAAGGAACAAGCATGTTTAAACCAACGCATATAGAGGTGGTGGTTTTAGATCCTATTGATACATCACTTTGGAAATTGAAAAATATCAATACACATATTGAAGACGTTAGAGAATTATACTTAAACGAATTAGAAAATTAATCTTATTATGAAACTTAACGTAGGAGTACTTGGAGGTGGGTCTTGGGGAACAACTGTTGCATCTTTAACTGCCAAAAATAATGATACTATTTTATGGGCACGAAATGGAAAGACTGTTCAAGAAATAAATGAAGAACACACCAATTCTAAATACCTACCAAGTGCAAAACTAAATAAGAATCTTAAAGCATCAAGCTCTATAGAAGAAACCGTTAAGAATGCGGACGTTATAGTGATGGGAATTCCCTCTCAAAATTTCAGGGAAGTGTTACGTGTTGCAAAACCTTTTATTAGGCCTTGGGTTCCTATAGTGAGTTTAGCTAAAGGCTTAGAGTTGGATACCAAAATGCGTATGACTGAGATTATAGCACAAGAACTTCCAGGGCATCCAGCAGGCGTATTAACAGGTCCTAATTTAGCTAAGGAAATTCACTCTGGTCTGGCAGCCGCCGCAGTAATTGCTATGGTAGATAAAACCATTGCCAAACAATTACAACAAGTATTTAGTACAGGATTATTTAGAGTTTATACTAATAATGATGTCATAGGTTGCGAACTTGGTGGTGCATTAAAAAACATTATGGCAATTGCTACAGGAATGGGAGATGGGGCCAATGCTGGAGATAATACGAGAGCAGCTTTAATTACCAGAGGTTTATCAGAATTGACCAGATTAGGCACAGCCATGGGAGGAAAACGAAGCACGTTTGCTGGCCTAGCAGGAATGGGAGATTTAGTAGCAACATGTTCGAGCGCTAAAAGTAGAAATCACCATGTTGGATTTCAAATAGGACAAGGCAAAAGTTTAGAGCAGATTATTGAAGAGATGAATGAAGTTGCCGAAGGTGTCAAAACAGCCAAGGTGGTTATGGAACTGGCTAACGATTATAATGTAGATATGCCAATTTCTAGAGAAGTATATAAAGTACTTTACGAAGGCAATACGGTTTACGATGCCTTTAAAGGGCTAATTAAATTAGAAAGTGGCTCAGAAAAGGAACCAGGATAGCATTCTATTTTAGCTATATAGTCTCCCTACTTTATAATGTATACCTGGTTTAACTTCATAAAAGCATCCATGTCTTTATTTTAGTATAGACTTTTGGGGCGCTTAACAAATCTAAATGATTAACCTCATAAGCAATAAAAGAATGTTTATTTTTAAAGTCTAAGTTTTTAGCAGGATTTTTATGTTTTCCTAATGCACTTTTAACGATTACTAGATTATCTCCTAGCATTTTTTTTGTTTTAGACGCAGTCTCCTTCCCAGCAACTGCTGCTATAGTATAACACGCTATTTGTTCTGGCAATGGCACGGGTTGTCTTTGGTCTCCTTGTATGGAATATTGATCAATGTCTTGCCAGTCCTCATCTAGAAGATTGCCATATCTTAAATCTGTAACACCAGCGCCTCTTATTTTAGCCAATCGCGCAAAGGGCTTTGCGTAAGGAATGGCGTTTAGAATAACTTCTACATAATTTCCTGCTTTCTCTAGTGATGCCCCGTGATGCGGCGTGCCTAAAAAAATCATCTTTTTAAGCTTCTTTGTCCACGTGTTTTGATGTTGTTGGCCATAATGTAGTGCGCTTCTGGCAACTAAACCGCCCATGCTATGCGCAATAATTATAATTTCTTCAACCGGTGCAGGCCAGTGCAAGACTAATTTTTCTAACAAGGTATTTAAATTCTGCCCATTGGTAGAAATATGGCGACCACTATTATAATAAAGAGATATAAGTGTTTTGTCCAACTCCTTTGCTAAAGCTGTACCATGATTGTGTTCTTTGTGTGTCCATTGCATATCATTTGTGCAAGAGCCGTGCACCATTAATAATATTTTTCCATTGCAGGTGGGATAAGCCTGCGCAATGCTTTTGCTATCCATTTGGAATGCTTTTCCGTGATACCTAAACTGCATATCAATCTTTAGCGGATTATCTGTTTTCTCTAAATGATCACCGATAAGTCCATTTAAAACCGAGCGCATTACTTCCCGTTCTTCGGTCACTTTAATGTTACCCATCGCAGAGGCAAGCCTTCCCAAAGCCATATCTGCGCCTTTACCTATAAACTTAGTGCTCCATCTAATATTTTTATATGCAACTCCAGCAATAGTAGTAATGAGATGTTGTACCGGTGTAGATGGTAAAAAAGGAGGATGGACGATGCGTCTGTGCATTTCTTCCACCAAATCTGTTACTTCTAAGGTGGCATCCACTATCAAGCGGTTTATGCCTTGTAACTCAGAATCTTTATTCTTTTTAGTTAACATTTTAAAATGAAATATTGATGTTTTTTACTGCTGATGGAACACAACAGAAAGCATACAGAATGGACGACCCCAAAGGAAGTCTAGTCTGATAGGTAGTGCTGTGGGTTCGACTTTTATGTTTAAAAAATAAAATTTAACTTATCTATTTCTATTTCTGTGATTAAGTTAATTAAGTTTTGTTAATCTGCTTTTGTTAATTGCCTGAAAATTTGATAACCTTCATTTATCATTTTATAGCGCGCTCCACGAAGCTAAAGCGGTCCCATTAGTACTCTGAATCTAGGAAAACTACCCGCCATGCTTTAAATGTATAAACAAATATCGGAAAAAATAAGGAGTTTGTTAATTCTTGAAAAGTATGCCGCAAGCACCCCATCAAATAAAAAAGGCAATCCCATTTTCATGTAACTTCCTGAGTTTAAAGCTATCTTTTTTTGGGTTTGAACCAATAATTCTAAGATAAACAGTTTGTTTGACTCTCTAAAATTTAATTAAAAAATCAATCAGATGTTTTAGAATTGTTTTACCAAAATAAAAAAAAGCCGACTCATATGAGTCGGCTTTCATTTTGTACAGGCGGAGAGACTCGAACTCTCACACCTTGCGGCACTAGATCCTAAGTCTAGCGTGTCTACCAATTCCACCACGCCTGCATATCCGTTCTAAAACGGGATGCAAATATAAAGTAATTTTTGAATTTTAAAACTGCCCTTTCCAAAAGTTTTTTCGGATAATTACTTATTTAATCCAATATACGTTCGTAGTGCTATTTAGTAGACATCAATTCTACTCCTTTCCAATTGTCTTGAAGCTCCTGTGTAATCAAACGGGCAGATTTGTTCAAAAATAATTTTGAAGTCCCATCTAAGGCATTGAGTTTGAAAATTTGCTGAAACGTAACCGCTGCCATGGCAAATTCTTTATTAAAATACAAATTCATTGCCTCATTAAAGGTGGACAAGGTATTCAACTTATGATCTAGGAGCGTTGTAGCATCTCCATTGATACATTCATAAAGGTCTATGGAATTTTGTTTCCCTTTTACTTGCACAGGTCCCAAATATCTAAAATCAAATTCCTCGGGATTGGTTAAATTATCCTTGCATTCTTTGGTCAACAAAATTGAGGTGCCATAGTGTTTGGAAAGGCCCTCTACTCTAGCCGCTGTATTTACCGTATCGGATATAATGGCAGCGTCTAAACGTTTTACGTCTCCGGTAATCCCCATAATCAACTTGCCGTTTTGCATGCCTACGCCAACTTTAATAGGCTCCCTGTTTTTTACTTTTCGCTCCTTATTATATTCCTGTAAAGCCTTTTGCATCTCAACCGAAGCTCTCACGGCATTTTGAGATCCTTTTGGAAACAAAGCCATAAAACCATCTCCCAAGTATTGTAATATAAACCCATTATTTTTTCGAATAATTGGCCCCATTTTATTATTGAAGGAATTAACGAAGAGAAAATTCTCTTTAGGACTCATACCTTCAGAAACAGATGTAAACTCTCGTATATCTGCAAATACCACCGTTACTTCTCGTTCCACCAAATCGCCCAATCGCACTTCGGTAATATTGTCTTTCCCAAGGGATTCCAGAAATTCCGATGGTACAAATTTTTGACTCACCTCATGTATCTCGCGTATGGCTTCCTCCCTGTCCCTGGACTCTTTAAGTCCTTTTTGATACAAGTGTGCACTTTCAATGGCCGATGCTGATTGTAAAGCAATCGTGGTTAGTAGTTTGAGTTCGGCCGCTGTAAACTCCTTTTTTTCCTCATGCCCCAATATCAAGACTCCTAGTGTTCTGTGCTTTACTTTTAAGGGAGCATACATCACTGCTTTTAAATGCTGAATGGAAAGATTATCCTTAATCCTATTCTCTGACACGATGGCCGCACTACCTCTTAGAATAAGTGCTTTAAGTATTTCGTTTTGCTCTTTTATATTTTCCTTACTGTTTGGGTTATCGCCAAACGAAGCCAACTCCAATACTTGATCTTCATCAGAATCGTACATAAGAAATAGCCCATGGGTAGAACCTATAATCTGAGAAGATTCTTGCAATGCGATTTCGGCTATGGATGTAGTATCTATTTTTTCAGAAATCATTTCCGAGAAATCATAGATCATGTTGATCTCTCGATACAAACTCAATACTTCCTTCCCTATTCGTTTCTTGTCAAACTCTTTTGACAACAGGGTCTTTATCAAATCATAAATATATTTCCCTTCTTGGGTACTTGATTTGAATACACCCAGAATGATTCCGTCACACTCAATATCAAGCACATACGAATATTCGTTACTAGCATCACCCCACAAAATCTTATGCAAGGAATCCGTTACCAAAAAATCTTGCTTTACTAAGGAACAGGACCTGGTTAACAAGGACATAGATTCCTTATCCTTTTGAAGGACATATTTTAATGCTCTAACCCATAAGGAGTTCACTTTTTGAGTCATACAACTTAATTACTTAGGATTTCTTCAGCAATCGTTAGCATTTCATCCGGATCAAATGGTTTGGTCATATAACGGTCGGCACCCATATCCAATCCTTTTTGACGATCCACCTCTTGCCCTTTGGCGGTTAACAAAATAATGTAGACGTCGTTTAAGAGTAGTTCTTTTTTTACTTTCTGACACACCTCCATACCGTTCATTTTAGGCATCATGACATCTAGAAACACCAAATTTGGCTTTTCATCTTGTATAATCTGTAAGGCCTGTTCGCCATTTTCCGCAAATAACAGTTCTACACCCTCATCCTCTAAATCTTCCAATGTCTGTTCAATAAGCATTCTAATATGTGGCTCATCGTCAACAATTAATACTTTTTTATTCATAGATTTTTTTTAAGCCGTTATGGTTTAGTCATTTATTCGTAAACAAAGAACATCACATTCTCCATCCCTTTTTGAATCTTTAGATCCTTTATAAAGTTTTTATCGCCATTGTAAACAGAATTCAACATAATAATATCGGGTCTAGATTCACTGGCGGTCTCCAACAAGTTTTTCGAACTGGCCTCCATTACTTTGTATCCCCTTGCGCTAAGCACATCTGTCAATGACTTTACGGCTGTAGCATCTTCATCAACCACAAGTACCTTCTTTTTGGATACACCTTGCTCCAATAATTCATCTATTTCGTATAACAGTTTTTCGGTATCTATAGGTTTGGTCAAATACCGGTCTACGCCTATTCTAAACCCACGTTCCTTGTCTAGAACAATAGATAGAATAATAATAGGAATATCCATGGTAGCTGGATCATTCTTTAGTACGGCCGCTACATCAAAACCATTGATTTCCGGCATCATAACATCTAGTATTATAAGATCGGGCTTCTCCAAGCGCACCATATCTAAAGCCGCTTTGCCATTTGCAGCCTCCCGAACTCGGTATCCAGTATCCGTAAGTTCCTGTCGCAATAGAGAGCGTATAGGCGTATCATCATCCACAACTAAAATGGTGGCCTTACCACCTGCCTTTTTCTTTGATGTATGGCTAATCTGTTTCTTAAGACTTTTAAGAATTCGATCCAATTGTATGGGTTCTTGCTCGGCCGCTTCTCCCAACATAGGTATGGAAAAGAAAAAGGTACTGCCTACGTTAAATTCACTCTTCATCCAGATGATACCACCATGGTGCTCAATAATTTCACGACAAATAGGTAGGCCAAGGCCTGTTCCCTGAGGTTTATCGGTAAGGGTATCCCCTGCTTGCCTAAAGCGTTCGAATATTTTATGCTTGTCTTCATCTGCAACGCCAATACCCGTATCCTGAACCTCAAAAATGAGTTGTCCTTTCTCCTGGTATGCTTCAAGCATTACGGTGCCTTTTTTGGTAAACTTTACCGCATTGGATAAGAGGTTGATAATGACTTGAATTAATTTATCCTCATCTGCTTTTATGATGGGTAAATCTTCCGGAATCTTATGCTTTAATTTTAAGCCTTTTTGCTCGAACAAGGCCGAAGTAGCTGCTATCCCACGATGTATGACATCTTGTAGAAATACGGGGCGCATATTCCACTCCATCTTACCCGACTCTATTTTTGCGAGATCTAGAACATCGTTAATGAGATTGGTGAGGCGTTCCCCTTCGGAAACGACGACATTAAGGTTTTCACTCACCTGTTTCATGGTACGTTTTATCTTTTGGTCTTGAACGGTTACCGCAGGAAATATCTTATCCTCCAAACGTTTGCGTATTATTTTAGCAAAACCCAAAACGGAAGTCAATGGCGTTCGCAGCTCATGACTTACGGTAGACAGGAAGGCGCTTTTTGCTTCGTTCGCATCTTCCGCTTTAGCTTTTGCTTCTCTCGCTTCTTCGTAGAGTTCTGCATTATGCAGGGCGATACCCACGTTAATCGCAATCGTTTTTAAGAGGTTTTTATCTTCCTCATTAAACCTACTTTCTTGTTGTATGCTTTGCACACTCAATACACCAATTACCGAGTTCTCTACAGGAATAGGCACGCCTAAGTAGGAGACTGCTTGCTTTCCAGTGTGTTTTACCCCTATCTTATCATATTCTGCATTAATATCGGCATCCTTGTTATGTAATAGGGATTGTCCTGTTTTTATGATTTGGGAGGTTAGTCCTTGACCGTATGTCATAGGCTCCATGGTGTCACCATCTTGGTAGGGAAAGTTGATGATATTCGTATCCGGATCTAGAATAGCCAAATAGGTGATGTCAGATTTAAAGAGCTTTTTCATTTCATCCCCCACCAATTGGATTAAATCGTTCAGTTCCAATTTTTCGGTCAAAGCCTGACTTACTTGATTTACGGTAGCCAATTCCTTTAAACGTTGATTGGCCTCTGCGGTGCGCACATAGACCGTTTCTTCCAAAATCTTTTGTTGGCTCAAGAGAATCTTGGTACGAGCTTTTACCACAAGGTATACAAATGCCAAAAACGCTAAGGCATAGAGCACATAAGCCCACCAGGTGGCATACCAAGGGGGTGTAATTGAAAAGGAAACCGATGCTTCCTCGGTAATATCACCGTAAATATTCTGAGCCTTAGTTTTAAAGGTATAAGCCCCAGCAGGAAGGTTGATATATTCTCGTGAAGTCTGCGCTGTCCAATCAGACCAAGTGTCATCCAAACCACTTAATTGTGTACTGTATTTTATTTCCCTTTGACCAATAAATAAGGGTGCCGCATAGTTTATGGTTACCGAATTCTTATCGGAGGGGAGGCTAAGATTTTCTGGAAAATCAATATTCCCTCCATAGACCAATGAATCTCCAGTAATCGTCATTTTTCTTATGGCCACTTCAAATTTTGGAAAACTAGGCTTTTCCAACTTACCTTCATAACGAAAGACACCATCTGGGCCAGGTAACCAAACAACCCACGACCCATCGGGTTTCTGTTCTTCGGGGTTTATACTAGCGATAACCGTATTCTTTAATTCCTTAAACGTATCCGTATTAAATTCAAATTCGCCCTTTTCATTTTTTTCGGCAATTATAATCCCGGATCCTACATTAAACCACCGCTTCCCATCTTCTGTTCGATCCCTACGACTACCTGGTGCGTCCCAATCAACAAATTTCGAAAAAGGGAACTTCTTTTTCTCAAAGCGTTGGGTTTCCTCGTTAAGTGCATAAGTTTCCTGCTCCTCAAAGGCAGTAACCCTTACTTCATCTTCTTCATCTCTTCCGCCTATACTTACACCAGATTTTGGGAGGCCCTCGTTTTCACCATAGGTTATATATTCAGAAGCATCTAAATCAAGACGGCCATCAATGAACTTGGGTATAATTTTAAAAACTTCGCCGTCTATGGAATTACTAACCCAAAGGGTACCATCCTTTTTCTCAAAATAACCGTTCATATTGTTGAGCCTACCAGTATTTGATTCCTCCTCAAACTGCCTAGCAATTTCATTAAAATACAAACTCATAGTTCCTTGCTGGTGCGATACATAGATCCTGCTACTGTCCTTTTTTGATTGAGATATACCGCTGGGTCTAAAATCATAATTAACATTTTCCCGAACATACTCCCACCTTTTACCCTTTATTTCTATTAAGCCCATGCCATTACTAATAGCGTACATCCTATCCCGAAATTTTTGAAATCTATAAATTTGACCGAACGTACCTGGGATCATTTTCACTTTATTGTCGTTATCATCCAAATAAGAAACTCCATTGTTCGTTGCAAAATAGAGTGTCCCATCATTTCTTTTCACGTCTTGAACGAGCGTAGATATCCCAATAGTTTCATCTAACAAGGTGAGGTTAGAATTTAAATTGGTACTAGATATCCCATTGAAGTGCATCATCCATAAAACGCCCCTAGAATCCACATAAACATAATTAACACTATCATCTGGCAGACCATTCGCTTTTGTATACTTTTGCAATAACTTGCCGTCATGATCCATAAGATAGGCACCGTTAGCAAAGGTATTAAACACGTAACGCCCATCTTGTAAAGCAACTCCCGGTAAATAAAGTTCTCCTCTGATGTAAGAATCTATCTCTGTTTTAAACGGGGTGAAATCTTGCCCGTCAAAAAGATAAAACCCTTGGGTTCTGGTACCTACGAGCATTTTATCATCGTAAGGGTGCATTGAATAAATACGCTCACTTTCAAATTGTTCCCCATTGGGTACTAACTCAAACGTATCATCATCCTTCAGGACACAAAGGCCAACATCCCAAATGCGTAAATAATAAACATCATCGACAATAGCTCCTACATGGTAGCCATTTTCCGAAGCTATTACTTTCATGGTTTCACCATCCCATGCATAGAGCTTAAATTCCGTTCTATATATTATTCTACCCTGATAATAATCAACCTCCCAAACAACATCAAATACTTTATGCTCTTCAGGCACCTTATCCATTAAGGATACGTATTCCATGACCCCAATTTCTGAGGGGGCCAAATACCCAAATTCCCCAGTACCTCCAACATATATGACTCCTTCATTGTCCTTTGCGAAACTTCTAGTACCCGTACCTGGAATTTCAATTAAATCCCAGTTTACCCCATCAAATTGTAATATTCCACCAGTATTTGCAAAATACATCAAACCATTATCCCCTTCCACTGCCCACCAGTTGATAGGCCTAGCTCCATATTCTTGATAGGTGTACTGGTTTATTAACGGCCTACCCAATTGTTCTTGGGCTTGGAGGAAACCAAAAAATGAAAAAATAAAGATGAATGTCAGGCATCGAATAGTGCCCATAGCAATCGTGTAACAGTTCTTTTGCATGTTAGTTGGTATAGTTAATAAATGTATAGGGGAATACTGAATTAGAAATATACAAAATAAACGTTAATATTATTTTATTTGTTTAAGATAAAAAGTGCGAACATTCCGTTCAGGGTATTTTTTATCACAACTAATTAAACATAAGTAGTTAAAATACTTCTTTTTTGTACTTTTAAAAACTTTCCGAAAATATATGACCAAGATAATTGATTACATTACCCTGCATAAAGACCGCTTTATTGAAGAACTCGTTGAGCTTTTAAAAATACCCTCCATAAGTGCAGATCCCGCTTTTTCAAAAGACGTACTTAATACTGCCGATGCGGTAAAAATAGCTTTGGAAAAAGCAGGCTGCGATTTGGTAGAGATTCACGATACGGCTGGCTACCCCATTGTCTACGCAGAGAAACTAATTAATAAAGACCTGCCTACAGTTTTGGTATATGGCCATTACGATGTGCAACCGCCAGACCCCATAAACTTGTGGAACTCACCTCCGTTTGAACCCGTAATTCATAAAACAGCATTACATCCGGAAGGCGCTATATTCGCCAGAGGTGCTTGCGATGACAAAGGACAGATGTATATGCATGTGAAAGCCATGGAACTTATGGTGAATACAGACCAACTTCCGTGTAACGTAAAATTCATGATCGAAGGCGAAGAGGAAGTGGGTAGCAACAACCTCGCGATTTATGTAGCTGAAAACAAAGAGAAACTGGCCAACGATATCATCCTTATTTCCGATACCGGAATGATTGCCAATGATGTACCAAGCATCACAACCGGTATAAGAGGACTGAGTTATGTAGAGGTAGAAGTAACAGGACCCAATAGGGATTTACATTCCGGATTATACGGAGGGGCGGTCGCCAATCCTATCAATATCCTTACCAAAATGATCGCGTCTTTACATGACGAAGACAATCACATCACCATTCCTGGTTTCTATGACAAGGTTGAAGAATTATCTAGCGAAGAACGTGCAGAAATGGCCAAGGCACCTTTCTCGCTAGAGAGGTATCAAAAAGCCTTGGATATTGAATCTGTTTACGGAGAAAAAGGCTATTCCACCAACGAGCGTAATTCCATTCGTCCTGCATTGGATGTAAATGGCATATGGGGCGGCTATACAGGCGAAGGAGCAAAAACGGTTATTGCAAGTAAGGCGTATGCTAAAATTTCCATGCGTTTGGTACCGCACCAAGATTGGCGAGAAATTACCGAATTGTTCAAAACACATTTTGAAGCCATAGCTCCTACTGGCGTTACAGTAAAGGTAACACCGCATCATGGGGGTCAGGGCTATGTTACGCCTATAGACACCATCGGCTATAAAGCAGCCTCAAAAGCATATGAAACCACTTTTGGTAAAAAACCGATTCCGCAGCGTAGTGGTGGTAGTATACCTATTGTTTCGCTTTTTGAAAAAGAATTAGGCAGTAAAACAATCCTGATGGGCTTTGGATTGGATAGCGATGCCATACACTCCCCTAACGAACATTTTGGCGTTTGGAATTACCTTAAGGGGATTGAGACCATCCCCTATTTCTACCAGTATTTTACTGAAATGAACAAAAGCTAATTTTACGTCCCTGCCGAAAAGTAGGTACGGACGATAACCCCAAGCCCCGCAAAGACGGTTAGATCTTCTTCACATACTTAGTGATGATCACCGTTTGGGTTGGCCCTACCTTACCTTCAATATATTCCGCATTCTCTCGATCAACAGAAATTCGGCGAACCGCCGTGCCTTGTTTCGCCACTTGGCTAGAACCTTTTATTTTAAGATCCTTGATTAAGACCACACTATCCCCATTTTGCAAAATAACCCCATTTACGTCTCTATGAATTATCTTTTCACTTTCTAACAATCCTTCCCCAGTGGCCTTCGCCCATTCCAAGGTAGCGTCATCCAAATACATCATATCTAACAGGTCTTTGGGCCATCCCTCGGCCTTTAAACGAGACAACATTCTCCATACCACTACTTTTACGGCATCATGCTCACTCCACATGCTATCGTTCAAGCAGCGCCAGTGGTTCGTGTCAATGGTTTCCGCATCTTCAATTTGACCGCTACATGTTTCACAGATTAAAACGCTGCCGTCCACCCCACCGGTAGATTTTGGCGGCACTTCATAGACACTCAAATCTGAATTTGCCGTACATAATTCACATATCCCACCGCTTCTTTCTTTCAATTGTTCCGCTACATCCATGTTTCTCTCTTTTACACTTGCAAACTTAGCCTTTTAAAAAGAATTGAAACAGCAGGACGTTACCCCTAAAAAAGGGGTCGGGCTATACACTACAAGTACGCTTCGCCTAAAAAGGCAATTGCGGGCTTTTCATTCCTATCCCTAACGCGTTAAAGGGCTGTAGAAAAATTAAAATTTACATGCTCTAAAATACCGCTGCAACGCACAAAAACAATTCAACCTAGTTTTTAAAACAGATAAACACTATCTTAAGGCAGTAATGAGCGGAGGAGGGCTCATATTCGATATGATAAATCGCCTAAAGCAGAACAAGCTTTCCAAAAGAAAGAAGTTCCAAGGCGACAATAGAAAGGCACTCCTATCCGAAGGTGCCCATGAAACTACGACCTACAATTTCCCCACCTTTTCCACTGCACAAATGGAAGTTTTTAAGAAGCACCTGCTCGAACAGAACAAAAAAGACCGCACAACCACCATTATAGCCTCTCTTATAGGAGTAACCTTAGTGGTACTGCTCTTCCTTTTCCTTTACAAATAGCTATTTTAAGCAGTCATACCCTTATCAACACGTTACTTTTTATACTCTACATTTGTAGAATTAAAATATTTACTCTATGTTTGTAGAACAAATAGTTTAATCCTTATCATGCAGCTATCAAAATCGGAAGAAGAATTAATGAATATCCTCTGGAAGTTAAAAAAAGCGTTTATGAAAGATCTTCTAGACGCGCATCCAGCACCAAAACCCGCTACAACAACGGTAGCTACCTTGCTTAAAAGAATGACGGACAAAGGTTTTGTAGCCTATGAGCGTACTGGCCGAAGCAGGGAATATTATCCCTTGGTAAAAAAGAAAGACTACTTTGCCAAACATGTAAACGGACTTATAAAAAACTTTTTTAACGACAGTCCAGGACAATTTGCCTCTTTTTTTACACAAGAAACCAATTTGAGCAAAACTGAGTTGGAGGAATTGAAAAAACTAATTGATACCGAAATTCAAAAGAAATAATCATGGTCATCTACCTTCTAAAATTCACGGCCTGCCTAGCACTATTCTACTGTTTCTATAAAGTATGTTTGGAAAATGAAAATATGCACACCTTTAAACGTATGTATCTTTTGGCATCCTTGGCAGCAGCCTTAATTATCCCTGCACTCGTGTTTACAGAGTATGTTGAGGCACCTCCTATTGCCTATGAACCTAACCAAGAAAATATAATACCACAAGGAACCACTGGGCCAATTGGCATACCTATGGCTTTGGAAAAAGATATATTGGATATAGAACCCATCTTATGGGCCATTTACTGTATTGGAGTCCTATTTTTCGGACTAAAGTTCCTAAAAAATTTGTATCAAATCCTTAAGAGAATCAATAAGAACCCAAAACAAAAGTGGGAACAATTTATTCATGTATTGCTAAAAGATCCACTGCCGCCCCATACCTTTCTCAGCTATATTTTTCTAAACAAACAAAAATTCGAATCTAAGGGGATCCCCAAGGAAGTCTTGTTGCATGAGCAAACCCATGCACGCCAAAAGCATAGTTACGATATTTTATTCGTAGAGTTTTTACAAGTCGTCTTTTGGATAAATCCGTTCATCTATTTCATCAAAAAATCCATAAAGCTCAATCATGAGTTCTTGGCAGACCAAGCGGTTATTAAAAAAGGCATTTCGCAGACCAAGTACCAAAACACCTTACTGTCTTACTTATCACATGACAGCTTTGAAAAACAGGAATCCACCAGTATTGCAAATGCCATCAATTATTCATCAATCAAAAAACGTTTTAACATCATGAAAACAAAAACCTCTAAAAAAGCAATCCTACTCCGCAGTCTTCTTTTGCTGCCTTTGTTCACCTTACTATTCGTTGGATTTAGCACCACAAATACCATTGAAGTACAAAAGGAAATCGAAGCCACTTCATCTGGCAATGGAACATCCTTCCAGAAACCATTAACAAATATCGAAAACCTCACTAGAGCGACTGGAACGGAATTCATAACCGTCCAAAACCAACAAGAAACCATCGATGAAATCATCTTAAAGATTAACAAAAACGGACAGCTTCTATTTAAGGATGATATCGTATCCTTAAGCGATTTAAAAGATTCGTTGTTAAAAATCAACAACGATTTAAGTAAAGAACAAAGACAAAATATGGTAGCTGCCGTAATTTATGTAGACGAAGAGACATCAAAACTAATAATTGACAAAGTTGAGACTATTTTGAATGACTATGGAACCGCTACAATAGATGTAAAAAAAGCTTTACCGCCCAATTACACAAAATCCCAAAATGGAATAACATCAAAACAACTCGCAGAATACAACAAACTAGCAAAGCACTACAACAGCCAATCCCGTAACAAGATGAAAATCTATAAAAAAGACGTGGAGCGCCTGGAGTATCTTTTCTCTAAAATGTCTGACAAACAAAAGGCTGACAACGAACCTTTTCCCGATTTTCCTGAACCACCTCCAGCGCCTAAGGCACCAAAGGCTCCAAATGAAAGAGAAGAAGCTACAAACACTATTCAAAAAATCATTGATGAGCAAGACCCTTATGATGTTGTGAACTCAGGTATCAGGATAAATTCTAAGGGCAAAAAAGTAGTTTTTCCTCAGTCAGCCCCATTATCTAAGGAAATGGAAAAAAATATGGAAAGCCAAACTGAAAAAATGAAGGAACAGGAGATTCTGATGAAAAAAGAAGAGGCCCAATTGGAAAAACAAGAAATTGCAATAACTCGGCAGGAAGAAAAAATGGAAGAGCAGGAAGTTATGATGGAAAAAATGGAAGTCGAAATGGAGAAAAAACAGGACACCTATGCGGTGCAACAAAGCGGAGAACAGTTTTATATACCTAAGCCTCCCATGCCACCAAAACCAGTTACACCTTTGGACCATGTCGTAGCCATGGCAAAAATAGATGCTCAGTTTTTCTACGAGGGACAAGAAATTAGTTCGGATAAAGCCATCGAACTTATGAAAATCAATAAAGACTTAAATATAGATAGTAGGGCAGGTAAAGGAGAGCAACCGGTAGTTAAAATATCTGCGTCACCCATAATGAACTAATTAGCCTTAGTTATAACTTAAAGATTCTAGCCCCGATTTTCGGGGCTTTTGTGTAACAATTCTGCAGAAATTACGTTCTAACAGGTAAGTCCATCATCAATCAAAAAATAACCCATCATGTTACAACGCTTTTTCATCCTTTGTTCGGGAGCAGATTCCGAGCTATTAGAAACCTGTTCCAAAGGGGAACAGAACAAGTATGCCGGTATTGGCGCTACCGTTTTTTTTACCGCTATCATGGCACTTATTGCTAGTAGTTATGCCTTATTTACAGTTTTTGACAATGTGTATGCAGCTGTATTTTTTGGTGCGATTTGGGGCCTACTTATCTTTAATCTAGACCGTTTTATAGTATCTACCATTAAAAAAAGGGATAGTTTCAAAAGCGAACTACTACAAGCTACTCCACGTATTATTTTGGCCATCATTATTGCTGTAGTTATTTCCAAACCCTTGGAAATGAAAATCTTCGAAAAAGAAATTAATCAGGTATTGCTAGAACAAAAGAACGAGCTAACCTTAGCGAACAAGGACCAATTGGCACTACAATACGCCCCTAAAATTGACGAACTCAACCAAAGTATAAGCGTTTTAAAAAACGAGATTGTCACGAAAGAAGCAGAGACAAATGCCTTATATGATACCTACATCACCGAAGCAGAAGGCACGGCTGGTACAAAATTATTAGGAAAAGGCCCTGTTTATGAAGAAAAACGACAAAAACACGATGCGGCATTGGCCGATCTTCAAAATTTAAAAACCACCAGCGCTGAAAAAATTAGTGGATTGGAAATCCAAATCATAAATTTGGATACAGAATATGCAACAGTAGTACAAAACTCCCAACCCATTATAGATGGTTTCGACGGACTTATGGCACGTATTACGGCGCTAGAAGAACTACCTTGGTTTCCTTCTTTCTTTATTTTTTTGCTATTTCTTGCGATTGAGACATCGCCCATTATCGCCAAACTACTGGCACCAAAAGGGGAATACGATATTAAATTGGAAGAAGAAGAAAGTATTTTAGCTTCTTGGGTAGCTCAAAAGATGGCACAACGTGCACTTATCGTCACTACAGACAATGACATCAACCAAAAAATCTACGAAGATTTAAAAGGAGAGGAAGAGCTGTACGGGTATAAAAAGAAAAAAGCAGAAGAGCTACTGCGACTTCAAGCAGACACTTTTCACGATATTCAGGTTAAAGGATTGAAATAAGAGCAGATTATTAGATAAACTTATAAAGCCGATATAAATACCGGCTTTATAAATAGATTTGGGGGAACTATCGTTTGATTCTTTTCCTATAATCAGGGTGCAATAGGTGTTAATGTACTTAGTACTATTTCGTTTGCCGTGCTACTCACATCACATATCTGGTATTCTTTTTTAGAACTATTCATTTGTAAATATCCTAGGTATTTTTTGGTTTTTTTAAGTTCTTTAATCATGACATTCGTTTTTATTATACCCCAAAAGTAGCATCTTAACACAAGGGAGTAACTCTGGATTCGATGAAGCCAGAAACAAGAATAGGTGAAAGGTGAAAAGGTATAGATCAACGAAATATAAAAACGTCCTAATTGCTTAAAACGCAGCATATAAATGGTTAGGCAATAAACTAATTCCCAAAAATTCTTTGCCACAATAGCGCTAGCAATTTTTTCGCATCGTTACGAAACTTTGGTGTTTCCTTAGCCATTAACTGATCAGTAGTCCTGTTTAGTTCATAACTAAAAGCAAACTGTGTCTCCTCAGGATCTAGACTCATAAGGCCAAAGCGCAAATCGTTAAAATAGAGTGTATTTTCCTTTTCGCTTATGGTATACCATCCTTCACTGATAGCAATAAGGCGTTTTACCTTATCCGCTTCCTTTAAATCACCCAACAACTGGTGGTTCTTCGGATGCGCCTCAAAATCAATTTCCTTAGTGTCAAAAAAAGAGTAGTTGCCTATGAGATAGGCATCCTTGGTATCGATATTGGCCGTCCACAGAATGGTATTCAAAGGGCTGGGCCTTATATTGATATCGGTATACACAACTTTTTGATTGTCCAAACTTGTGATAAAGGATTGGTAGGCCACTCCTTTTAGTAGTAGCGTTAATATCAAGTACGAGCTACTAATCACTAAACCCAAACGATTGTATTGCCTACGCTTGGCCGAAGTTCGATTTTGAAATGCGGCTAAAATCAATAAGAATAGAAAAGGAACCGTATACAAGGGGTCTATTACAAAAATACTTTGAAAAGCTAATCTGGTTTTAAAGGGCCAAAATAGCTGGGTGCCCCAAGTAGTAAACGCATCAAGAATAGGATGGGTAAACAGCCCCCAAAAGAACAGCAATGACCAATCGCGCCATGTAGCTTCTGCTTTGCGATGTAGTTTCCAAACCAAGTAACCGAACAAAGGAGCAAACAATACTGAAAAAAGAATGGAATGACTAAAACCTCGATGCCATTCCGTAGCGGTAACAGTATCCACAAAATAGCGTGCAATGACATCTAAATCTGGAATAGTTCCGGCAATGGCACCATACAACATGGCCTTATTACCAACCTTCTTTCCCAATACCGCCTCGCCTACCGCCGCTCCTAATACAATTTGTGTTAATGAATCCATTTAATAAATAAAGTTCAAGTGTCAAGTTCAAGTTTGATGCTCGCTGTACTTCTAGTGCCCGCTACAAACTAATCAACAATTCCCATCTTCTTTAGTAAAAACGAAGCGTTCATATTCTGACAAATACCATCCTTAAACGTATAATCAAAATGGAGCTCATCATCTATAATCTCCGCATCAAAATAATGGTTTTTAACCTCCGGTAATTCTATGGCAACCTCACAGAGGCTAAGGTCATGCGTTGCAATTATCCCTGTGGCATTAGAGGCTACCAAACGTTCTACAAATTTTCGGGAGCCTTTCGCCTTATCGGTGCTGTTGGTTCCTTTTAAAATTTCGTCCAATACAATAAAATAGCAATCGTGCTGAATTTCGTCAACTATAAACTTTAACCGCTTTAATTCTGAAAAGAAATACGATTCATCGTCTGTAAGGGAATCTGTCGTCCGCATACTGGTGATTAGTTTTATAGGCACGTAGCGCACCGATGTAGCACAAACAGGCAAACCTACATTGGCCATAACTATCTGTAGGGAAACCGTTCTCAAAAAGGTACTTTTGCCCGCCATATTAGCACCTGTGATGATGAAGAACTCCTCGTTTTTTATTTCAAAATCATTCAGAATGCTCTTTTTCGGGTCCAAAAGCGGATGCCCAGCTTGTTCGGCTTTGATGGCTGTGCCTGTTGTTACAATTTCTGGAAAGGTATAGTTTGGATGATTAAACACATAGTTCCCCAAACTGTTCTGCGCATCAAAAAAGGCAATCACGTCAAACCACTGTTCAACGGATGCTCCATGGTTTACAATCCATTTTTCGATTTTGAAACACGTAGCCAAAGCGGTCAGAAATAATCCGTTTCCAAAAATTGCATAGATAATGTTATTGTTCTGATCCAAACTAGATAAAAGCTTTGAGAAATCTGCAAGCACCAAGGATGTTTTTCTTCCTTGACTCAAGATTTGCTTCTTTTTAGCGTTCAAAATTTCCGAAGTGAAGTCCTTTTCCTCTATTAATTTCAATAACTGATTGTATTGCTGAAACGTAGATTTAATTTTACCTGTAGACAAGCCTAAATTCATGATTTTTTTAAAAAATACACCCGAAATAAACACTCCAAAAAACACCCAATAGATTAAAATGGATTCCAGAATGATATCCAAAAAATATAAGACAAACACGATTATGGACATGCCTGAAAAAATCCAAGGCAAAAACCTCATCAACTTAGGCACAAAGGGCGTATAAGATTTCAACCAAGAAACAATAGTTTGCGTACTCGTTTCTGCTTTTGCTAAGGCAGCGGTGGCCGAAAAATTTTGTCTCCATTCAGGACATTTACCCAATTCTGCAATACTTTCCTGCTTTTGGAGTATCCCATCTATACGGTTCTCCGTTAGTGTTGCAGCTAATGTATCGCTGCCCTGTGGTAATGCCGTTCTGTTTATATATTGATAAAAGGAGCCTATACCGAACAGGTCTATATCCTGACTGTAAAAATGCATGGGGTCTTTGTAAACTTCGCCATCTGGCAAGGTGTGAAAATTACGTTGCAATACCTGCATCTCTATTTCGTTGATACGGATAAGCTCTTTTAGTTTGTCACGCTTATTTTGCAAATCACTATGTCTAGATACCAGATATAAAAAAGACACTATGGTGGCCAAAATAACAGCAGCCACCCATTTGGTGTTACCATACAGAAAATATACAGCAAGTATTGCAGATAAAAACACGCATAAGCGCACCATACTAGAGGCAAATAATTGCTTTTTTAGCTTGGAAAGTTCGGTGGTATATTTCTGAATCTCAGATTGATAAAAAGAAGCGGCATCCTGCATTGTAACGATACGATTTTACAATTAAAATGCAAAGATATGGATAAGGGACTTAAGGAAGTGCGTCCAATTCCGCCTTCAGTTTTTTTGTGAACTTAGCAACTACTAAATCGTAGGAATGATCAATAAGCGCTTTAGTTAATTTAGGATCTAACCGGGCTATATGAACCGTGTTCCAATGGACTTTGCTCATATGCCATCCTTCAATAATTTCCTCGTGGTCCTCACGTAATTGAATAGCCCTTTCTGGATCGCATTTTAGGTTTACCTGAGTGGGTACGCGCTCCAAACCACAAAGTGCGAACATTTTTCCGATAACCTTAAAAACCAAGGTTACGGTGTCAAAAGGAAACTCTTCCGTTATTCCCTTTTTAGAAAGGCAATAGTCCCTAAATTCTTCTATGTTCATACTGTTGTAATTTAGCCTTGACAACTTCTTTTAACTTAATCAAATCATCCCAAACATATCTAATTTTCCAAAATTCAATATCCCCAATATCATCTGCTTTAACAGTTTCCGCTCTTCTTCCTTTTAATTTATCATAGAAATTAATAGCGGTATCATTACTGTCCAAAACCCACAAATACATTTTATCCATCCCAGCACGAGTAGTAATTTCATTGATAAGGCGTTGCATCAATAAAGTACCCAAGCCTTTTCCATTGGCTATAGTACTCACATGAAGATTATCTAAATACGTACCGTAAAGGAGGCTTTCGTTGACATAGGCGCAACAGAATCCTAAAAGTATTCCATCTTCTTCCACAAGAAGGATGTATTGATTCACAGACGGATTTAGACATCGTTCTTTCCAAATAGCAAGTCGATCTGGAAGCACCTCATAATCCAAAAAATGATCACTAAAGCATCCTCTATAATTCTGCTGCCAGTTCGTTGC
>JBLICT010000023.1:0-23754 GCA_047632415.1 Maribacter sp.
TTTGAAACTCAGAAGTTAATGTGCTAAAAGAGCCAATAACTAAATATTTTTTAGATTTGGTTCGATACACGAAGGTGCTGAACGTATCGTCCTTTTCTTCAAAGACCAAAACATCCTCGGCTGACGAGGTTCCTAAAACATGTCTGTAAATTTTATCAGACCTCAGCGTAACCGGGTCTTTTTTTGTGTAAAACAATGTTTTATTATCATTGGCCCAAACCCCACCGCCAGTGGTATTCTCAATTTCTTCCTCGTAAACATAACCAGATTTCAAGTTTTTGATACGTAAAGTGTACTGCCGTCTAGAAACTGTGTCTACACCATACGCCGCTAATTCATTATCAGGACTTACCGCTATTCCTCCTAGCTTAAAGTAATCATGTCCTTTGGCCATCTCATTTCCATCAAAAATAGTTTCCTCAGGAGCCGCTAACGTTTCCTTACATCTGGAATATACAGGATACTCCATTCCTATTTCATACCGCGTTTTGTACCAATATCCGTTAGATTTATAAGGAACAGAGGAATCATCCTCTTTAATTCTCCCTTTCATTTCTTTAAATAATTCTCCTTGAAACGTCTTCGTATGCGCTGTTAATGCCCCATAATACGCGTTTTCCTTGTTCAGATATGTAAGTACCTCAGCGTCTTCCCTATCGTTCAACCAATAATAATTATCAACCCTAACATCGCCGTGGGTTACTAATTCTTTAGCTATTTTTTTTGCAATCGGAGGAATATTCTTGGTCATTAAGTTCTACTTTGAATTTTATAATAGCGGTAAAAATAATACTATTTCCATTGTAAGCTTGGCACTAATCTTGATTTAATAGCGCTATGTACTACAACGTATTTAGTACTTTTACACCATAAACACTTAAAAACGACAACGTATGTTCGGAGATATGATGGGAATGATGAGCAAACTTAAAGAGACCCAACAAAAAGTAGAAGCAACCAAGAAAAGGTTGGATACTGTTTATATAGATGAAAAATCCAAAGATGGAGGTATAGAAATATCGATTACTGCTAACCGCGAGATTAAAAAAATAGATATTTCAGACAACCTGCTTCAAGACAAAGAACAATTGGAGGATTTTCTAATTGTAACATTAAATAAAGCGATACAGAATGCAACATCGGTTAATGAAGCTGAACTAGCAGCAGTTGCTAAAGAAGGGATGCCCAATATTCCGGGTATGGATTCGTTATTTAAATAAGCTGTACTAAAATTTTGCTTAATGAAAGCCCATAATGGGCATTTGACTAAAACATGGACAATTATAACCGACATCAATACTTGAAAAACAGGTATCCAATACATTTTATATAGATGAAAGAGTTATTCTTACTCTTCATACTTCCCTTGCTACTCTCCGCGCAGGCAAGCACAGACGTAAGCTCAGAGAACGATTGGCACTACGATCTTGAAGCTGCACAAAAACTGGCTAAAACTCATGACAAGAATATCTTGATATACTTTACCGGTAGTGATTGGTGTTCGCCTTGCAAGCTCCTGAAGAAAGATTTATATGATACAAACGAATTTAAAGAGACATCCGAAAACTATATTTTACTTTATGTAGATATGCCTAGAAATAAATCCTTATTATCTTCTGAGTAACTAAAACACAATAAGGAGGTGTTAGCAGCGCATAATAAAAAGGGAGTCTTCCCGCTCCTTAAAGTATTGAAAAGTAATGGAAAATCTTTGGATGAATATTCCGGGTACTCCATGAATGGCGACATAAAACACCATTTAAAGCTCATCAATAAATACAAGTAAACCAAAAGACTTTCTATTTAAGGGAATTATTTGCTGCAAAACTATGCCTCTTATTGATTTTGATAAAATGCTCACGAACAAAAGTTTTCTTATCTTTAATAAAAACCTTGTAAATGATTGAAATCAAGAAAAGTAAATCAGATAATTTTAAATTTTTCGTAAAATCGGAAACGGGAAAAGTACTATTAAAAAGTATTCCTTTTGCCGAAGAACAAGCTTTAAACGAAACTTTAGGAAATCTATCGGGATCTGCTCCGATTAACAAAAGTTTTGAGCGCAAAACAAATTTCAATGGCCAGTTTTTGTTCGAGCTTAAAAATAAACAAGGAAAACTGATAGGAAAAAGCGGATTTTATAGTTCGGAAGCCGGTATGGAAAATGGTATCAAAAATTTAAAGAATCGACTAGAGCTTAGTTCAGTAATAAAAAAAACCATGTTATAGTTTTGGTAAAATACTCAACAATCGGTCGTGCATAGTAGCTGTATAATCCAAATGGGTGACCATACGTAACTTGCCTTGCCCCATGCTAATAATATGTATATCCTTTTGTAAAAGCATAGTGGTAAATACTTCACTACTATAATAGTTTTCATCAATCTCAAAAATTACGATATTCGTTTCTATAGGCTCTACTTTTTTAATATAGCTTAAATCAGAAAGTAACGAACCTATTTCTTTCGCTTTCCTATGGTCGTCGGAGAGTCTTTCTATATGGTGTTCCAAGGCATAGGTAGCCGCGGCGGCTAAAAATCCTGCTTGGCGCATACCACCACCCAATACTTTGCGCACTCGTATTGCCTTTGTTACCATTTCTTTACTACCTACCAACACAGAACCCACAGGACAGCCCAATCCCTTGCTAAGACATACACTAATAGTATCAAAAAGCTTCCCATATTGCTGGGCGTCTTCCTGCTTAGCAACTAGTGCGTTCCATAATCTGGCACCATCTAAATGATAGGCTAGATGATGTTCATCACACACAGTTTTAATTTTTTTCAATTCTTCAAAATCCCAACAAGCTCCACCACCCTTGTTCGTGGTATTTTCTATGCAGACCAAAGTAGATAAAGGACTATGATAAAAATCGGGGGGGTTGATAGCAGCAATAACTTGCTCGGCTGTCATCATTCCCCTACTACCATCTACCAGCCTACAAGACACCCCACTATTAAAACTAACACCACCACCTTCGTAATTATACACATGCGCATACTTATCGCATATCAACTGCTCTCCAGGCTGGGTATGCAGTTTAATAGCAGTTTGATTAGTCATGGTACCACTTGGGAAAAATAAGGCCGACTCCATCCCGAACATCTCGGCCACTTGTTCCTCCAAAGCATTCACTGACGGATCTTCCTTAAAAACATCGTCGCCCACTTTCGCGTGCATCATCGCGTCTAACATACCGGGCGTTGGTTTTGTTACGGTATCACTTATAAGGTTTATTTTCATTTAATCGGTAATCAAGAATTATATTAAATGTGAGCAGTATACTTTTAGTGAAAACAATCCATCCCAATTGGTGAACCATCTGGCAGTACAGGTGCTGGCAGTACTTCGAATTTATCCGGATGCTCATAGAAATTCTTTATACGTCTGCCCATTTCGGATTTCATGATATCGTTTGACGCGCCAAAGTTGGTAGCCAACTTTTTTAGTTGTTGATTCGCGATTGCGTTCACCTGTGGATGTACCTGTTTGGCAGCCGCTAGGTTCATAATATGAAACAACACCCTAAAATTGATATTCTGCTGTGCGCCGTTTAGATAATCCTCAGCATGATTTTTATTCAAGGTGTTTTCAACCACGTCATTTAAAAGCTCATCCAAACCCAAAGTCTTGGAATCCAAATACTTTTGCTGTATCAACCTAGAAGCGCGCTCCGGGTGAAGCAAAAAGCCCAGCGTCATATCCGCAGCTGTTTCTGCAGCGGACAGGGGATCAAAAGATACACCGGTTTTTCCATTAATGGATTCCCGTGTTCTACCGTAACCAAATGCCCTAGGCGGGAAAAGACTCAGCTTTTCTTTTGGAATGGCGATTTCCTCTGCATCCAAGGTTTTTAAAATAGCTTTAAGAGCATCTTCCTGCATTTTTCTTCCGACTGTAGTCACTACGTTTTGTCCATCTCCCTTTACCGCATAGTTATACTCCAAACCGCCAATAATTTTGGCGACACCCTCCGTCTGGTACCTGTGAAAAAAGTAGAGCGGAACAAATACATCCTCCAAAACAGAATTGGGTTCGTTGGTCCTAATATTATCAATAGAAAAATTATCAATAGCAGTTTTACGAACTTTTAGCATTTCAGTAAGCTCTTTGCTTACATCTGTACCATTATCCCACAAATGAGCCAGAACATGAGCGCTACCTTGCGGACGTGCATCTTGATCGGTTATATACCGCAACCCTTCATCTTGTGCTGACTTCAAAATTTTGTTCAATTCCTCCCGTTCATTGGCTCCCTCTTCAAAATCGGCATAAGAATAGGCCACCGTAACCTTATCCCAATCTCCCATTCCGGTTGCGTAGGCATTTGAGAAATCTATTGCGCCTCTCTTTAGCGAAAACTGCGGATGCGGATAATCCATAACCGATGCCCTATTATTAGTACTAGCGGCATAATTATGCGCAAAGCCAATGGTATGTCCAATTTCATGCGCAGAAAGCTGCCGTATCCTGGCAATGGCAAGATCCAACATAGGTTGATTATTATCGTCGCGCTCGGCAAAAGGTTTGTTCATTAAAGCTTGAGCAATTAAAAAATCTTGACGGATTCTTAGGCTTCCTAAACTTACATGTCCCTTTATTATTTCTCCTGTTCTTGGATCTGTAATACTGCTCCCATAGCTCCAGCCCCTTGTAGATCGGTGTACCCATTGGATTACATTGTAGCGAACATCTAAGGGGTCCGCATCGTCCGGAAGCATTTTTAATTGAAAGGCATCCTTGTAGCCAATAGCCTCAAATGCCTCGTTCCACCAGCGGCCACCTTCTAAAAGAGCAGATCTTACAGGCTCTGGTGTACCGTTATCCAAATAATACACAATAGGTTCAACCGCTTCGCTAATTTTGGCATTGGGATTTTTCTTCTCTAACCTGTGACGGGTTATAAAACGCTTTAAAATAGGGTCTTCTACCGGTGTTGCATAGTCATAATAGGAAAATGGATAAGAACCGCTTCTGGGGTCAAATATCCTTTTTTCATACCCATTATCAGGAAGTTCTATAAAGGAAGCATGCTGCGCTACGGTTATCAAGCCTGAATTTGGAGTTACCGATTGTATATAACTACCCGAGGCTTCACCCTTAAAAGTCATGGTCATATCAAATTCTATATTTTTAGGGAAGGCTTTGGTGCGTTCCAGTGCAAAAGCACTTTTTGAACGATCCATGCTGTAGGAGCCTTGTTTTGCACGTTTTAATCTTCTCGAAACACCGTGAGCATCCTGCATTAAAAAATCGGTGATATCAATTACGTATGTTCCGTTTTTTTCTTCTTCAATCTTAAAACCTCCCAAAATAGACTTTACAAAGGCCTGTTCTATGGATTTTTTTTCCATGGCATTATTAGTCAATGCCCTAAATTTTAAATTTGGCTGTACCAAAAGCAGTTTGTTTCCAGCTTTTTTAAAATGGACAACTTGTTCGTTACCCAATTGCCCTCTATCTAATCCTATATCATTACTCCCTATACCGCTACTTAAGGAATACACATATAGAAAATCTTGGTCAAGTTTATCGACCTCCAAGAAAATTTTATCATTCATGGCGTCATAATAGAAATCAAAAAGACCTTCATATTTCTGAAAATCAGATTTATCTTCAGAAAACTGTGCAGTAGATAGCTGATAGGCAAACAAGCCAAATACAAGCAAGATGTAATTTTTCATTTTTAAAGTGGTTTAGCTCCTAAAAATATATAAAATAAAGGAAATAGCATTTTTTAAAATGCGATTAGATCATAAAAGAAGTCACGAGCGATTACTATTGCTTAAAAGAACATTATTTTTACCACAAAATAGAACGGAATGATTATTACCACGGACCATTACAAAGGTCTTATAGATCGCCTTGGCGCGTTGAGGAGGTATCTTTGACATTGATGCCAAACTTATTGAAATAGAGAACGAACAAGAAAAAACCTTAGCTCCGGACTTTTGGGATAATCCCCAAGTGGCACAAGCGCACATGAAATTCATTCAATCCAAAAAGCAATGGGTAGATGATTTCAATGCAGCCAGCAGCCTAGTAAACGATTTAGAAGTTCTTATAGAATTTCTACAAGAGGGAGAAGTGTCTGAAGCCGAGGTGCAAGCCCAGCACGACAAAGCGTTAAGCGTTCTTGAGAAAATGGAGTTCAAAAACATGCTTTCTGAAGAAGGTGATGAGCTCCCTGCTGTACTCCAGATTACGGCTGGAGCAGGAGGAACAGAAAGCTGTGATTGGGCCGCTATGCTTATGCGTATGTATATGATGTGGGCCGAAAAGAACGGATACAAGGTGAAGGAACTAAATTACCAAGAGGGTGATGTTGCTGGTATTAAAACGGTAACCTTGGAAATTAATGGAGAATTTGCTTTTGGCTGGTTAAAAGGAGAAAACGGTGTACACAGGTTGGTTCGAATATCCCCTTTTGATAGTAATGCTAAAAGGCATACTTCCTTTGTATCTGTTTATGTGTATCCTTTAGTTGACGATAGTATAGAAGTAGATGTGAATCCTGCTGATATTACTATTACAACTGCGCGCTCCAGTGGCGCAGGTGGACAAAATGTAAACAAGGTTGAAACAAAGGTACAGTTGACGCACCACCCCAGTGGCATACAGATTTCATGTTCGGATTCCCGAAGTCAGCATGATAATAGGGCTACTGCTATGAAGATGCTAAAATCGCAATTGTACGAAATAGAACTTCGAAAGAAGATGGAGGCAAGACAGGAAATAGAATCCTCAAAAATGAAAATTGAATGGGGTTCTCAAATCCGAAACTATGTGATGCATCCTTACAAATTAGTAAAAGATGTAAGAACAGCTGAGGAAACAGGTAGTGTAGATGCGGTTATGGATGGAGATTTAGACCGTTTTTTAAAAGCATATTTAATGATGATGGGACAAAAAGAAGAGGAGTAAATAGTCGTTTTTTAAGTTAAGCGTTTATTTTTCGCTATTTTGGGCCAAAACAAGAAACCTGTAACTAATGATTAAGATATTTCACAATCCAAGATGCAGAAAATCTAGAGATGGATTGGAACTTCTTGAAAATTCTGGCAAGGAATTTGAAGTTATAAGATATTTGGAAGAAATTCCCTCAAAAGAAGAGTTAAAAGAAATTATTTCTTGTTTAGGCGTATCGCCAGAGCAACTGGTAAGAAAAAACGAAGCCGTTTGGAAAGAAAAATTTCGAGGAAAACTATTGTCTGATGAAGAAATTCTGGATACTTTGCTAGCGTATCCTAAACTAATCGAAAGACCTATAGTGATTTCCAACGGAAAAGCTGTGATAGGCAGACCGGTAGACACTATAAATACGCTGTTAAAATAAAAAAGCAAGTAGCAATGGGAAAACCTAATGGGATATTAAGAATAATGTAATCCCTGCTAGTTGCACTAAAGTTTAAGTTTACACTATGAAATCAGAAAACAGACCAAGCTTTTTTAAAGGAGTTTTATTGTTGGTTCTTATTATGTTGGGAACAGACTCTTATGCTCAATTCAACAGAGGTATGGGAGGAAATGGTATGGGAGGAAATGGCATGGGAAGACAGCTTGGTTCTATTCCTCAGACACAAAACGCTCCAGAGCCACCGGAACCAAAAACATCGGACCAAATTGTTGATGAACAAATGCCATCGATAACAGAGGCCCTTGTTTTAAACGATTTTGAATCGGCTGTAGTTAACTCCATACTTAAAAAATATGTACAAGAAAGAATTGAGGCGCAAATTCTAAAACTCCCTCCAGAAAAAATGTCGGAAACATTTAAAAACATTTCGGATCGGCAAGATGAGGAGCTAAAAATGAGCTTACCACCAGAAAAGTACCAAGCTTTTTTAGATTTAATAGAAGATGGAGTAAGCAAGACCATCAAAAAAAATAAAAAGAAAAAGCGAAAAAAAGATAAGAATTAAACAAGATTTTGAAGTTTCCATTTGATGATTTCACTTGGAAAAACAAAAAGAAATACAACATTCAGACACATTCTGTGATTTTATTTGGTTCTACCTATGTCAATAAGGAAACCTAAACCTTGTTGCCTTAAAGACCCAACATATAACGCTATTATATTTAAAGCAGGTAACTTGTTTTATTGCTTTAAAATAATAGGGATAAAAAAATTAAATGACTTACTGCGAGTTCAAGGTTTAAAAAGAAATCAATACCTTTTGTTTACGCCAAAATCTGGAGGTATTTAACTCAGTAGCGCGTAGGAAGAGTAAACTGAATACATGTTTAAGGTAGTAACAAAAAAGAAGCCAAAACGGCTTCTTTTTTTATGCTTCTCGTTTGGCTTTTTTAGCCTCTCGCTTTTCTTTCAAAAGTTCCATAATATTACCTCCCAACCAGTAAGGCACAACGAATACCAACAAAAATATCATTAACCAAAAACCTATTGTTAATATGGTTAAAAAAGCTAAAAATCCTAAATATTGGTCAAATTCAAACATAGTTTCCTTCTTATCTAATACAAAGATACCATAATCGTATTATTTTTTGCAAGCTATAATTAAAATTAATTTATGATTTTGGCATAATAGAGCGTAAAATAATTTTTGAAGCTTTATTTTTAGCTAGACTACTATGTCTTAAATTTGAGATAAAAAGCTAATTAAAGATAAAACGGAGTGAAAAACCTATTCTGTAAATAGTGAGACTACCGTTGCTATAAATAACATTCAAAATAAAGTGCCATATGGAATATAGAATAGAAAAGGACACTATGGGAGACGTAAAGGTTCCTAGCGATAAATATTGGGGGGCTCAAACAGAGCGCTCAAGGAATAATTTTAAAATAGGGGCTCCAGCATCTATGCCCTTGGACATTGTTTATGGTTTCGCTTACCTAAAAAAAGCAGCGGCCTATACCAATTGTGAGCTGGGCGTTCTGGCAGTGGAAAAGAGAGATTTGATAGCTCAGGTGTGCGATGAAATTTTAGAGGGAAAACACGATGATCAATTCCCCTTAGTCATTTGGCAAACAGGTTCGGGCACCCAGAGTAACATGAACGTGAACGAGGTAGTTGCCAATCGTGCCCATGAAATAGCTGGGCATAAAATAGGTGAAGGCGAAAAAAAGATTCAGCCTAACGATGACGTTAACAAGTCCCAATCCTCAAACGATACTTTTCCTACAGGGATGCATATCGCCGCATATAAGAAACTTATTGATATTACCATTCCAGGAATTACCCAACTAAGAAATACCTTGCATAATAAAGCGCAAGAATTCAACACAGTGGTCAAAATAGGGCGTACGCATCTAATGGATGCCACTCCCCTAACCTTAGGTCAGGAATTTTCAGGCTACGTTTCCCAACTAGATCATGGGCTTAGAGCATTAAAAAACACCTTACCACATTTGCAGGAACTAGCACTCGGTGGCACAGCAGTTGGTACAGGTCTAAATACCCCAAAAGGTTATGACGTACTTGTAGCAAAATACATTGCCGATTTTTCCGGACTCCCTTTTATAACGGCAGAAAATAAGTTTGAAGCCTTAGCAGCACATGATGCTATTGTGGAAAGTCATGGAGCATTGAAGCAATTGGCGGTTTCCTTAAATAAAATTGCGAACGATATTCGTATGATGGCTTCGGGACCACGTTCTGGTATTGGAGAGATTATTATCCCAGCGAACGAACCCGGAAGTTCTATTATGCCTGGGAAGGTTAATCCAACCCAGTGCGAAGCGTTAACAATGGTATGTGCTCAAGTTATGGGTAATGATGTTGCAGTTACCATAGGCGGAACACAGGGGCATTATGAGCTTAATGTGTTTAAGCCAATGATGGCGGCGAACATCTTGCAGTCCGCCCAATTGCTTGGCGATGCTTGCAAAAGTTTTGATACTAACTGTGCGGCAGGTATTGAGCCCAATCATCAAGTAATTAAGCAATTACTGAATAATTCTTTAATGCTGGTAACTGCGTTGAATACTAAAATTGGGTATTATAAAGCTGCCGAAATTGCAAATACAGCGCATGAAAACGGTACTACGCTTAAGGAGGAAGCTATTAATTTAGGATATGTAACCGCGGAAGACTATGATGAATGGGTTAAACCGGAACAAATGGTAGGGAGTCTAAAATAACAATAGTTTTTGTTACAAAAATAGTTAAAATCAAAAAGGGAGATTCCAGTTGGAACCTCCCTTTTTTATTAATATGGATAGTGTTTCCTATTTTAATGTAAACTGTGAGGTTCCCAATAATTTTAAGTTATCATCGTAAACGTTAACCATGTACTGTCCTTTTTGAAAATCTCCAGCTGGTTTGTTTAAGTAGTCACAAATATCTAAAGATTTATTTTCAAAGTAAAAGCTTGTGCTTTTGCTATACGTTATAGAGGCACCATTATCATTTGTCTTAGACATACTTTCTCCAACCACATTTCCTTGTGGATCTAAAGCCTCTAAGTAAAATTCCCGGTCACCAGCTTCTGCGATAACATTATCCGCTACGGTAAAACAAATTTTAAATTTATCCGTAGATCTTGCTCTTGTTGTAGATGACAACTTTCCACTATTACGTTCCCTAACGGCATCTACATTTATTTTAGAAAGATTCAACGCAGATCCTCTTTCCACGGCCTGTGCTAAGCTCGTATTCTGAACTACTAGAGAATCATTAAAAACAGTTTGCTTTTCCAATTCTACATATGTACTATCCCTTTGCATAGCAATCATTGTGTTAGATCTTGTCAAAGAATCTACTTGCTTTAAAAGTTTTTCTCTTTCTGCTTTTAATACGCCAACCTGTCTTCTATATCTACCTAAAGATGAAATATCAGCTTTCATGGTCTTAACAGAATCGATATATCTTGCAATATTATCTCTTGCAGAAACTAATTCTTCGTTAGTTGCATTGCTTTCTAAAATAGCCTTGTCGTATTCAGATTTTAAGCTATTCAAATCTTCAACAACTAATTCTTTTTCAGAGGTAAGGTCTTTTTCGGTTTTTTTCTTGTCCTGATAAAGACTTACAGTGTAAATTATAGTACCTAAAAGCACCACACCTAGTAATGCCGCTAATACCTTTAATCCATTGTTATTTTTTGTTTCAGTCATAATGAACTATTAAATTGTTTTTTTTGGTTTTGATAAAATTATTGTTTCTATCCTTCTATATACGGATGGAATCTATTTTTAGATTTTTTACCGTAAAATAATTGGATCCGCTTAGCCTTTTTTTCGTTCAAAGGGCTAACTTTATAGACGAATTACCGTTATTTGGAAAAATGCAGTTAAAAATAATTCCGTTCGAATCTAAACATGCAGTAGATTTTAAAACCTTAAACCTCGCTTGGCTAGAGCAATACTTTTATGTAGAAGAAAAGGACAAAATCCTTTTAAGTGATTGTGAAAATGCTATCGTAGACAAAGGTGGTTATATTTTTATGGCGGAATACAACAACACTATCGTCGGTTGCTTTTCATTACAACCCTATAAAGACAAGAATTTTGAATTAGGTAAAATGGCCGTAGATGCCAGTTACCATGGATTACAATTCGGCCAACAAATATTGTCCTTTGCTATTGAATTTGCCAAAGGGCAGCACTGGGAGACAATTACCTTATACTCTAGCACTAAGCTACCTGCAGCCTTACACATCTATCGAAAGTATGGATTCAGAGATGTGGAATTAGAAAATAACTTACCGTATGAACGCAGCGATGTAAAAATGGAGTTATCTTTAAATTGACGAAACCTTAGACGAACAAATATTTGGATGGGCTGCACATTGCTCAGAGCACGAATTAATATCATATTTAAAACACACTACAATGAAAACAATAGTCTACACACTTATAGGATGCATCCTACTTACCGGATGCAAAGAACAACAGAGCAAAAAACGTATAGATTCTGAGATAGATTTAGCATCTGAAGCACCATCTATCGAAGAAAACAAGTCTCAAACCTCCGATATACTAATAACTCCCATTGAACACGCAACTACTGTATTGGAATGGAACAACATAACCATATATATAGATCCTGTTGGTGGCGCATCTGCCTTTGAAGGTCAAAAAAAACCTGATTTAATATTAATAACTGACATACACGGGGACCATTTTAGCTTGGAAACACTTGAAGCACTGGATACTTCTAAAGCAAAAATTATGGTTCCACAAGTGGTAGCCGATAAAATTCCGGATGTGTTCACCCCTCAGTTAGATGTACTTAACAATGGAGAATCCAAAGAACGTTTCGGCATATACATAGATGCAATTCCTATGTATAACCTACGGAAAGAAGCGTTAAAATTTCATGAGAAAGGCCGGGGAAACGGTTATGTTCTAAATATAGGAGGAAAACGACTCTATTTTTCTGGGGATACGGAGGATATTCCAGAAATGAGAGCCCTTAAGAATATAGACAAAGCATTTATTTGCATGAACCTACCGTATACTATGACGCCAGAAAGCGCTGCGGATGCAGTACTAGAATTCAGCCCAAAACAAGTATATCCCTACCATTATAGAGGAAACCCTGATGTAAGCGATGTATCAAAATTTAAGGAACTGATACAAAAAGGGAATTCGGAAATAGAGGTTATTCAACTAGACTGGTATCCTGGAGATGCGTTTTAAATCTGGTACCAAAAAAATAACTCTAGCACCATTATCTCATAGTTAGGAAAGGCTAACCTGTGTTAACACCTTACCTAAATGTCAACTTTGCAATTCTATCCCTCCCTGCTGCATAGGCAATAGAATCGTTCTGAAAACGAAGTGTGAAAAAAGATTCTTCCGTTAGTTGTGTCCACGTCTCACCTTGATTACTGGTATAAGCAATACCGGTAAAGCCTAGGGCTACAATTCCTTTTCCTCTAGTTCCAGGTATAAATTGGATACAGCTCCTATAATTAGGCAATGCACCATCTGCCATAAGTTTCCAAGTCAAACCCCCATCTGTGGTTATTATCTTATTGGAGGTATTTCGTTCAGGACTAGTATAATCTCCGCCAATAGCTACGCCTAAATTTTCATCGTAAAAAGCAATAGAATAGATGCCTTCCGTAGGTTCTTTTGAACGTATCGGCGTTAGCTGTACTTCCCACGTGCGCCCCTTATCAGAAGAGAACAAAATTCGTTTTGTAGTCGCAATCCATGTTTTGTCACCAACGACTGAAATATTGGTGTTACTTGCCGCAAAAGCACCTTCCCCTTCAATTTCCTTTGGCAAATCGCTACAGGGCAGTTTAGTCCAATTAGAACCACTGTCACGGGTGATTATGATACTTATACAGCCATCCATAGTATCTCCAACTGCAATACCTTCCATATCGTTCCAAAAAGTCATCGCATCATAAAAAACAGCATCATCCTCTTCTTTATAAACGAGTTCCATATTCCCTTGATCACCAGTTTTGTATAGTAACGCAGGATTGGCTATAGAAAGCATAAAAAAATCAGTCGACGTATGCGCTATGGCACGAAACTCTGGAATGCTCGTATGGTATTTTTCAATATTGCTTCTTACTTTTCCCGTACTTAAATCAACTGTACCAAAAGTTCCTTTGTTCGCTGCAAATGCAAGGCTATTCCCCATAATTTCTATGGCGCGGATACTTAGGGAATCGGAATACAAGGTTTCAATCTCAACACTTGTAACCTGGTTTTTTTTATCTACTTGCAAGCAGGAAACAAGTAGCGTAAAAACGATTAAAAAGCTAAAGTGGCGCATGTTTATTAAAGTTTCTCAAAAATAAAGGGAATCACTTCTAAAACAATACCTTTGCGAACTTAATTTTTTAGAATGAAACTGCACAGGAACCTTGTATTTGCCGTAATAGATGCCTTGAATTTAATATTTAATGAAAAAGAATATGCCGACAAGGTGGTTCAAAAAGTATTGCGTTTTGACAAGCGCTGGGGTGCTAGAGATAGAGGTTTTATTGCAGAGACTACCTATGAAATGGTACGGTACAAACGTCTCTATACAGAAATTGCAGATGTAAAGGAACCTTTTAGTAGACCTGATTTATTCCGTATGTGGGCCGTTTGGGCCGTTCTTAAAGGGATTGCGCTACCCGATTGGAAACAAATAGAACCTACTCCAGAGCGTCGCATTAAAGGGAAGTTCGATGAGCTTTCCAAGATTAGAAAATACCGTGAAGCGGTGCCAGATTGGATAGATGAGCTTTGTGAAAAATCGCTAGGTGAAAAATTATGGACGGCAGAAATAGCAAAACTCAATGAACCTGCGCAAGTCATCCTTAGAACCAATACCCTAAAGACAACCAGAGAAGAATTAAGGAAAGCCCTTTTAGATGAAGGTATTGTGACCGAAGCTATTAAAGGATATGATTCTGCACTAGTATTACCAGAAAGAGCTAATGTTTTTGTCACGGAATCGTTCAAAAAAGGATACTTTGAAGTGCAGGATGCCTCTTCTCAGTTGGTAGCTGCCATGCTAGATGTAAAACCGGGACAACGGGTGGTAGATACCTGTGCAGGAGCTGGCGGAAAATCATTACACCTTGCCGCCTTAATGGAAAACAAAGGGCAATTAATTGCCATGGACATTTACGGCAGCAAACTAAAAGAATTAAAGCGCCGTGCCAAAAGAAATGGCGCGCACAATATAGAGCCTAGGGAGATTGACTCTACCAAGGTATTTAAAAAACTATACGGAAGTGCAGATAGAGTGCTTATAGATGCACCCTGTACCGGGTTAGGAGTAATCAGAAGAAATCCTGATACTAAGTGGAAGATGCAGCCAGAATTCTTGGAGAAAATTACCAAAATTCAAAGAGAAATTTTAGGTAGCTATAGCAAAATCTTAAAGCCAGGCGGTAAAATGGTATACGCTACGTGTTCTATTCTACCGCAGGAGAATAACGATCAGGTAAAATCGTTTTTATCCAGTGAAGAAGGAACAGACTTCACACTTATTAGCGAGAAGAAAATCTACGCCTCTAAAAGCGGATTTGACGGATTCTATATGGCATTATTGGAAAAGAAATTGGTGTAGTTTTAGCTCACCGGTTTCTAGATGCTAGAAGCCAAGTATGCGCTGCGATTAATCGAATAGCGCTGTTTGTTGCGGAGCGACCTTAGTGCCCACTTGTGTTTTCACCTCAGCAATACCGGTCTGTTTATCTCCCCAACGCTTCATAGCCTGTACTACAGGAAGTAAAGATTTCCCTAGTGGCATTATAGTATATTCTACCCTAGGCGGAATTTCAGGAAAGGTTTTCCGTTCTAGGATACCCGATTTCTCTAGAGATTTTAACTGCTTACTCAGCATTTGCCTGTTAATACCCTCAACCGCTGTGAGTAGCTTCGTAAATCGGTTCGCACCTTTTGAGATTTGAAATAGAATAATGGGCTTCCATTTACTATCTAACATCTGCATACACATAGTTACTCCGCAAGTTGCAACCGGTACTATCTTTTTTGAGAGCATATTATAATTCGTTAAAAGGTATTCTTAGGGTGTATTATTAAAATTGCTAAACTAATGTACTACATATAATTATCATACTTAAATGTAGATAATATTATAGTCTGCAATTCATACTTGATTTTTCAACAACTCCACATTAAAAATTAATGGCGCTAAAAAACAACCCTGTCATACAAAATGTATGCAGGGTTGTTATAAAATTAACTACAGAAGAATCTACTTTTTCAACGTAGGATACTCAACTCCTAATTGCTCCAAATACGTGTCATATTTGGTTTCATCATAATAAAACTGCTCTAATTGAGTCCTAAACTGCCCTTGCTTGTCTGCGTTCAGATAAATGGGAGGCATATCACTTTCAGAAATCATGGGAATAAATTTAGTTTCTTTGGTTTGTTCATTTGTAAAATAGTCCCAAGCTCCCGTTAACAACTCTGGTTTTAAAAGAAAATCTAAAATAGTCATGGCCTCTGCTTTGGCTCCCGCCACTACTCCTTTGTGTGCAATAGGCGTGGCCATGGAGATAGCGTTGCTCCAATGATGTCCTTGTAACCCTGGAATATTAGAGGGAAAACGCATGGTTACCGTAGGTATTTTCCAAGAAATGTCTCCTATATCATCCGAACCTCCGCTAATCGGTTCAATTACCGGCAGTCCTAAGGGATCAAGTTTCGTACTCAATCCTTCTATTTTTTCTGAATTCACCTCGGTCTGTACAGCTTTGGCCAACGCTTGGTCCGCTTCAGACCATGTAGGTAAACCTACTTGCTTAATATTCTCATACATGGTCTCTGCAATTACCTTGTTGTAATGTCTGGGCCATGCAGCACCTAGTACTTTATGTTCTACTGTGGTACCTGTCATCATTGCAGCACCCTCGGCCATTTTGTTTGCCTCGTTGTACATATCCATGATTCCCTCATATTTTATATCCCTAAAATAAAACCATATCGCTGCTTTAGAAGGTACTACATTGGGTTGGTCACCAGCGTCTGTGAAGATAGAATGAGACCGTCTTAAGGGATGTAAATGTTCTCTTTTATAGTTCCAAGCTATATTCATTAATTCAGCTGCGTCCAAGGCACTTTTTCCGCGCCATGGAGATCCAGCAGAGTGAGCAGATTCTCCATCAAAAGAATATTCTACTGAGATTAATCCCGTACCTCTTGTGGGGCCATAAGAAACACTGAGGTTATTACTTACATGCGTAAAAATACACATGTCTATATCATCAAAAAGCCCATCTCGCACATACCAGGCTTTAGCTGCAACCAATTCTTCGGCAATGCCTGGCCAAACAAGCAGGGTACCGCCAATATTTTCTCGCTCCATAATTTGCTTTACAGCCAACGCAGCAGAAATATTCATAGGAATACCTGCATTGTGTCCTTCACCATGCCCGGGTGCACCATCTACTATAGGTTTATGATAAGCGACTCCAGGGTATTGTGAGGCTTTTGGTATGCAATCTACATCACTACCTAAGGCTATGGTAGGTCCGTCTCCATTACTCCATGTCGCAAACCACGCTGTTGGAATACCCGATATTGAATTTTCAATCTCAAAACCATTTTCTTCTAAAATCCCAGTAAGGTATTTAGAGGATTCCACCTCCTGAAACCCCAGCTCGGCAAAACTAAAAATTTTATCAACCATTACCTGAGACTGCTTTTTATTGGCTTCAACAATGGCAGCAGCTTCTAACTTTAATTTTTCAATTTGTTTTTTGGATATTTTCTTTTGTGAAAAGCAGCTTGCCGTAACGAACAAGGCACATAGAAAAAATAGCGTGAAGGTTTTTTGTTTCATGATAGTTTGTTGGATTTATTTGGTAAAAGATACGATAAAGAAGGGTGGTTTTAAGATATACCTGCTTTTTTGAGGATTATAAAATCTAAAGCTAGAAATTTAGATTTAATTTAATAAAACAGGTTAGATTTTTAAGTTTTTGGTGATAAAAATGAATCTAATATTCTATAAATGAGGGATACAAGCTGTGCTTCGCTAAAAACTGTGACCTTTAAAAAATAAGTTCTTTACTACTGCTTTCTTCTATAAGAAAAATTATTAGGTCTAAGTTAATTTTAAAGTTTTGTTAAGGAAAGGTAAGCTCTTAAACCCCTAACTTTATCTCTTAAGTTAAACAAAGTAAAAAAGACCAAAAATGATTAGAACACTAATGCAAATGCTTCCTCTTTTTGTTTTATTTTGTTCAGGGTTAAATTACGCCCAAGAAAGCCCCTACACGTTTAAAAAAGGTGATTCTAACGGCATTGGAAAATGGTATATGAATCGCGAAATATCTCATGTTATGGGCTACCAAGGTATGTCTTGGTTGGAAAGGGATGAGCGTGAAAAGGAAGAAAATACGACGTCCCTTTTAGTAAATATGGGTATCTCTAAAACAGACGATATTGCCGATATCGGGGCAGGTTCTGGTTACCATGTGTACAAGATGGCATCCAAGGCAACAGCCGGCACCATTTACGCTGTTGATATACAGGATGAAATGTTGGCCGCGATGAGGGATAAAAAAGTGGGTGATAATTTCCGTAATGTAGAATTGGTAAAAGGAAGCGAAAAGAGTATAAACCTAGCACCGAAGTCAGTCGATAAAGTGCTCATTGTAGATGTCTACCACGAAATGAATTTTCCTTACGAAATGCTATCCTCCATCAAAAAAGCAATGCGACCTAATGGTAAATTGTATTTGATAGAATACCGGGGCGAAGACCAAAATGTGCCTATCAAAAAGTTACACAAAATGACCGAAGCCCAAGCGATTAAAGAAATGAAGGCCGTGGGCATGGTACTGCAAGAGAATATCGATAACCTACCATGGCAGCATTGTATGGTTTTTGTAAAGGATGAGGAGTAACTGGTAATGAATATCCAATTATCCTATAAAATTAATGACAACAGTTTATGTGAAATGGAGAGTCAACTAAAATATATATTCCCTTTCTTTTTAATAATTAAGAGTATGACAGCACAAATAATAGTCGATTTTAAAGAGAACCCTACCACCATAAACTGGTATGTGGTAGATGACGTGGTTATGGGTGGCCGTTCGTCTGGAACATTTGACTTGACCGATGAAGGTTACGGAAAATTCTCAGGAGTAGTGTCCTTAGAAAATAATGGTGGCTTCTCTTCAGTTCGGTATGATATAAAGACTCTTGCTGTAAGTCCAAACAATACTATCCGTATTCGCATAAAAGGTGATGGTAATCCCTACCAATTTCGGGTAAAAGATAAGCGCAAACAATACTACAGTTATATTACAACATTCGAAACTAGTGGGGACTGGCAAACCCTTGAATTCAGATTGAAAGACTTCTACCCTACCTTTCGCGGCAGAGAACTGGACCTACCTAATTTTAATCACGATACCATAGAAGAATTGCAGTTTTTAATTGGCAATAAAAAGCCACAAGCATTCAAATTACTAATAGCGTCTATAGTATTGGTTGATTGACAAAAACCGGGCTTCTTTTGCATACTTCTCTACTATCTTAAAACCACGGTTAACCTTCTAAAATGTTATCAAGTTTAAAACTGAATGCCGAAGGTGTTTCGCTTATTTGTATACTACTAACATAGATTTTAAGAAGTATTTACATGATATTTAAAATCATAATCGTTGTTGGCTACTGCACTAATGCTCATTCCATAACCATTACAATATCACATCAAATGCCTAAAACAGTTGGCTCCCAAAATTCAACAGTTGGGTAGTTCCCTTTTTATTTCCATATGGTTTTGTTGCAGATTTGTTCCAACGATAAACATATAAACAACAAATAGTATAAAAACAATTAGACTTATTTTAGGATTAGTATTTAGTAGTGTAGTAGTAACCGCACAAGACAAAGAAGGTGTAACTATAACTGTGGTTATAGAAAATGTACTCTCGGATGAAGGTACTGTTATGGCAGCCTTGCACACAGAACAAACCTTTATGAAAGGTCCTGGTATAATCAACCAAGAACTAGATGCGACCAAAGGAGAAGTGACGCTGACCTTTGAAAATATGGAGAAAGGAAATTTCGCCCTAATGCTCTTACATGATGCCAACCAAAACAATAGAATGGATTTCGAGGCGAATGGTATGCCTAAAGAGAGCTATGCCACATCTGGCGGAACTGAGTTTGGCCCTCCAAGTTTTGCCACTGCCAAATTTGAAGTAACCGATGAAGATTTAGAATTCAGGATTCGGTTCTAAAAACGCAAATGCCTCCTCAATAAAAAGCGCCTTTTGTAGGGGCTTTTTTTAGTTGTTCAACCTTAGTTTACTAGCTTCTCAAAATCCTCTCAAGTCACCAATCACCATAACAAAATCAAATAAACCTGACGATTATCATAAGTTTAACTGATAGTTTATTTAATTTTGTATAGTAAAATTACCCTTATGACTATTACACAATTACAATATGTACTGGCCGTTGCAGAATATCGAAATTTCACACTGGCTGCAGAAAAAAGCTTTGTTACCCAGCCTACGCTGAGTATGCAGGTGCAAAAGCTGGAAGATGAGCTGGACGTGCTATTATTCGACAGAAGTAAAAAACCCATATCCGTTACAGAAGTTGGAAAAAAAATTGTGGCGCAGGCTAAAAACATTGTAAACGAAGCTGGGCGAATAAAAGATATCGTAGATCAAGACAAGGGATATATTGGTGGGGATTTCACCTTGGGTATCATTCCAACGGTTATGCCCACATTGTTGCCTATGTTCTTAAAAACCTTTATCACTAAATATCCTAAAGTAAATCTTATCATAAAGGAACAAAGCACAGAAAATCTGATAAAAAATATCCAGGATGGTCATTTAGACGCGGCCATTGCCGCTACGCCCTTAGAAATTGAATATATTAAGGAAAGACCCCTATATTACGAACCCTTTGTAGGATATATTACTCCTGAGCACCGATTAAGTGGAATTAAGGAATTAACAGTAGAAGACCTGGACGTTTCTGATATATTACTGCTACAGGACGGCCATTGTTTTAGGGACGGCGTATTAAACCTCTGTAAAACACCAAAAAAACTGGGAGATGAACATTTTAAATTACAAAGCGGAAGCTTCGAAACCTTGGTAAACCTTTCCAATGAGGGTTTGGGGATGACGCTTCTCCCCTATTTGAATAGCATGGAACTTAGTCCCGAAAACAAAAAAAATATCAAATACTTTAAAGAACCATCACCAGCACGTGAAGTGAGTATTATATTTCATAAAAATGAGCTGAAGATTCAGATAACAGAGGCGTTGAAGGAGGTTATTACCAGTATTGTAAAAGGCGCAATCACATTTCAGGATGTGAAAATTATAAGTCCGTTAAACAAATAAAAAAGCCACTTTAAAGTGGCTTTTCGTTATGCTTTTAAATACGTTAAACTGTTTTGTAATTCTGGTTTGTCTGTTATGAACTGTTGTAACCAGAGTCTCAATTCTTCCACCTCATCCGGTAGTAAAAGTTGAAGGGCTTTTTTTAGTTCTTTGCAAAATAATTTCACATCGAAACTAACTTTTTTCAGTACTGTCTTGCTGTACTCAAGCATTGATTTTGCCATTGTAGTACCTTGTTTATTAATTAGTTGTTACGTAAATTTAAACATAAAATAATATATAATATTGCAATCGATACGTTAAAAAAACTTAGAAATGTTAAATCTAGGTACGTTATAACTTCCAAACATATTCATCTTCCATAACCAAATGAAAAAAGTGCTCCTGAGTTGTTATCTTATAATCTTTTTGATTAGTTGTTCATCAACCAAAAAAATGGTTATAAAAAACATGGATAATACTTTATCCTCAGCCTTTTATGATAACCAGTTCACAGGTCTTTTGTTTATAGATGGTAATAGCAAAGACACCCTTTTTAATCAAAATAGTGACAAGTACTTTACCCCTGCAAGCAATACTAAGATTTTCACCTTATACACAGCCTTAAATACCCTCCCGGATAAAATTCCCGCAGTACGATATGTAGAGCAAAACGACACCTTGTATGTTGAAGGTACAGGAGACCCCTCTTTTCTACACCCCTATTTAAAGGATAGTACGGCTTTATATTTTCTTAAACAGCATAAAAACATTGTTTTACATACCGGCAATTTTCAAGATTCGAGCTTTGGACCTGGTTGGTCCTGGGACGATTATGAGTACTCCTACTCCCCAGAAAGAAGCGGTTTTCCAATGTATGGTAATGTGGTGATAATTTCCAATAAAGCAGGAGCACAAGTTATACCTGAGTATTTTAAGGATAGTGTGGTGCACGTTTCAAATAATACCAACCGCGAAATACACCGCAACCTATTTTACTTTGATACCGCTAGGACAGACACCTTAGAAGTACCCTTTAAAACTGGAAATACTATCCTTAAAAACCTACTTGAAAAGGAATTGAACCTAAAAATAAGGGTTACCCAACAAATGCCTAAGGGAAAGAAAAAAACATTGTATGGCATAGAAGCCGATTCCCTCTATGTAAGATTGATGCATGAAAGCGATAATTTCATCGCCGAACAATTACTAGTTCTTTCTGCATCCGAAACCACGGATACCCTAAACAGTAAGCTAGCGATAAGGAATGTCTTGGAAAATTTGCTACCAAACCTACCGCAACAGCCCAGGTGGGTAGACGGGTCCGGACTCTCACGTTACAATCTATTCACGCCGCAATCTATGGTGCATGTGTTAGCACGCCTCTATGAAGAACAACCAAAGGAGCGACTTTTCAAAATTTTCCCATCAGGAGGAGTATCTGGAACTTTAGAGAATTGGTATGGTAGTGAGCACGAGCCATACCTCTATGCTAAATCTGGGAGTTTAGGAAATAACTATTGCTTGAGCGGTTATCTATTGACTAAATCTGGCAAGACGATTATATTTAGTTTTATGAACAACCATTTTACACAACCTTCATCAGAAGTAAGATTAAGAATGCAACAGATTTTTGAGAATATTAGAGATTCGTATTAAATAGCTTGCGGATTGTCCTTGATTGCACTTTCATGTTGAAAACATTTCCTATACCATTATAAAGTATGTTCTTTTATGTTCCTATGGCCAGTTTGGTAAAAGGTTTACTTCTCTGTTGCTCGTAAAGTATCTCTTCTAACCTGTGCTGAAAAGGTATCCAATAACAACTGTAGTTTTGGCTTAATATGGGTTTTACAAAATGGCCGCTCCGTGTCTGTAAAATAATAATTATGGAATTGACTATCAGAGGGTTTAAAAGCGTTGAATGGAAGTACTTGTGTAATAAGGGGTTCATCAAAATCATTCTGAACCTCTATTAATAAACCCGATATAAGTCCGGCAACTTCATTCGAAAACACATAAACAGCGGAACGGTACTTGCTGCGCATAGAATGTTGAGAAGTGCTATTGTGCGTGTGTAAATGAACGGCAATTATATCCTTTAAACTAATACTATCCTCATAAAAGTGAACTATTACAGCCTCCGAAAAAGATGAATTCACCCCAGTAGAGGCAATGAATCCCTGTTCTACTTTATACACACCCTTTAGGGATTGAAAGACTGCCTCGGTGCACCAATGGCATCCTCCGCCTAGTCCAATTTTTTGTATCTGCCGCATATCCTGTTGGTCGTAAAAAAGCGGCTAAAATAACACCATGAGTTACCCTTCAAAAACACCTGTTAATGCAGCATGCTGCAACAGTATAATGCTCTTGGCATCTTTTATACCCCCGCTAGAAATCATATCAAGTGCCTTTGTAAAGGTACACTCCAAAACTTCAATATTCTCGGTTTCATCTTCAGCACCACCACCTTCTTCTACCTTCATATGGGTGTCATATTCCCCCAGAAAAAGATATAGTTTCTGTGTAACGGAACCAGGACACATAAAAGTAGACATCACCTGCTGTACAGTATTTATTTTGTAACCCGTTTCTTCTAAGGCTTCTTTTTTTATACATTCCTCGGGCGATACTCCGTCTAAAAGTCCGGCACAAACCTCAACCATCATACCGTCATCATTACCGTTTACGTAGGTTGGAATCCGAAATTGCCGTGTAAGCACTACGGTTTTCCTCTCCCGATTGTACAGCAGAATGGCAGCACCATCGCCACAATCATAAGATTCCCTACGTTGGGTTTCCCAAGTACCGTCTTCTTTTTGATATTCAAAATTGTAGTTGTTTAAGGTGTACCAACTATCAGACAACTTAACTTTTTCAATATTCTTTATTCGTTCGTTCTTCACAATACAAAGTTAAAAACTCCTAAGATATAATTCCCCCATTAATTAGTATCTTTCTCATTTAAGACCATAACTTGCTTTATTATGAAAA
>JBLICT010000024.1:0-23730 GCA_047632415.1 Maribacter sp.
GTTTGGCATTGTGAGTCTTTTAATGGGTTTTGCAGGTTGGACAAGTGCCTATATTGTAAGTAGTGCACGAGAAGATTGGGCTAGTGATATAAACCTTCCAAATGCCTTTTATATTAGTACGATACTGATTGTTATCAGTAGTTTCACGTATATCTTGGCCAATATGGCCGTTAAAAAGGACGATCAAAAACAAGGAACTATTTGGCTGCTGGTAACCCTTGGTTTGGGTGTTTCCTTTATAACGTTTCAGTTCGTTGGTTTTTCCGATATGGTAGCTCAAGGGTATTATTTTACAGGACCCACGAGCAGTATAAAAATGTCGTATATGTTTTTGATTGCTATGGTGCATATTCTTCATGTGGTAGCAGGTATTATTTCTTTGTTAATCGTGATTTACAAACAGAGGAAAGGTAGATATTCCTCACAGGAGCACTTAGGAATAACCCTTGGGGCTACGTTTTGGCACTTTTTAGACCTTTTGTGGGTATATTTAGTGTTATTTATGACCTTTATGAGATAATAGTTTTAAACAAAAATAGTTTTGAATACAATTCAGCTTTTAAATAGTTGAAAAAAATGTAAATTTGCTAAAGTGTTACTAAAACGATAAATTAATCTATGGATACTACGATTGCAACGGGAGAAGAAGAAAACGTTTGGGGTGGCGGCAATAGGCCTTTGGGGGCAAGCTACGGGAAATTAATGATGTGGTTTTTCCTAGTATCGGATGCCCTTACCTTTTCTGGATTTTTGGCAGCTTATGGCTTTTCAAGGTTTAAGTTTATGGAGACTTGGCCAATCGCTGATGAGGTATTTACTCACTTTCCTGGTTTTCATGGTGTAGATGCACCTATGTATTATGTTGCATTCATGACATTTGTCCTAATTATGTCATCTGTAACTATGGTATTAGCTGTAGATGCTGGTCATAAAATGAAAAAAAATGCCGTTATCTGGTATATGTTCGCTACCATTATTGGAGGCGCTATATTTGTAGGTTCGCAAGCATGGGAATGGGCTACTTTTATTCAAGGTGATTTTGGTGCCTTGGAGACTAAAGGTGGTAGGATTTTGCAATTCGTAGATTCAGATACTGGAAAACGAGCTGCGATTGCTGATTTTTCTTCAGTGATTCCTGATGACAGAGTTGAACATGAGAGAAAGAATGGGATTTGGTATTACAATGAGAAAGCGCTTCCTTCCTATTCTGTGAATGAGGTGACTCAAGGGTTTCAGGCAAATCAAAATATATTGATTAGAACAGAAGTTCTTAATGAAGAAGGTGAAAAAACCGTATTGACTCGAGAAGAATCATTACAGAAAATTAAAGGTGCTGTATTGGTTGTCGAAGGGGCTAATCTTGTGCGGAACGAGTACGGAAGTAGATTGTTTGCAGATTTCTTTTTCTTTATAACAGGTTTTCACGGGTTTCACGTATTTTCCGGGGTTATGATAAACCTTATTATATTTTTTAATGTAGTCATAGGAACCTATGAGAGAAGAGGGCATTATGAAATGGTAGAGAAGGTAGGGCTGTACTGGCACTTTGTGGATTTGGTATGGGTATTTGTATTTACTTTTTTCTATTTAGTATAATTCCTAATAGACAGTATTTGCTAACAGTAATTATTTTAAGAACGGAGTTTAAACATAGCAGTTAAAATGGCAGAGGGACATAAATTAGAGATTTTTAGAGGGTTGGTTAAGTTTAAATCTAACACACAAAAGATATGGGGCGTTTTGGCCTTCTTGACCCTAATAACTATTGTTGAGGTTGCTTTCGGGATTATTAAACCAGCAATACTAACTGGAACATATGTTTTAGGAATGAAAGTCCTAAATTGGATTTTTATCATACTTACGTTGGTAAAAGCGTATTATATAGCATGGGATTTCATGCATTTAAGAGATGAGAAAAGTGCGCTGAGAAGAGCTATCATTTGGACACCTATTTTCTTGGTCATTTACTTAGTATTCATACTTCTTGTAGAAGCTGATTATATCCACAATATCTATAAGGATGGATTCGTAACCTGGAATTTCTAAGATATAATTAACAGAATTAAAAGACGGTTTAAACACCGTCTTTTTTATTTTTGTATAATTAGGTTTGTGTTAGATTTAAGGGATTGGCAGAATAGCTTTGATAGGTGCCTGGCAATTTCAAAAGCGGTTGCTGAAAAAGTTTGGGCTGCCAAATAATAATAATTCTAGTCCATACCGATTACATATGTATCCTATTAATATACTTGAGTAGATGAAAAAGACCTTTGTACTTGTTGTGTTATTCATACTCCCCATAGTGGCCTACCTTTTTTTTGCTTCTGGGGTAAATAACTTTGGTAAACTATCGGTATTAACAGAAGGAATTCCAGAACTTAGCTTTACAGATAGCAGCATTAAGTTTAATCAGAATATTACGGTACTGGGTTTTTTGGGTAATGACGTGGAAACAAAAAAAGGGAATGCCTTCAATCTAAATCAGAAAATATACAAACGCTTTCACGAGTTTAACGATTTTCAATTTGTTATGGTGGTGCCATTTGGCACTGAGGAGGAAGTAGCAGGGTTAAAAGCAGAACTTTCTAATCTGGCAGACGTTTCTAAATGGAAGTTTGCCTATGCCGAAGACAAAGCTATTAAAAGCTTATTTGCAGACCTTAAAACAGATATACAGTTAGCTGATGACCTAAGTACGCCCTATGTATTTATTATCGATAAGGATAGAAGCCTAAGAGGTCGTACAGAAGATGAGGATGCAGGAACTAAATTTGGTTTTAACACCAACTCTGTGGCAGATTTAAACAACAAGATGGAGGATGATGTAAAAATTATCCTTGCAGAGTACAGGCTCGCCCTGAAAAAGAATAACGCAAATCGTTCAAAATAGTGAATAAGAAATATACATACGTATGGGTTTCCTTAATTGTACTCATTTTTGGCATTATTGTGGTTCCAAGAATAGTAGATAGACTTCAATCAGGCACTATCGTTGATATGGATAGGATGAATATCGTACCACAGGAAAAGGGCTTAAGTTATGTTTTGTTGAATGAGGTTAAACGTAAGGTGCCTTCTTTTCAGTTCATAAACCAAGATAGTTTACTCATTTCGGATAAGGACTATATTGGTAAGGTGTATGTGGTAGAATTCTTTTTTACTTCATGTCCTAGTATTTGTCCCATTATGACCGAAAACCTGGTAGAACTTCAGAATCATTTTAAAGACCAACCAGACTTTGGTGTGGCTTCGTTTAGCATTACGCCGGATTATGATACCCCCAAGGTGTTAAAGCAGTATGCGGAAAAATACAGTATTACCGATATCGATTGGCATTTACTGACTGGCAACAAAGAGGCTGTTTATGATTTGGCAAATAGTGGTTTTAATATTTTCGCTGCCGAGATGCCAGATTCGCCAGGTGGGTTTGAACATTCCGGTTTGTTTGCACTAGTCGATAGGCAGGGATATATACGCTGTAGGTTAGATAAATTTGGTAACCCGATAGTGTATTACCGAGGAGCAATTACTAGAGAGATGGGAAAGAACGATCATGGCGAAGAAGAACAGATAAGTGTATTGCAGGAAGATATTCAGAAATTACTACAGGAATAGTATGGAGATAATAAGTATGAAGGAGAAAAGATTTAATAGAATGATAGCCGTGGTGTCAATTGTGATACCTGTTGTAGTAGCTGTGCTTTTTGGAGTGAAGATACCCAACGTAGCCCCCCTTTCCTTTTTGCCGCCGATTTATGCTAGTATAAATGGGTTAACCGCAGTTTTGTTGATTGTTGCGGTTCTGGCCATAAAAAAAGGGAATCAAAGGCTGCATCAGAACGTAATGACTTTGAATATTACCTTATCGCTTTTGTTTTTGATTTTGTACATCGCATATCATATGACTTCGGATTCTACCTCGTACGGCGGAGAAGGCGTAATGCGTTATGTGTATTACTTTATATTAATAACACATATCGTACTGTCCATTGCTATTGTCCCATTAGTCTTACGAACCTATGCTAAAGCCTATTTGAAAGATTATAAGGGGCATAGAGCCTTGGCGAAATATACATTTCCTATATGGCTTTATGTGGCCATTACTGGAGTAGTGGTTTATGTAATGATTTCACCATATTATGCCTACTAATTATGCGTAAGACCTTCGTATTACTCGTATTTATTTTAGTGCTATTGCTTCCTGAAACCATTGAGGCGCAATGTGCTATGTGCAGGGCTGTTTTAGAAAGTGAAGGGTCTGGGAGAACTGCAGAAGGCATCAATAATGGTATTGTTTACTTGATGGCAATCCCTTACGTTTTAGTGGCCGGTCTCTTTTATTTTATCTACCGTAAAATGAGGTCTTAACATAATTTTATAGATTTAACACTTTTTTTTATTTGATTGTGTAACATTGTTACGGATATGTAGTCTTATCCATGTGTAGTACTAGTATTGCACTCATCAATCAAAAACCAATCAGCATGTTCGATTTAGAACGATGGCAAGAAATTTTCGATACTATTCGAAAAAACAAATTGCGAACCTTCCTTACCGGTCTTTCCGTAGCCTCTGGTATATTTATTTTAGTTATTTTATTAGGGTTTGGCCAAGGCATGCAAAATGGCGTGGCAAAGGAGTTTGAAGAAGATGCTTCAACCAGTGTATGGGTATGGCCGGGAGTAACGACCAAGCAATATAAGGGTCTTAATCCGGGAAGGCGTATTCAACTACGCAATGAAAACTACGATTTTGCAGCTAGGCTCCTAGAAGATGAAATAGAAAACAAATCTCCACGATATTTTGTACGTAACGCTTCGGTTAATTACGGTAAGGAATCTTTAGCATACGGAGTTCAAGGCGTGTCTCATCAATTTCAGTTTATAGAGAACGCATATATGTCTCTTGGGCGTTTTCTTAATCATAGCGATGAGGTAAATACGGCAAAGGTCGCAGTCATAGGCAATAAGATAAAACGAGATATCTTTAAAGATACCCTAAGTCCGGTTGGTCAATTTTTAGAGATTTCAGGAATACCGTTCAAGATTGTTGGGGTTTATGGTGATGTTGGTGGCGAACGGGAAGAGGAGCGTATATTCATACCCATTACAACGGCACAAAAAGTCTTTAACGGCGCCGATTATATCAATAACATCAGCTATACTTTACCTCCTGTAGAAAACTTTGAGGAAGCGGTTACACAGTCTATCGTTTTTAAAGAATCACTTAGATCTTATCTATTACAGGCCCATACTGTTGCTCCAGATGATACTAGCGCCATACAGATTTGGAACCCTATGGAAGAGGCTAAACGGTTTTATAGTTTAATGCTAGGTATAAAACTATTCTTTTGGTTTGTGGGTATTTGTACCATTATAGCTGGGGTGGTTGGGGTAAGCAATATTATGTTAATCGTCGTAAAAGAACGGACAAGGGAAATAGGAATACGAAAGGCGCTTGGGGCCAAGCCCTGGTCTATTATTGGCATGATTTTACATGAATCGGTTTTTATTACGGCCATAGCCGGTTTTACCGGGCTTATTTTTAGTATGGGTCTACTCGAGATTGTAGGGCCGCACATTGAAATAGATTATGTATTGAATCCTTCCGTCAATTTTAATGTGGCTTTGGCGACCGTATTTGTATTGATTTTTGCTGGTGCCGTCGCAGGTTTTTTCCCTGCTTGGCGAGCTGCCCGTATTCATGTCATAGATGCGCTGAAGGATGAGTAAGCACTTGGCGCTCCTAAATAGTAGAGTGCTGTTTAGTGTTGCCATAAAAAGAAGTTAAAAAGTAAAGAATGTTTAATAAAGACCGTTGGCAAGAAATTATAGAGGTATTGTCCACAAATGTGTTCAGGACCTTGGCAACCGCTTTTGGTGTAGGTTGGGGTATATTTATCCTTATTATTTTACTGGCAGCTGGTAAGGGTTTGGAAAATGGTATACGGGCAGATTTTGGGGATATAGCTACAAATACCATGTTTATGTGGTCTAGAAATACCACTATGGCCTATAAAGGATTTCCGAAAGGCCGACGGTTCAATTTTAAATTAGAGGATGTAGCCGCAATTAAAGATCGCGTTCCAGGACTACGGATTATATCACCAAGGAACCAGCTAGGAGGTTTTGGAGGTGCGAACAATGTTATTAGAGGACTAAACGCAGGAGCGTTTAATGTCTACGGTGATTACCCGGAGATTATTAGGCAGGAACCCATGACCATCACTTCTGGTAGGTTCGTGAACCAGAACGATATAAACAACAATAGAAAAGTAGCCGTAATTGGCGACGGAGTAAAGAACGAGCTCTATGATAAGGGTGAGGATATTATAGGCACTTACATTAAGATTCAAGGGGTCAATTTTATGGTGGTGGGAAGCTATAAGAAGAAAAGTAATGATGGAGATGGAGAAGAAGGTCAAAAGGAGATATTTATTCCTTTTACAGCATTTTCACAAGCGTTTAATAAGGGAAATGATGTAGGACGGATGGTCATTACTGCGAACGATGCTAGTTCTATTTCAGACTTGAAGGAAAGTATTCTAAACGTAGTAAAAGAGAATAGGAATATTCACCCAGATGATAAACGAGCAGTTGGCTATTTTGATTTGTACGAACGGTTTAATAGGGTAGAATCCCTTTTTGGTGCCTTGCGCTGGGTGGCCTATTTTGTTGGGGTTCTGGTTTTGTTGTCCGGTATCATCGGCGTTAGTAATATCATGCTAATTGTGATAAAAGAACGTACCAAGGAAATTGGTATTAGGAGGGCCTTGGGTGAAGACCCGTGGTCCATTAAAAAACAGATATTAATGGAGTCTATTTTTTTGACAATCATGTCAGGAATGGCGGGTATTATATTTGGCGCCGCAGTTATTTATGGTATTAATGCGATTCTAGATTCTGTAGGGCCGGTAGATATGTTCGTAAACCCAAGTGTGAGCTTGGGCGTGGTGGTAGGAGCCTTGGGTATTTTAATAGTATCCGGTTTGTTGGCCGGTTTCATACCCGCACAGAGTGCCATTAAAGTAAGACCAATAGAAGCGTTAAGAACAGAGTAAGAATATCAATCATAAAAGAAAATCAACCTAACAAAATGAAGAAATCGGTAACCATTATCATCTTATTAGTAATTGTATTGGCCTTTGGTGGGTCTATGTACTATTTGTATCAAAAAAATGCTGAAAACCCGGTAGTATATGAAACCGATGTGCCATCCAAACAAACGATTATAAAGAAAACCATGGCCACGGGCAGTATCCTGCCCTTGGAAGAGGTACTTATAAAACCTAATATTTCTGGTGTTATTGAGGAAATATATGTGGAAGGTGGTGATTTTGTGAAGTCGGGCGATTTACTTTGCAAGATAAAGGTAGTTCCTAATTTGAATGCCTTGAACGATGCAAGGAACACTATTGACGGGGCTAAAATTGGTATGGACGATCAAGTACGTAACCTACAGCGACAAAAAGGACTCTTTGAAAAAGGCGTAATTTCTCAAGTAGATTTGGAACGCACTCAAGTAGCGCATGATCAGGCGAAACAATCCTATGCAGCCGCAAGAAAAAGATATGATATCGTAAAAACTGGTACCACCGCTGGTTTCGGAAATGAAGCGAATACCTTAATCAGGGCAACAGTGAGTGGAATGGTATTGGAGGTGCCGGTCGAGGTTGGCAACCAGGTGATTGAATCTAACAATTTTAACGAGGGTACGACGATAGCTGCCATTGCGGATGTCGAAAAGATGATTTTTGAAGGTAAAGTAGACGAATCCGAAGTAGGTAAGATAAAAGAGGATTTGCCCTTGCAAATAACGGTAGGAGCTTTGGAAAATGTTATTTTTAATGCGGTGCTGGATTATATTGCGCCAAAGGGCAAAGAAGAGAACGGTGCCATACAGTTTGAAATAAAGGGAACCTTGAAAAAGCAGGATTCGGTATTTATCCGCGCAGGACTAAGTGCGAATGCCTCTATTATTTTGGCTAAGGCCGATAGTGTTTTAGCGGTAAAGGAAGCCTTGGTTCAGTTTGATGTTAAAACAAAGAAACCCTTTGTGGAAATTGAAACGGGAGAGCAGGAATTTGAACGTAGAGATATTGAAATCGGAATTAGTGACGGTATACATGTAGAAATAAAATCAGGCATTGCAGAAGGGGATAAAATAAAGGTCTGGAATGAAGTGAAACCAGATGAATTTGCCCAGAATTAAAAAACTAAAAAAAAATTGAAGCTATTTTTGTAACATTTTCAATGGTTTGATGTCCTATTGATGGATGTCTTTTTCAATAGCTTCCAAACCACTAAGAGAACCAATATGATAGAAATTAAAGATCTTCACAAATCTTATAAAATGGGCAGTAATTCGTTACATGTCCTAAAAGGTATAAATTTCTCTGTAGAAGAAGGTGAACTTGTTGCGATTATGGGGTCTTCCGGATCGGGAAAGTCTACCCTGCTAAATATTTTAGGTATGTTAGACGAATTGGACGAGGGTAGTTATACGCTGGACAACGTTCCAATCAAAAATCTAAACGAGACCAAGGCTGCCCAATACAGAAATAAATTTTTGGGTTTTATTTTTCAATCATTCAATTTAATAAATTATAAGAGTGCTGTTGAGAATGTGGCTTTACCATTGTATTACCAGCGTGTGCCAAGAAAAGAACGCCAAGAAAAGGCGCTTAAGTATTTGGAACAGGTGGGGCTTAAAGACTGGGCAACACATTTACCCAGTGAGTTGTCTGGGGGCCAAAAACAACGTGTAGCTATTGCTCGAGCAATGGCAGCAGAACCAAAAGTATTGCTGGCTGATGAGCCAACAGGTGCTTTGGATAGCACAACTTCTTATGAGGTCATGGATTTGATTCAAAAAATAAACGATAACGGGAATACCATACTTGTCGTAACACATGAGGAGGATATTGCACATATGTGTAAACGAATCGTACATTTAAAAGACGGAGTTATCGTCGAGGATAAAAAAGTGAAACAAGTAAGGGCTTCACAATATGTTTAGCATTGATACCTGGAAGGAAATACTACAAACAATTCAGAAGAATAAGCTGCGTACTTTTTTGACGGGGTTTACGGTAGCCTTGGGTATTTTTATTTATGTGACCCTTTACGGTATGGGAAATGGTCTGAACAATACTTTCATGAAATTCTTTGGTAACGATGCTACTAATATTTTAAGGGTTTATCCCTCAGAGACCACCATTCCTTTTGGGGGCTATAAAGCAAAGCGGCGAATTGAGTTCAAGAACAGCGATTTAGCAGATATTTCCAAAGAATTTGCGCCATTGATGCAATATATTACCCCACAAATACAACGCAGCGCTTCTGTAACGTACGAGGATAAATCCGATAATTATACTACGCGTGGTATAGCGCCTGGTATGCAGTTTGCCGAGAATACCATTATGATGAAAGGTAGGTATATCAATGCAAAGGATATTAGGGATAGAACTAAATATGCTGTTATTGGAAGAATGGTAGAAAAAGACCTTTTTAAGGGTGCAGAGTCTCTTGGAGAATATGTAGATGTAGGTGGAAGTGCGTTTAAGGTTATTGGTGTATTTCAAGATGATGGCGGTGATAATGAGGAACGTTTTATTTATATTCCGTTTACCACTAGGCAGCTTATTGAGGGGAATAATGACAAAGTAGATCAAGTTGTGGTGGCCTTTAACGAAGCAATTGGTTATTCTGGCGCTATGAAGTTGCAACGAAATCTAGATGAATTTGTACGGAAAAAGAAAGTAGTGAGTCTAGATGACCCTCGTGGCATACGAATAATAAACGTTGCCGATAACCTAAAGCAGACACAACAATTTGCTAGTGTGCTTCAGATTATTATTTCTGGAATTGCTTTTGCAGTTATTATTTCCGGTATTCTGGGTATTAGCAACATCATGGTTTTTGTGGTAAAGGAGCGTACCAAGGAAATTGGTATTCGAAAAGCTATGGGAGCAACCCCCAAAATAATTATCAGTACCATATTGTTAGAATCGATTTTCATAACGGCCATCTTTGGTTTTATCGGGATGATTCTTGGAATTATCACCTTGAACTCCATTGGGAGCAAAGTATTGGAGGATGATTATTTTATAACAAACCCTTCCATCAATTCGGGAACGGCCATTTTTGTGACCATTCTATTGATTATCGCTGGAGCATTAGCGGCATATGTGCCTGCAAAGAGAGCGGCGCAAATAAAACCTATTGTAGCATTAAGAGACGAGTAATATGAGACAGTTATTTGATTCGGATACGTGGCGGGAAATTTTTCAATCTATTGGAAAAAATAGGTTGCGTACTTTTCTTACGATGCTAGGTGTATTTATTGGCATCTATATTTATATAGCCTTGTCAGGGGCCGCCAAAGGTTTGGATAACGGTTTTGAAAAGGAATTTGAGACTGTAGCACGTAATAGCATGTTTATTTGGGCACAAAGCACCAGTATGCCCTATGCAGGATATAAGACTGGCCGAAGGATACAGTTGAAATTACAAGATGCCGAGGTTTTGCGCAAACAGATACCTGAAATAGAAACCTTGGCACCACGAAACGTAAGTGGTGTTTTTGGCTCTAGCCCGGGCGTAATAACTAGAGGAATAAAATCCGGAAATTACTCTGTATTTGGTGATTTCCCTGAATTCACCAAAATTGCTACCAAGAAAATATATGATGGAGGTCGTTTTATAAACGATGAAGACATCAAACAGGAGCGTAAGGTTTGCGTGATTGGTGAGCGTACCCAAAAAGAGCTTTTTGACGTAGACGAAAATCCAATTGGAGGCTACTTGGAAATTGAAGATGTAAGCTTCCAAGTGGTTGGCGTACATAAATTTGCCGGAGGTGGCCCTTTTGACAACGATAGCGATATTTTCATCCCGTTTACTACATACAAAAAAATATACAATACGGGTGATAATGTATCGTGGTTTACGATTGCAGCCTATGATGATGCGGATGTTGTAAAAGTGGAGCAGGATATCAAGGCCAATTTAAGAAGAATTCATAAAGTAGATCCGGAAGACGAAAAGGCTATTGGCTCTTTTAATCTTGGCGAGCAGTTCAAAAAGATTTTTGGTTTTTCCAACGGACTCACATTTTTGTCCTTGATTGTTGGCATTGCTACGATATTGGCAGGTGTTATCGGTATTGGCAATATACTTTTGATTTCCGTGAAGGAACGTACCAAAGAATTAGGTGTGAGACGCGCGTTAGGTGCCACCCCAGCAGAGGTGCGGAATCAAATTTTAATTGAGTCCCTGTTTTTGACAATGTTGGCAGGTATCATAGGTATCATTATGGGTGCACTTACCCTAAAAGGTATCGATGCTTTTACCCAAGATGTAGATTTACCCTATACGAATCCAACCGTACCCATACCTTATGTGATAGGCTCGTTGTTGCTCATGGTGATATTGGGCGTACTCATAGGATTAATACCGGCACAAAGAGCCGTAAGCATAAAACCCATAGATGCCCTAAGGGAAGAATAATAAACTAAACCAATACATACTAATACACGTAAGAAATGAACAAGATCGTAAAATACATACTCATTGGAGTTTTGGTGCTTGGAGCCATATGGGCAGCCTTATTCTTTATCAAAAGCAATAGCAAATCTGCGGTAACCTACGAAACGCAGCAGCCTTTTATGGCTACCATTGAAAAAAAGACAGTTGCCACGGGTAAAGTAGTACCTCAAGATGAGGTTGAGATAAAACCACAGATTTCCGGAATTATTGATAAAATACTGCTGGAAGAAGGTGTCAAGGTAGAAGCGGGGGATTTAATAGCTGTAATAAAGGTAGTGCCCAACGAGCAATCCTTGTATCAAGCCAAAGGTCGTGTGCGGAATGCGGAGCTGGCATTGAACAATGCTAAGATTGAATATGAAAGGAGCAAAACCTTGTACGATAAAGGCGTGGTTTCAAACCAAGATTTCATCAACCAGAAGTTAGCCTTTGAGCAAGGAGAACAAGAGCTTAAAAACGCTAATGCCGATTACCAGATTATCCGTAGGGGGTCCATAGGTGGTTCAACATCAGCCAATACCGATATTAGGGCCACCGTGTCTGGAACGCTGTTAGAGATACCGGTAAAGGAAGGTGATCAAGTAATACAGGCTAATAATTTTAACGACGGTACTTCTATTGCCACAATCGCGGATTTAAGTAAAATGATTTTTGAAGGTAAAGTAGATGAAGGCGAAGTAGGGAAGTTGACCGTGGGAACACCGTTGAAAATAACATTAGGGGCCTTGGAAGATGTAGAGTTAGACGCCAAGTTGAAATTTATTGCGCCAAAAGGTTTAGAAGAAGCAGGTGCGGTTCAGTTTAAGATAGAGGGTGATGTAGAAGTTAGCGATGATGTATTCATCCGAGCAGGTTACAGTGCAAATGCGTCTATTGTTTTAGAGAAAAAGGAAGATATATTAGTGATTCCAGAAGCCTTGTTACAGTTTGATAAGTCTACCAATAAACCTTATGTAGAGTTAGCTGTTGGTGCGGAAGCAGATCAGAAATTTGAACGTAAGGATATAGAAATCGGTATTTCCGATGGCGTTAACGTTGAGGTTTTATCTGGGCTTACCGAGGAGGATAAGGTAAAGCAATGGAATAAAACGGAGCCTATTAAAAAAGGGGAAGAAGAAGGAGCTGAAGACGAAGAAACAGAAGAGTAAACATCAATCAATAATACTAATCAAAACAACGAAAAATGAAAAGTAAACTAAGCACTTTATTGCTTTTTCTGGCAATAACGGTTGCATCTGCCCAGGGTAAAAAGTGGAGCTTACAAGAATGTGTGGAATATGCCGTGGAGAACAATTTAACTGTAGCGCAATTTGAGCTAGACTTAGAAAGTGCTACTCTTGACAAATCAGACGCTATTGGTGCCCTTTTACCCTCGTTTAATGGTAATGCGGGAATACAAGAAAGGTCAGGTCTTGTTGTTAATCCGAATAGTAACACGAATACTACAGGTACTATATTTCAATTTGCACCCGGGATGTCTTCCAATGTTACTTTGTTTGATGGACTACGTAATATTCATAGGCTTAACAGAGCGAAATTGACGGCGATTGCTAATCAATATCGTTTGGATGATTTGAAAGATGATATTCGATTAAGCGTTGCTCAAGGATACCTTAGGATATTATCTAACAAAGAAGCCTTAAAGGTATCCAGAGCGCAGTTTGCGGTTACGGAACAAGATTTAAAACGTATTACCGAGTTGGTAGACTCTGGGGTAGTACCTCGTGGAGAATTATTAGATATACAAGCAACTAGCGCTAGTCAAGAGCAACAAATCGTTAATGGCGAAAGCTTAGTGTTGATCTCAAAAATAAGTCTAGCTCAGTTATTACAAATAAACGATTATGAGAATTTTGATATTCTATATGAATCCTTTGAAATACCTCCTTCGGATATATTAAACAATTCTCCGAAGACTATTTTTGCGAAAGCACTCGAGTTCCGTAATGATATAAAATTATCAAAGGCTAATGTAGAATTAGCTGAAAAAGATTTGCAAATAGCTAAAGGAGCACTGTACCCTACACTAAACACTTTTTTTAATTACAATACTTTTTATACAGATCAATTTAGAATTGGGCTAGACCCAGTCACCAACATGCCTTTTTCATTCAGGGATGACTTTAAAACTCAATTATATTCTAATGATGGTATCTCTTATGGTTTTCAGCTAAATGTTCCTGTTTTCAATGGTTTTAGCGTTAAAAATAATATTAAGCGTTCAAAAATTGACGTGAACCGATCAGAGTTACAATTAGAGCAGGATAAACTGGAGCTAGAAGCGACTGTGCAACAGTCATATGTTGATGTTATTACCTTCTCCAAAGCGTATGAAGCTGCAGAAAAAACACTGGAAGCCAGACGTTTGGCCTATCAATATGCAAAGGAACGTTTTGATGTTGGTTTGTTGAACTCGTTTGATTTTAGTCAAGCACAAGCCCGTGTAGACAATGCCGAGGCCGATGTTATACGAACCAAATACGATTATATCTTTAGATTAAAAATATTGGAATTCTATTTTGGAATGACAATCACCTTAAATTAGACTAACTCAAATACATGAAAAGCCCGTAAATTTTGAATTTACGGGCTTTTTCATTTTACAGCTAATCGATACCTTTGGTGTATGGGAATAATCTTGAATTTGGAAACAGCGACTACTAACTGTTCTGTAAGCTTGGCCAGGGACGGCAAGGTCTTGGTATTAAAGGAGAACAATACGCCCAACTACTCCCACGCGGAACAACTCCATGTATTTATATCAGAATGTATGGCAGAAGCTAAGATAGCCTTAACTGAATTGAATGCTGTTGCTGTAAGTAAAGGTCCAGGTTCCTATACGGGTTTACGAATTGGTGTTTCTGCAGCAAAAGGCCTATGCTTTTCTTTGGATGTCCCTTTGATTTCTATAGCTACCTTAACGAGTATGGCGAGTCAGGTAAAAGGAGCTTATGACTGTATAATTCCCGTTTTGGACGCTAGAAGAATGGAAGTGTATGCTGCAGTTTTTAATATTGATTTAAAACAAATTAGGGATACCGAAGCAAAAATCATAAATGAGCATTCGTTTGTCGCGTATACGGAGAATAAAACGGTTCATATCCTTGGTAGCGGTGCCCAAAAAATTAAAGATCTACTACATCGTGAAAATGTATCGTTTTCGACAGATTGCGTACCCTCGTCAAAAGAAATGGCAGTATTATCGCATCAAAAGTACTTAAAAAGCGACTTTGAAGATGTAGCTTATTTTGAGCCCTATTACCTTAAGGATTTTATGCTGCAAACAAAGAAAAAATAAAAACTCCCGAATATTTTGTCCGGGAGTTTACATCTGAGGTTTACTATAGTTGTTATGCTTTATGCATGACACGCTGTGGGAAAGGTATTTCTATTCCTTCTGCATCGAACCTGTTTTTTATTTCTTCCATAACATGAAAATGAGCAGCCCAAAAAACATCGTTATTGGCCCAGAAACGAAGGGTAAGGTTTACCGAACTATCTGCCAATGCTCCAACATACACTTCTGGTGCAGGTTCTTTTAGAATATCATTACATTGTCCGCAGATGTCCAGCATAATATCTTTTGCCTTTTTAATATTGGACCCATAACCTATTCCAATATCAATTTTGTCCCTCCTTGTATCTTCGCAGTTATAGTTTATGATATTGTTGTTGGAAAGTTGTCCATTAGGAATGATGGCTATTTGATTGCCAAATGTTTTTATTTTAGTAGTAAAAATCGATATTTCTTTTACAGTGCCATCCACTCCTTGGGCTGAGATAAAATCTCCAATTTTAAATGGTTTGAACAAAAGGATAAGAACACCTCCTGCAAAATTAGAAAGCGAACCTTGCAAGGCTAGTCCAACTGCTAGTCCCGCGGCACCTACAATGGCTACTAGAGAGGATGATTGAACGCCTAACTGCGTGATAACGATAACAAAAAGGATGATTTTAAGCCCAATTGAGATTAAACTTTGTATAAAAGTCTCCAAAGAAGGGTCATAATCTTTCGCTTTAAAGAACTTCCGTGTCAATCTATTGATAAAACGAATAAGGTAGGTGCCTACAACCAATAATACCATGGCCATAATAAGGTTAGGTAAGGCACCCCAGAACCATTGTATAAAGCTGTCTACGTGTTGCTGGTAATCGGTAAAATTTTTCATGAATTTTTTAAATATTTAATGATGTTAGTTATCTAAATAAATGAAGAGTTTAATATAGCAAATTTGGTTTAAACTATTGCATGTGCTTCTGCTAGTTGTCTAAAAGCGTTAATATATCTTCCGTTTGGGTCAAAGGTAGTTTGCAAGCTCCTTTTTCGCATACAAAAAACTGTGTTGTTTTTTCCTTATATCTGTTTTTTAATAAAGAAAGATTTCCTTCTTTTTCACTGCCGCAAATTATGCTATTGGGAAGGTATGTAGAAGAGATTTCTTTTCTTTTCTGTAAATAGTCTTCTCCCAAGATGGCTATTTCATAAAAAGGTTTTTGGTGTAGGAGTAGGAGTGATAACCAATTAGAGTGGTTCTCCGGACGATCCTTTATAGTGGACTCCATACCTTGTAACATTTTGAAACTATGTTCAGCATATTTGGGTTCCAAGCCAAACTTGGAGAGTTTAAAAAGATTTATGGCCATAATGGAATTAGATGCGGGAATAACATTATCCGATACCTCCAAGGTTCTCCGCACTATAACCGCATCTTCTTTTGAAGTAAAAAAAAATAGACTGGTAGACCCATCTAGAAAATAGGTGTAGACATACTCCGTAAGTAATTCTGCCTTTGTAAGCCAAAACATATCGAAGCTTACTTCGTATAATCCTATAAAACCTTCTATTACTGCCGCATAATCCTCCAAAAACCCGTTAATGGTTTCCTTGCGTTTACTGTACGTGTGAATTAACTTTCCGTCTTCGGTCAAAAGATGGGTCACTATAAAATTACCGTTTTTTAGGGCCAACTCGAGGTATTGGTCATCTCCTAAGTATTTATAAGCATCGGTTACCCCTTTTAATAGTAGTCCATTCCAAGAAGCTAGTATCTTATTATCTAATCTCGGTTTGTCTCTAAGACTTCTTTCTTTTTTTAATAGGGAGAGGCAATCGGACATACGAGTTTCTAAAACTGATATAGTCAAGCCGTGTTTTGTTGCAATTTGTTCTTTTGTTGCATCTCGAATGAGAACATAATTAGCATGTTCCCAATAGCCGTAGGAATTGATACTATAATAGTCTTTGAATACCGAATATTGATTTCCAAGTATGCTTTTTAATTCTTTTTCCTTCCAAACATAATAGGCACCCTCTTCCAATTTGTTTTCTGAATTGGTACTATCCGCATCTAAAGAGGAATAAAAGCCATTGTTTGCATCCAAAAGTTCTTCTTCCAAGAATTGAATGGTTTCCACCACCACGCGCTTGAACAGTTCGTTTTTGGTTTTTGCATAGGCCTTAGCATAGAGGCTAACCAGTTGGGCATTATCATATAGCATTTTTTCAAAATGTGGTATGTGCCATTTAGTGTCCACTGAATATCTGGAAAATCCGCCACCTACGTGGTCATAAATACCGCCCCACGCCATTCTGGTAAGTGTAGTGTTTACATAATCATATATGGCATCGTCTTTTTCTTCATGGGAATAGTGTAACAAAAAAGCGAGGTTTACAGGCATCATAAATTTAGGAGCTCTTTTATAGCCTCCTAAAAACGTATCAAAGTAGTCGGACCATTTTAGTACCATTTGGCTCAGTTCTGTTACCTGTATTAGTTCTGATGCTGTGCCGATAGCTACTTTGTTTATTTCGGTAATGCCTTTGGCCATATTTTCAGCATACCCTATTACTTTTTTTGGGTCTGCTTTGTACAGTTCTTGTAGTTGGTTCAATACGTTTATCCAATCTTCTTTTTTCACATAGGTAGCGCCCCAAAATGGTCTACCATCTGGCAGGGCAACAATATTTAAGGGCCAGCCGCCGGTACCGGTCATCATTTGTAGGGCATCCATATAAATTTGGTCAATATCCGGACGTTCTTCTCTATCTATTTTGATATTAACAAAATTTATATTCATGGTTCGAGCAACCGCTTCATCTTCAAAACTCTCATGCTCCATAACATGGCACCAGTGGCAAGCTGCGTAGCCTATACTAATAAGTAATAATTTGTTTTCTGCCTTTGCATTTTCTAAAATCTCTTGATGCCAAGGATTCCAATTTACAGGGTTGTGAGCATGCTGTAATAAATAGGGACTTATTTCCTTAATAAGTGAATTTGTAAATTTTTTAGGCATAAAGAATCGGTATTACAACAGTTGTTTTTTACTAAAAAAAATAGCGCCAAAAAGGCGCTATTACATTTTATGTTAGTCTTACTTACTTTACTTCAAACGTAATCTTTACGTTAACACGGTAATCCACCATTTTGCCATCTTCAACCGTAGCGCTTTGTTCGTTCAGATAAACAGAACGTATGTTTTTAACCGATTTTGATGCATGCTCTACTGCATTTTTAGTTGCTTCTTCCCAGCTCTTGTTGGAATTAGCTAAAACTTCTATTACTTTTAAAACTGCCATAATTAATGTTATTTAGTGTTTCATACAAAATACAAAAAAATAGCTTCAAATCTAAGCTTTGCACGCAATTATCCGTTTATGGCAACTACTTCATTCACTTTGTCGCCCATCATATTTTTGAGCATGGTCTCAATACCATTTTTCAAGGTGAAAGTGGAGGAAGGGCAACCACTACAAGCTCCCTGTAAAACTACATTGACCCTTTTGGTATCGGCCTCATAGGACTTAAAAAGTATATTGCCACCATCACTAGCAACGGCAGGTTTAACGTACTCTTCTAGAATATCAATAATTTCTAAGGAGGTATCGTCCAAATCTAAGGGCTTTTCTTCGGCTTTAGCGCTTTGAGGTTCAACTGCATTTACAGCTTTAGCCTGATCAGAAACTATTTCCTTCCCGTCTGCTATAAAGTTTCGAATCAGCTCTCTTACTTCAATAGTAATATCTTCCCATTCTGCTACTTCATACTTGGAAACGGACACATAATTATCATCTAAAAAGACCTGTTTCACGAACGGAAATTGGAATAAGTCCATCGCCAGCGCAGAGACCCTTGCTTCGTCTATGTTTTTAAATTCAAAAGCTGCGGCAACAATTTTCTTGCTGGCCACGAATTTCATGGTAGATGGGTTAGGTGTTACTTCTGCATATACGGTAACAGGTATTGGTTTGCCATTATCTTCTTCGATTACTACAGGCTCACCCGCATTCAAATACTCTACCAATTGTTGGGCAACTTCATCTTTTACATCTTCCCATTGCACAATATCGTAGCGCTCCAAGCCAATGAAATTACCTGAAATATAAACAGTTTTCACAAAGGGTAAATGAAATAATTGTTGCGCCAAAGGCGAGTTCTTTGCGTCATCAATATTCTTAAATTCATAATTTTTTCGTTGCGCTAAAATGTGATTGGCCTCAAATTTAATTATGGTGGGATTCTTGGTTCCCGATACGGTTATAGAATACTCTTTCATCTGTTGCTTTTTTTTATTCAGATATCATTTGTCTGGAAGCTTTTTTTGGAGTGTTTCCTTAAATAGCACGACTCGTTTTATGTGAATTTAATTTTGTGTAAAAATACAAAGGAAATCTAAGTTTAGGCCTATATAATATTGTTATGGTTATGTCGTTATACATTATGTTCAGCTCATTTCGAATCAAAGCCTTATTTTCCAAGATGAGATATAAATTCATAATAATAGTTTCTTCTTTAGTTTTTGGACTCAAGTCTATGGCTCAAGAAGGAATCCCAGTATATTTTGATTATCTGTCGGATAATTATTATTTGGTATTCCCTTCCATGGCAGGGATAAGTCAAGGTGGTAAAATACGTGCCACGGTAAGAAAGCAGTGGTTCGATGTAGATGATGCACCTAGTTTACAAACTATAAATGCACATTTTAGGTTAGGAGATGGTCCTAGTGGTATTGGTGCTATAGTATTTAACGATGCGAATGGCTACCACTCTCAGACAGGAATGAAACTTACCTATGCACACCACTTACGAATGGGAGGTGGAGATGATGTTAGGGTTTTAAATCAATTATCTTTTGGATTAAGCGGCACCATTTTACAAAGTAGTTTGGACGAATCCGAATTCAGATCTGTAATACCTGATCCGTCTATAGCAGGAATAAAATTAAGTGCTTCTTATTATAATGTAGATTTAGGCTTGTCCTATAATTTCCAAGAATTTTATTCTCATGTTGCCATAATTAATGCGCTAGGGAGTAAAAGGAATGTGTATTATAGAGATAGAGCGGACGATCCTAATCAATTGGTTATAGATAATATTAGAAGGTATTTGGTTTCTGCAGGGTATATTTTTGGTCGTAACGAATGGCAAGTGGAACCTTCCATACTTTTTCAATTAACCGATTTTACAAAAGAAAAAACAGTAGATATAAATGCAAAAATCTACAAGGATGTTGATTTTGGAAGAATCTGGGGTGGACTGTCTTATAGAAGAAGTTTTGATGGTGCCCAGTTTCAAACCGCAACTGATTTTGGGGAGCAGCGCCTGCAATTGATTACCCCTATCGTAGGTGCCAATATCAAAAACTTTTTGGTGTCGTATAATTATTCGTACCAAATGGGTGATATCCGTTTTTCTAATGGCGGTTTCCACCAAATCACTTTAGGTTATGATTTTGGTCAAAAAGAGCGTAGGTATGATTGTTATTGTCCTGCGGCACAATAAAAAAGCCTTTTTCCTTATGGAAAAAGGCTTTTTAGCTATTTTGGTCTGGTTACTCCCAGCTGTAATTTTTTACTTTAGCCTGTTTTTTAATCGCTCTAAGCATCGCGTTTTCAAGTTCACCGCTAGCATCTCCTTTTTTGTTTTTGAGGATGTAAGCTTCTCTTTTTACATTTAAGGACTGTATTTCTTTCTGTATTTCTTCCCTTTCTAACTTTTTGGATTCAATGTAGTTTGTTATTTCCTTCTTGGATTTATCTTGAAGCACTTCGGGTAGTTGGTCTTTCTTAAGCTCAGTAACGTCAAAATCTTTGTCATCATAAGCATCTACCAAATCCCATTTTTTATTATTATACAATCTAGAACTTTTGCTAACCGCTCTCTTTACAGCAACTGCTTCCTCTAGTTCCATAGCGTTATTATCTTGTAGCGACTGCATTTCCATTTTAGAAGTTCCGAGTGCGCCATAGGAAATATAGGTTCCGTTCAGTTTTGTATTCAGTTTGATAATGATATCGTCAAATGGGGTATTTATATGAACCATCGTTCTGTTGTGGTCTATGGCCATGTATTCTCCTCCGGTAAGCACCGCTCCGTTTTTCCAATCTGTGTTAATGCCTTGCTCATAGTTGCCACAAAAAATGGTGTTTACAACAATGTCTTTTTCTTTGGCATTGGTGACGGCATCTCGGTAGTTTAGTTTTCCTTGGGTAAAGGGTTCGTTACCAGCAATAAAAATCATTTTTAGATTATCTGCATTTTTGCCCCATTCCAATTGTTTTAAGGAAGTTTGTATGACTTCTCCACAATATTCCTCTCCTCCATTGGTGCGTAATGAAAATAATTTTTCGGATATTTCATCTAGATCACTACTAAAGTTGAGGACCTGCTGAATATATCCTTCTCGGGAAGGTAGTGCGTCGTTTCCATATTGATAAATAGCAATTTGGAGTTGCGGTCTGTTATTGTTTCCACATTTTGCATGGGTAAACTCGTTCACGATATCCCAAAGTTGTGACTTTGCTTGGTTAATTAGTCCGTCCATGCTATTACTGGTGTCCAGCAGCAACGCTATCTTAACGATATTATTTTTGGTGATTGTGATCGTTGGCGCTACCGCTTGCGCTATAATAGGTTCGTTAACTTCTTTTGGTTTTAGCTCACAACTGTAGCCTAAGGTCAGGGATAGGCTAAGCAGACAAGTAGTAATTATTTTTCTGTACTGTTTCATGTTTATTTGCTTTAAGATTACAAGGGTAAAGCTAGCGGCAAACTATTTCTTGTACTAACGGAATTGAGCGAACGCCCCCTTTAAATGAGTGAAGTGCCTGGATAAGTTTGTAACCGTGTTTATTTTTAGTTTTATGACCTAAAACTTGATTTTCTGTATTTTTTTGTACCGTGTAAATCCGCTATGTTTACAGTAATTATTGCTCGTTTAAACCTATACTGAGCTTTTCATAAGTGACCTTAAGACCCAGTGTTCCAAACTAAAGCTATTTCCATTGGTTAGTTATTTTATCAATATGAAAAAATTTGTCTGCTACATAACGATATGCTTCTTTCTAGGAAGCTTCATGGGCCTTTCGCAAAATCGTTCTGGCGTTACGCAATTGAAAATCAAGGGGACGGTTCAAATGAAGGCTAATCTAGCGCCTATTTCTGGGGTTATGGTAACAACATCTTCGGGAATACAAACGTTTACGGATGGCTTAGGGAATTTTGAAGTGAATACATCCATAGGGGAATTGCTAACAATCGAAGACCTTGGTTTTGAAACAGTACGGCTTCGTATTAAGAGCAAAGATGATATTTTGATTCAGGTAGAAGACTATATCCCAAAGAAGAAAAAAGAGTCTAACTTTTCTATATCTCGGTCAACAGCTTCTCAGCATCAAGCCTATTTGGATTCCGCAACTACCTATAAAAAAACGGATATCGCTAGGAGTATCGATTTTGTGGCCCAATCAATAGCGCAATTAGGAACTCTTGGTAATAAGAAGGAACTGGCAAGGTCATTGACCACCTTAGGGGAGATATATCTTTTTCATAAGCAATATGATTTGGCAGTAGATAATTTTGAGGATGCTTTAGCCGAGAACAAAACAATAGGAACCTCTTTATTGTTGGCAAAAACGTATGGAATTACAAAGCAATTTGAAGCCGTTGAAAAAGTAATGAATCCGCTTAGGGAAATCAAGAATATGTTGCCCTATCAACGCGTTACGATGTATGAACTCTTGGGAGATGCTAAAAAGGGGCTAAATGATATTTCAACCGCAGTTTCCTTTTATAATGAAGGATTAACGGTGGCCACCAAAAATCAGATTACACCAAAAATGACTGATCTCACCTCTAAAATAGCTGATGCCTACGCACAAGGGAACCAACTCGTAGAGGCAGAAACCTATTATGGTAATTCCTTGCAACTTGCGAATAAACTAGCGCCTAAACGTGCTTTGCAAGAAGAGGAGAAGGTAGCTGATTTTTATAATAAAAAAAGTCAGTTTACAGAAGAAATCGCCATACGTAAAAACAGTTTGGCGACCCTTGAAAAGCTAAACGCTCCAAAAAAGGGGAGTTCCAGAGCCGGATTAGGTGACACAATTACGACCCAACGCATCAATTATAAAATTGCCAATGCCTACATTTCTCAGAATAAGTATAACGAGGCCATTCCATTTCTGGAGAAAAGTATTATTGAAGCCGACTCAGAAGATGATTTATTAGTGCAGAAAGACGCAACACGTAAGTTATCCGAAGTCTATGAATTTAAAGGAGATTTTAACTTAGCTCTGGATACCTATCAAGATTATGTGGCATTGGTAGATACATTATATATACGAAAAGAACAGGAGATTTCCAGCGCTGCGCGTTTTAATAGAGAAATTGCATCTACGCAAAGTAGGATTTCTGGTTTGGAGCAGGAGCGGGAATTGTCCCAAAGCAAATACGATCTGGCCTTAATGCAAAAAGAACTTTCTGAAGAAAGTTATAAAAATCAACGATGGGTTATCTATTCCTTGATTTTTGGTCTTGTACTCATGGCGTTAGCGGCCTTCTTTTTTTACAGGAGCAATCAGCAACAAAAACTGGCAAATAATCTTTTAGCATTAAAGTCCCTTCGCTCGCAGATGAATCCTCATTTTATTTTTAACGCTTTAAATTCAGTAAACAATTTTATTGCAAAAAGTGATGAACGTAGTGCCAATAGGTATTTAAGTGATTTTTCAACGTTAATGCGGTCCGTGTTGGAAAATTCCGAGGAGGACTTTATCCCACTTTCCAAAGAGTTGAATTTGTTAGAATTGTATATAAAACTAGAACATTCTCGTTTCCCGGATAAGTTCGATTATCGTATCAATATAGATGGATACTTGGATATTCCTAGTTTTCAGATT
>JBLICT010000025.1:0-23445 GCA_047632415.1 Maribacter sp.
AGTTAGAAATACCAACGAAGCATAATAATACTAGAAAGTAATTATAACAAAAGTCTATGGCGTCGCATTACGAAGCTCCTATACGAAAACCACTAGTACTCGGTAACAAAGGCTACCACGATGTAACCGTGGATATTGCTGCACCTGTCGAGGGAAGAGCGAACAAGCATTGGTGGATAGTTTTCTCCATTGCTCTGGTCGCATTTTTATGGGGAGTAGGATGTATTATTTACACGATTTCCACAGGTATCGGTACTTGGGGATTGAACAAAACAGTTAACTGGGCTTGGGATATTACCAACTTTGTATGGTGGGTAGGTATTGGCCATGCTGGTACACTAATTTCTGCGGTTCTGTTGTTATTCCGTCAGAAGTGGAGAATGGCCATTAACCGTTCGGCCGAAGCAATGACCATATTCTCTGTTATCCAAGCGGGCTTATTTCCAATTATCCACATGGGTAGACCATGGTTGGCATATTGGGTATTGCCTATTCCTAACCAATTTGGTTCTTTGTGGGTGAATTTTAACTCACCTTTACTTTGGGATGTATTCGCTATATCAACATATCTATCTGTTTCCTTGGTGTTTTGGTGGACAGGTTTGTTACCTGATTTTGCAATGATTCGTGATAGGGCAGTATTGCCTTTCCAAAAGAAAATTTACGGTTTATTGAGTTTTGGTTGGAGTGGTAGAGCTAAAGATTGGCAACGTTTTGAAGAGGTGTCATTGGTATTGGCAGGTTTAGCAACACCCTTGGTACTTTCTGTACATACCATTGTATCTTTTGACTTTGCTACTTCGGTAATCCCCGGATGGCATACAACCATCTTTCCTCCTTACTTTGTGGCAGGAGCTATTTTCTCTGGGTTTGCTATGGTTAACACCTTGTTGATAATCATGAGAAAGGTATGTCATTTGGAAGCATACATTACTGTGCAGCATATAGAATTGATGAATATCGTAATCATGCTTACTGGTTCTATAGTAGGGTGTGCCTATATTACGGAATTGTTTATGGCGTGGTACTCAGGAGTGGAATACGAACAGTATGCGTTCTTGAATAGAGCCACTGGTCCTTACTGGTGGGCCTATTGGTCCATGATGACTTGTAATGTTTTTTCACCACAGTTTATGTGGTTCAAAAAATTACGTACGAGTATTATGTTTTCCTTCTTTATCTCCATTGTGGTGAACATAGGAATGTGGTTTGAGCGTTTTGTAATCATTGTAACTTCGTTGCATAGGGATTATTTGCCGTCTTCGTGGACTATGTTTTCACCAACATTCGTAGATATTGGTATTTTCATAGGAACGATTGGGTTTTTCTTTGTATTATTCTTGTTGTATGCCAGAACCTTCCCTGTGATTGCTCAGGCAGAGGTGAAGTCTATATTGAAAGCTTCCGGAGGAAAGTATAAAGCGCTAAGGGATGCAGGACAGCCTTTATATCAAATTGCTCCTGATACGGCAGTAAACCAGGGCATTGTTGAGGATCTAATTACGGAGGAGGTTCCGCCGGAAAATTCTGATAGCTTAGGTGTTTCGGAATTGTTGAGTAGTATTGGAACATTCGATGCTGCAAAGGATACTGCTGATGATCTTAAAAAAGTTAAGGGTATAGGGCCACAGATGGAAGGAACATTGAATCAAATAGGAATATTCACGTTCGCCCAAGTAGCTAAGATGACAGAGAAGGAATACAATTTATTGGATTCTATTACTGGTTCGTTCCCAGGTAGGGCGCAGCGTGATGATTGGGCAGGTCAGGCAACACTATTATTAAATAATAAGAAATAATTATGGCATCTAAAGTTATACATGCTTATTACGACGATGATGATGTATTGATGCTTGCCGTTAAAAAGGTGAAAGCAGCTAAACTTCATATAGAAGAGGTCTATTGTCCTTTTCCAGTACATGGCTTAGACAAAGCTATGGGATTGGCACCAACACGACTTGCGATAACTTCCTTTCTATACGGATGTGTTGGTCTTGCAGTGGCTACCGTGATGATGAATTATATCATGATAGAAGATTGGCCACAGGACATCGGAGGTAAGCCTAGTTTTAGTTATATAGAAAATATGCCAGCTTTTGTTCCAATTATGTTTGAACTTACCATATTCTTTGCAGCGCATTTAATGGTAATTACTTTTTATTTAAGAAGTAGGTTATGGCCATTTAAAAAAGCGGAGAATCCAGATGTGAGAACTACCGACGACCATTTTTTAATGGAGATAGAAATTCATGATAACGAGCAGCATCTTAAAGATTTATTGGCTAATACTGGAGCTGTAGAAATAAATATATTAGAAAAAAACAGTCATTAAATATGAACAGTTTTAAGAAAATAGGAATTTTAGCATTTTTGATGTTCGCGTTTGCGGCGTGTCAAAATAATAGTCAGCGCAATTATCAATACATGCCTAATATGTATGAGCCTGTAGGATATGAAACGTATCAACAGGTAGATTTTTTACCTAATGGTTCACAAGCTATGTTGCCGCCGGCCAATACCATAAATAGGGGTTGGTTGCCTTACGGAATTGAAAATTCAATGGAAGGCAAGGAGTTGTCTAGACTGAATCTAAGCCCTTTGGATTCTGTGAACGTAGTAGGTAATTTGGAAAAAGGCAAAGAAATGTATGATGTTTATTGTGCAATTTGTCACGGACCTAAAGGAAAAGGTCAGGGTACACTAGTTAAAAGAGAAAAAATATTAGGAGTTCCCAGCTATGCTGATGCTGCACGTAATATCAACGTAGGATCAACATATCATACCCTTCAGTATGGTCTAAATTCTATGGGCTCTTATGCATCGCAGATGAATACAACGGAGATGTGGCAGGTTTCTGAGTACGTGATGAAGCTAAAACAAGATTTAACCAAATAATAGCTAAGAAATACTATGTACACGTTTTCAAACAGACTAAAAATTGGTTCCATAATTCTAATGGCCGTAGGCCTTTTAGGAATTGTTGGTGGATTTGTAATGGCTCCTTCTACCGTAGAAGAGGCAAAGGCAATGGTAGCTTCTCATGATGATGAAGGTCATGCTGAGGATGCAGCACACGCTGCAGGAACACATGATGCATCGCATGACGAACACTTGCTTCATCAGCTTCAAAACAAACCTTGGGCAGCGTTATATGTTGCTGCTTTCTTTTTTATGATGATTTCGTTAGGGGTGCTAGCTTTTTATGCTATTCAACGAGCCGCACAGGCTGGTTGGTCTCCACTATTGTTTAGAGTTATGGAAGGTATTACCGCATATTTAGTACCAGGAGGAATTGTGGTATTTGTAATCTTGTTGCTTTCGACTTTGCACATGAATCATTTATTTGTTTGGATGGATGTCGATGTGGTTGCACACGATGCGATTATCCAGGCTAAATCTGGCTATTTAAACCCAACGTTCTTTTTAATTAGAGCAGCTTTTTTCTTAACTGGTTGGATAGCATACCGAGAGTATTCCAGAAAGTTGTCATTACGACAAGATGAAGCTAACGATGATTCTAATTTTAAAATGAACTTTAGGATTTCAGCAGGTTTCTTGGTGTTCTACTTGATAACGGAATCCATCATGTCTTGGGATTGGATTATGAGTGTTGATCCTCACTGGTTTAGTACACTATTTGGTTGGTATATTTTTGCTAGTATGTTCGTTTCTGGCATTACTGTCATTGCAATGGTTACGGTATACTTAAAATCCAAAGGATATCTTCAAGATGTAAACGATAGCCACATACATGATTTAGCAAAATTCATGTTCGGTATTAGTATCTTCTGGACCTATTTATGGTTCTCTCAATATATGCTTATTTGGTACTCGAATATACCAGAAGAGGTAACATATTACGTGACAAGGATAGCAGATTATAAATTACCGTTTTTCGGAATGGTGGCTATGAATTTTTTATTCCCATTGTTATTACTCATGAACAGTGATTTCAAACGTGTAAATTGGTTTGTAGTGATGGCAGGTATTGTTATACTTGCAGGACACTATTTGGATATATTTGTAGCAATTATGCCGGCAACAGTAGGTGATCAGTGGTATATTGGTCTTTCCGAAATCAGCTCGGTATTGTTTTTCGCAGGGTTTTTTATCTTTTGGGTCTTTAGGGCGCTAACTATGGCGCCATTACAGCCTAAAAGAAATCCGTTTATAGAAGAAAGTAAGCACTTTCATTATTAGTAAGTTTAAAGTATAATATTAAATCATACAATGACTACATTATTAATTTTAGTTGTTTTAGTACTCGTGGCAATTGCTGTTTGGCAAATGACCAAGATTTTTGAGCTGTCCCAGCTTAAAACAGTTAACAATCAAATTGCCACAGATAAGGACAACAAGTATAATGGCTATATGCTGTTTGCTTTTCTCGTGTTTATCTATGGTATCACAATTTTTAGTTTTGCGAAGTACGCAAAGTTTTTATTACCAACAGCCGGTTCTGAACATGGTGCTGAAGTGGATAATCTGATGTTGATATCCATGATTATCATCTTTGTTGTACAAACCATTACGCAGGCATTGTTGCACTATTTTGGGTATAAGTACAAAGGAGAGAAAGGTAAAAAAGCCTTGTTCTATGCGGATAACGATAGGTTGGAATTTATCTGGACGATTATTCCGGTAATTGTGTTGGCAGGTTTAATCCTTTGGGGTTTATATACATGGACGAATATTATGGATATTAATGATGAGGACGACCCGTTGATTGTTGAGTTATATGCGCAACAATTTGGTTGGACCGCCAGATATGGAGGTGAAGACAATGTATTGGGAGGCGCTAACGTAAGATTGATTGATATTGACCGTGCCAATGTAATGGGTCTGGATGAGGCGGATTCTTATGCCTTCGACGATGTAATCGTAAAAGAGTTACACCTACCTGTAGGTAGAAAGGTAAACTTTAAGATGCGATCTCAAGATGTCTTACATTCTGCTTACATGCCGCACTTTAGGGCGCAAATGAATTGTGTTCCAGGGATGACTACGGAGTTTTCTTTTACACCTATTTATACTACTGAAGAGATGCGCCAAGATCCTGATGTTGTGGACAAGGTAAAAAGAACAAATATTATAAGAGCTGAAAAGTCTGCAAGTGGTGGCGAAGTATTGGATCCATGGGAATTTGATTATATATTGCTATGTAATAAAATCTGCGGAAGATCTCATTATAATATGCAGATGAAAATAATAGTAGAAACTGAAGGGGAATATAATAAGTGGATTTCTGAGCAAACTACTTTTGCTGAAACCGTTTTTAAGGACGATGCGCAACCAGTACTCAGTGCGGTTGATGGCGTTTCTATGACGGAATAAGTAAGAAAAAGAAAAAAAGAAGCTAGAAAAGAGAATTAAAAAGAAAAAGATTATGTCATCATTAACAGCACATGTAGATGATCATGCTCACGATGAGCATGAACACCACCATCACAAAGAAACCTTTGTAACAAAGTATATATTTAGTCAAGACCATAAAATGATTGCCAAACAATACCTAATTTTAGGTGTTTTGGTTATGGGTTTTATAGGGATAGCAATGTCCTTGTTAATGAGAATGCAATTAGCTTGGCCTGGAGAGGCATTCTTAGTTTTTGATACTTTTCTGGGTAAATGGGCCCCTGACGGAATAATGGATGCTGATGTGTATTTAGCATTGGTTACAATGCACGGAACTATAATGGTGTTCTTTGTTTTAACTGCAGGATTGAGTGGTACGTTTAGTAATTTGTTAATTCCACTTCAAATAGGTGCGCGTGATATGGCTTCAGGTTTCCTTAACATGGTTTCCTTTTGGTTATTTTTTGTTGCTAGTGTGATTATGGTGATCTCGTTGTTTGTTGAAGCGGGACCAGCCGCTGCTGGTTGGACGATATATCCACCATTAAGTGCACTACCTATGGCTCAGCCTGGATCAGGGTTGGGTATGACCCTATGGTTGTCTTCGATGGCTATATTTATTGCTTCTTCGTTGTTGGGTTCTTTGAACTACATTGTAACGGTAATAAACCTTAGAACAAAAGGCATGTCCATGACAAGATTGCCTTTGACTATTTGGGCATTTTTTGTAACTGCTATTATTGGTGTTGTTTCTTTCCCGGTTTTACTTTCAGCAGCATTAATGTTGATTATGGATAGAAGCTTTGGAACCTCCTTTTTCCTTTCAGATATATTTATTCAAGGAGAGGTGTTGCACTATCAAGGTGGTTCTCCTGTTTTGTATGAGCACTTATTCTGGTTCTTAGGACACCCTGAGGTTTATATTGTATTATTACCGGCCTTAGGTATAACATCCGAAGTGATGTCGACAAACGCAAGGAAACCTATTTTTGGTTACCGAGCCATGGTGGCATCTATTTTGGCTATCGCCTTCCTATCTACAATTGTTTGGGGTCATCATATGTTTATTTCAGGTATGAACCCGTTCTTGGGATCGGTATTTACTTTTACTACATTGTTGATTGCGATTCCATCGGCTGTAAAAGCATTTAATTATATCACTACACTCTGGAAGGGCAACCTTCAGCTCAATCCTGCGATGTTGTTTTCAATAGGATTGGTATCTACCTTTATTACAGGGGGTCTTACTGGTATTATTTTAGGGGACAGCACGTTGGATATAAATGTTCATGACACCTACTTTGTAGTAGCCCACTTTCACTTGGTAATGGGTATATCAGCATTGTACGGTTTATTTGCGGGGGTGTATCATTGGTTTCCTAAAATGTTCGAAGGTAGAATGTTGAATAAAAATCTTGGATATGTGCATTTTTGGATAACCGCTATTTGTGCCTATGGTGTATTTTTCCCAATGCATTTTGTAGGAATGGCTGGTGTTCCAAGAAGATATTATGAGAATACTGCCTTCCCAATGTTCGATGAGTTAGCAGATGTACAAGTATTAATGACTGTTTTCGCCCTGATTGCTGGAGCTGCACAGTTGGTGTTCCTTGCAAACTTCGTTTACAGTATGTTTTATGGTAAAAAAGGACCTCAGAATCCTTGGAGTTCTAACACCTTAGAATGGACTACGCCTCAGGAGCATATTCATGGAAACTGGCCAGGTGCTATTCCAGAAGTTCACCGATGGGCTTACGATTATAGTAAGGTAGATGCTGATGGGGAATATATTATTCCAGGTCAAGATTTTGTGCCTCAACACGTACCCTTGCAACAAGACGAAGAAGAATTAAACCATTAATATAGGTACAGCTAATTTTAAATGCCCAACTTTCTAAGTTGGGCATTTTTTTTGCTATTATCTTAATCCGGTGCAAATTGTATTATTTATAATACCTTTATGGCGTTAATGTTCCAAATTAGCTAATACTGTTGATATGAAAAAAAATATTATTCTAGTCCTTTTATTTTGTCTCGGTGTTCAAGGTTTTGCGCAAAGAAAACCTAAGATAAAGGGCAATAGGAATGTAACAGAGTCTACCGAGAATCTGCCACGTTTTACAGAAATACAACTAGAAGACGATATAGATGTCCTTATTCAAAAAGGGTCTCAGGAGAGTGTTACCATAGAAGCTGATGATAACTTGATGGATGTTTTAAAGTTTAGCGTGTCGGATGGTACCTTATATATTTCCTCGTTTTATAATATTACTTCCAAAAAAAAATTAAACATTACCGTGTTTTATACGGAGCTCGAAGCGTTGACCTTGAGTAACGGTCTCATCACCATGAAGGACGTAATTACCTCTGAGTATTTAGATGTGAAGGCTTCAGGTGCGTCAAGACTTATATTGAATGCCTCAGCCGATGTGATTAATATACAAATGGAGGAAAATAGTTCTGGAGATTTTAATGTCGCTAGTGATTCTCTAAACCTTACTTTTAAGGATAGGATCGATGCAAAGGTGTATGCTACGGGGCAAAAGAACACCTTATTAATGTACAAGAATGCTTCGGTAAAGATGGAGGGTAATACAGCGGTCTTTACAGCTAAGTTGTATGGTAATAGTACGCTTAAAGCGGAAGAATTTAAAGCTGTCACCATGCTTCTTGAATCTGAAGATTCTCCAGATGCCAAGGTCTACGTTATGGATGAATTTAAATTATCATCCAAAGGCACATCTAAGACCAGTTTGTATGGTAATCCAAAGATTACCATACTAGAGTTTCTGGATACTTCGCAGTTGCACAAAGAAAACAACGAGGAAGCAAATTGAGATAGGTTCTTAGGTCTTAAATCGTCTTCGTAATAACCTATTTATTGAGCTATAGGTGCGGACATGCAGTGCTTGGGAATACCAAACCCATCTACCAAACTATTTAAATGGGGTCTTAGTTCTGTGCATAGTCGTTCAGTACGGCGTCGTATCGCTTTTGATTTCGTGCTGCCAATGTACCCTTGTTCCATATACCAGGAGGCGTCCTTCTGAATTTCGGATAGGGCATATAAGCTTCCGATTTTTTGAAACAATTCCCGATTCTTTTCGTCGGCTATGTTATCTGCAAAGGTATCGTAGGTTTTATAGGCCAACTCAATGCTGTACGCTTTTCCTAAGGCGAGTAAATGGGTTTGAACTTTTAAGAACGCTTGGTAAGAAGGCACTCCTTTTTTAATATACCCCCTTATCCGCATCGCCAAGGTATACGTAAGTCTTCTAGTTCTATGATTAAAGGCGTGTTTGTGAAATTTTGGATTGTATAAATGGTCCTTGTCTATTTTAGTAGAGTACAGCGGGTTTACTGTTGCTAGTTTATCACTTAGCTGCTGACTTAATAGTTTTAATACCGTAGTAAAACCAGCACTGTTAAATTCTGCCTTAAAATCTGATAATACTCCTTTGGCGGCCAATTGCAGCAATACATTATTATCTCCTTCGAATGTGGTAAAAATATCCACGTCGCCTTTTAGGTCGGCAATTCTGTTTTCCAATAAATATCCTTTGCCACCACAAGCTTCCCTACACTCCTGAATGGTGCTGTTGGCGTACCAAGTAATTATGGATTTTAATCCCGCTACTTGGGTTTCTACCTTGCGCTTGTCCGGTTGGGAGTCATCACAGTAGACTTCCATCATTTTATCCAGCGTAACATGATATACATAGGCGCTCGCAACCAAAGGTGTAAGTCGTAGTTGATGCGTAGGATAATCCATTAGCAAATCCTCTTGTATCTTTATACTATCATTGAATTGTCTTCTTTTTAATGCATGTTTTATAGCTACTGCCAGCGCCATTTTGGCTCCGCCAAGACCAGCTCTTGCGACACAAATACGACCGCCAACAAGCGTTCCTAACATCGTAAAAAATCGTTTATTTGGGGTTTTGATGTCAGATTCATATGTGCCGTCAGGTGTGATATCACCGTATTTATTGAGGAGATTTTCCCTAGGAACCTGTACTTGATGAAACCAAATTTTTCCATTATCAACACCGTTTAATCCCAATTTATATCCATTGTCTTCTATAGTAATACCAGGTAAGGTATTATGACTGGTATCCCGTAAAGGAACTAGTATGGCATGTACCCCTTCATTTTCTCCATTTACAATCAATTGAGCAAAAACCGATGCCATTGTAGCATGCAGGGCATTTCCTATGTACTCTTTATTGTCAGTTTTCCCGGGCGTGTGTATAATTAGACTGTCCGTACGTTGGTCATAAGTAGCGGTAGTCTTAATACCTCTTACATTGGAGCCATGCCCTGTTTCTGTCATTGCAAAACAGCCGAGTAGTTCTGCTTTTCCTGTCTGCCCTAGATAGGTGTCATGATGCTTTTTTGTACCTAGTTTCTGAATGCTTCCGCCAAAAAGGCCAAATTGTACTCCGAATTTAATGGTAAGACTTCCATTGATATACATCATATTCTCAAAAATGGTGGCGTAACCCTCCATATCGCCGGTTCCTCCGTAAGCTTCCGGATATGCCATAGCACCATACCCTTTCTCCGCCAAATGAACCACTTGTTCCAAAACCTTAGTCCTGAATTCTTCTTTATTTCTATGCACGTCCCATTTAAAGATAGGATGATTTAAGGCTGCCCTGAAATTGTCAACCACTATTGCGTTTCTCCCTTTTAGAATAATATCAATTTCGGATGCCTTGTAAAAGTCTGACGAAACCTCATGTTGTACTGCTACATCAAAAAGGTGGTTATAGTGGTTGGGTTGTATGCCCAGATTAATTTCTATGTCCTTTAAACTATCGTTAAAGGCGAATGCGTTGTAATAGTGGCTTACCACTTTTTGACTGAATGTTGCCAGAGGATAGGTCTCGCTTTCGATTAATTGAACCTGAGAACTGGAAATCGTTTGTTTCCATAGTTTAAATGTTTCATCTTTTGGTGGTTTTGATACCTGCAACCAAGAAAGTAAGGTGGCTTTCTCATCTGTCTTTAAACTGATGTCTTTACTTATGGCCTTTTCAACCACATTAATTTCTGAGGCTGAAACTAGGTCATCTGACCAGATAACATAAAAAAAAGGAATGTACTGAAGGATTCCTGAGGTGTATAGATTCTTTTTCATGCCCTGAAATTACGAATTTCTATATTAAATTATTCGAAATAAAGGAGGGGCGACTTGAAAATACTTTATGTCGGTTTACGTATCTTTGTTAACATATGAACGAGTATTTAGATCCCTCTTCTGAGGGTTTTTCCGATGCGGAATTGGACATTGAAAAGGCCCTGAGGCCTGTAAATTTTGATGATTTTACAGGTCAGGAACAGGTGTTAGAAAACCTAAAGGTTTTTGTAGAGGCTGCAAATCAGAGAGGAGAGGCTTTGGATCACACACTTTTTCACGGCCCTCCAGGACTTGGTAAGACTACATTAGCAAATATTTTAGCCAACGAATTAGGCGTAGGTATTAAAATCACTTCTGGTCCTGTTTTGGATAAGCCTGGGGATTTGGCTGGGCTACTTACCAATTTAGATGAGCGTGATGTACTATTCATTGATGAAATACATAGACTAAGTCCTATTGTAGAGGAGTATTTGTATTCTGCGATGGAAGATTACAGAATTGATATTATGATTGAAAGCGGTCCTAATGCAAGATCGGTACAAATCAATTTGAGTCCGTTTACGCTTATTGGTGCTACCACGCGTTCTGGATTGCTAACGGCTCCTATGCGGGCTCGTTTTGGTATTCAAAGTCGGTTACAATACTATTCTACGGAATTGTTATCTACGATTGTGGAGCGTAGTGCAGAAATACTAAAGGTTCCCATTACCCAAGATGCAGCGATTGAGATTGCAGGACGAAGTAGAGGAACACCAAGAATTTGTAATGCCTTGTTACGCAGGGTTCGTGATTTTGCCCAAATAAAAGGCAACGGAAGTATAGATATGGAAATATCTAAATTTAGTTTGAAGGCATTGAACGTAGATGCGCATGGATTGGATGAAATGGATAATAAGATTTTAACTACCCTTATAGATAAGTTTAAAGGAGGCCCTGTGGGTATTACAACTATAGCTACTGCTGTTTCCGAAAGTGCCGAAACCATAGAGGAAGTATACGAGCCTTTTTTGATACAACAGGGGTTTATTATGAGAACACCCCGTGGCCGGGAAGTAACAGAATTAGCCTATAAGCACTTGGGTAGAGTCAAGAATAATATTCAAGGTGGTCTTTTTTAATGAAAAAACTACCCCTAGTTGCCCGCACTCATGTTTTTAAGAATAGAAAGATGATTCTTAAAAATCCTTTGCCATTTCATCATGATAATTTTAATAGGCTAGGTGATATTTTTGAGGTTGAAGTTGGTTTTAGAAAACGAATCGTATTCACTAGGCATGCTCAGTTTATAAAACAAGTGCTTCAAACAGAGCAAAAAAAGTATCAAAAATCATCTTTGCAAACGGTAGACCTTGCCAAGTATATTGGTAAGGGATTATTGACCTCTAACGGAGAACATTGGCGCACGCATCGCCGTATGGTGCAGCCCGCATTTCATAAAAAGAAACTGCAAGGGCTTTTGCAGATTATGCACCAGGCCATAAGGAATGAGTTATCACGAATTCAACCTAATGAACTACAGGATGTGTATCCTCTACTGGGTGATTTGGCTTTTCAGGTGGTGGCTACTTCCTTGTTCAGTCGAAATGACATTCAAAAGCAAATGGCCGATTTAAAGGAGGTTACAGAGTCGAACCAGCGAATGCTCATTAAAGAAATGCGTCAGCCATATCTGAATTGGTGGTATAAACTGTCAGGTAAAATTAGTCACCATTTGAAGCTGTCCAAAAAGGCACGAGCTATTCTAAGTCAAATTATTACAGAAAGAATCAATGAACCTTCGGATAAGTACGATTTGTTGGATATGCTGTTAAAGGCGCAATATGAAGATGGGAGTTCCATGTCCGAAGAACAGCTTATAGATGAAGTGCTAATTCTATTCGCAGCAGGTCATGAAACTACGGCAAATGCCTTAGGATTTACCTTGTATTTGCTAGCCAAACATCCAAAGGTACAAGAAAAAGCCTATCAGGAGATTTCTAAAATAGATTGGGAAAAGAACCTTGAAATGAAAGATTTTAGAAACCTTGGTTATGTAAAACAATGCATTGAGGAGGGCATGCGTTTGTATCCGCCGGCGTACTACATAGACCGAGAGTCTATAGTCAAAGATGAAATAGACGGATATGAAATTCCAAAAAATACCATGCTACTATTAGCTATTTATGAGCTGCATAGGGATGAACGTTTCTGGGATGCTCCAAAAGACTATGTTCCAGAGCGGTTTGACCCCAGTACTAAAAAGGATTTTTCAGATTATTACTTTCCCTTTGGTGCTGGCCCTAGAATGTGCGTGGGAAATAACTTTGCTATGCAGGAAATGATTATTACGGTTGCGGAGGTCCTCCGTAACTATACCTTAAAATCTGATGTGGAGGAGATAGAAATTAATCCGCTTATCTCATTGAAACCTGTCGCTGTTAAACTTCATTTTAAGGCGAGATGAATCAATCAAAGACATCCGAAATGATAAAGGCTGAGGCCAAACGTCTAGGATTTCTATCTTGTGGTATTTCTAAGGCAGACTTTCTTGAAGAGGATGCGCCCCGTCTAGAGAAATGGTTAAAGAAGAATATGCACGGGGAGATGTCCTATATGGAAAATCATTTTGATAAGCGATTAGATCCGAGGCTTCTGGTAGAAGGTTCAAAATCTGTTATATCCTTGTTACTGAATTACTACCCAGAGGAAAAGCAAATACCAAATACGTTTAAGATTTCAAAATATGCTTATGGGTATGATTACCATCATGTAATCAAATCTAAACTCCGCGAGTTACAAAACTTTATGTCCGAAGAAATAGGGGAGGTTCATGGTAGGGCTTTTGTAGATTCTGCACCTGTTTTGGATAAAGCTTGGGCCGCTAAAAGCGGATTGGGTTGGATAGGGAAACACAGCAACCTGCTTACGCAGCGTGTGGGTTCTTTTTATTTTATAGCCGAGCTTATTGTTGACCTGGACTTAGAATACGACACACCGGTAACGGATCATTGCGGCACCTGTACGGCTTGCATTGATGCCTGCCCAACAGAAGCCATTGTTGAGCCTTACATTGTGGATGGCAGTAAGTGTATTTCTTATGTAACCATAGAGTTGAAGAATGAGATTCCGAACGAGTTTCATGGCCAGTTTGACGATTGGGCCTTTGGATGTGATGTGTGCCAAGACGTTTGTCCTTGGAATAAATTCTCTAAATCACATAGCGAACCCTTGTTTAACCCGCATCCGGAGTTACTCTCCATGTCTAAAAAGGATTGGGAGGAAATTACTGAAGATGTGTTCAAAAAAGTATTTCAAAAGTCTGCAGTAAAGCGGACTAAATTTTCAGGATTACAGCGAAATATTAATTTCTTAAAGTAACGTCTTATCAACTCTATCGTTTTCGTGGCGTAAATAGCTTTCTTTTTATATCCCTCTTTGTCAACCGTGCATTAAAAATACTATCTTGGATGCGGTGTTAACTTGAGGAATGTATATTTATTTTCTCAATTTAGTGTCATATTCATACAAAGAGCCAATAAAACCAAAAGTGAGACCCATGAAATTAAAGAAACCAAGTTTAAGTTTTTGGCAGATTTTTAATATGAATGTTGGGTTTTTAGGCATTCAATATAGTTTTGGATTACAGCAGACAGCTATCAACCCTATATTTATCTATTTGGGTGCCACGGAGGAGATGCTTCCAATTTTGAATATTGCAGGACCAATAACAGGATTAATTGTACAGCCCATAATTGGTGCTATGTCTGATAAAACTTGGTCTCCCAGGTGGGGCCGTCGCAAACCTTACTTTTTAATTGGGGCCATCATAGGTAGTTTGTGTTTATTTGCCTTTCCTACAAGTCCTGTGCTATGGTTTGCTGTTGGACTTTTATGGATATTGGATGCGGGAAATAACATGGCAATGGAACCTTATAGAGCCTTTGTAGGGGATAAATTACCTGAGAAACAGCTTAGCCTTGGGTTTCAAATGCAAAGTTTATTCGTGGGCGCTGGAATTTTATTAGCAAACGGGTCAATAGTACTTTTTCAATATTTATTGGGAGACGAATCTATCGAAGTTGCTGGGAGTATTCCACAATGGTTATATTATTCCTTTTATATAGGAGGCGTACTTTCTGTGGCTACCATTTTATGGTCAGTACTTAAAACGCCAGAAATTCCACCATCTGAGGAAGAGTTAGCAGAAATTAACCATGATAAAGCGCAGCCAATAGCAACACGGATTGCAATGCCTTTTCTTGAAATCTCAAAGGCCATAAAGGAAATGCCCACATTTATGTGGAAAATAGGAGCCGTATATCTTTTTCAGTGGTATGCACTATTTATATATTGGCAGTATATCACACCATTGTTCATGCTTACTATGGATTATGGAATTTCCGAAGCGGCATCACAATCGGCACAAATGAGCCTGACTTATAACATAGTAACTATGTTGGTGGCGCTTGCCTTGGTACCACTTACATTAAAGTATGGTGGAAAGAAAATATACGCATTGAGTTTAGTGGGTACTGGCCTAGCTTTGTTCGCGATTCCTTATATCAATGATTCCCTTCTCGTTTTAGTGCCAATGGTTCTTTTTGGTGTTGGTTGGGCAGCAATGATGGGAATTCCTTACACCATGGTTTCTAAGGTAGTTCCCCAAGATAGACGAGGTGTTTATATGGGTATTTTGAATATGATGATTGTAATTCCAATGGGAATAGAAACCCTTACCTTTGGGCCTATTTATAAATATTTATTAGGAGGGAGTGCTATTAATGCTATGCTTTTTGCAGGAGTATTCTTTATTATAGCAGCTATTTTGGCCATGCGATTGAGTGTTCCGAAAAAGGTTTAAAAATCAATTTTTAATTATTTGAAAGCCTTCTTTCGTTTTTTAGTTTAAAGCGTAAAGAGTTTACGCTTTTCCAAAGAATACACCTAAATTTGTTTTTTTAAAGCACAAGTTATGAGCAAACAAAAACAGAGAAGGGAAGCACTAATCTATCACGCCAAACCTCAACCGGGAAAAATAAAAATAGTGCCCACAAAGCCATATTCTACCCAAAGGGATTTGGCCTTGGCATATTCTCCTGGCGTTGCAGAACCTTGTTTGGAAATTGCTAAGGATGTAGAAAATGTATACAAATACACGGCAAAAGGGAATGTTGTAGCCATAATTTCGAATGGAACAGCAGTTTTAGGATTAGGTAATATTGGTCCAGAGGCTTCTAAGCCAGTTATGGAGGGGAAAGCTTTACTTTTTAAAATTTTCGCAGATATAGATGGCATTGATATTGAAGTAGACACGGAGGACGTAGATAAATTCGTAGAAACAGTAAAAATGATTGCCCCTACATTTGGAGGAATTAATTTAGAAGATATTAAAGCTCCCGAAGCCTTTGAGATAGAAAGACGTTTAAAGGAAGAATTGGATATTCCGGTAATGCACGATGATCAGCACGGTACTGCAATTATTTCAGCAGCAGCCTTGTTGAATGCCTTGGAACTTACGGGAAAAACGATGCAGGAGGTGAAAATTGTAATCAGTGGCGCAGGTGCTGCAGCCGTATCCTGTACGCGATTATATAAAGCGTTTGGTGCTAGTCCGGAAAACATAGTAATGCTAGATAGTAAAGGAGTTATCCGTAGCGATAGAGAAAGTTTATCCAAGGAGAAATTAGAATTTGCTTCAGATAGAAAAATAGATACTTTGGATGAAGCAATGGTAGGTGCCGATGTTTTTGTGGGACTATCTATTGCAGATATTGTTTCCCCTCAAATGTTACTGTCCATGGCAGATGATCCCATCGTTTTTGCCATGGCCAATCCAGACCCTGAGATTAAATATGATTTGGCTATAGATACAAGAAAGGATATCATTATGGCCACGGGCAGATCGGATCATCCTAATCAGGTTAATAATGTACTTGGTTTTCCTTTTATTTTTAGAGGTGCCTTGGATGTACGTGCAACAGCTATAAATGAAGCTATGAAAATGGCAGCGGTAAAAGCTTTGGCAGAATTGACTAAAGAGCCTGTGCCTGAGCAAGTGAACATTGCCTATGGGGAAACGCGATTGACTTTTGGAAAGGAATATATCATTCCTAAACCTTTTGACCAGCGACTAATAGCCAAAATACCACCAGCTGTTGCGAAGGCGGCTATGGAAAGTGGTGTCGCGAAAGCACCTATAGAAGATTGGGGTAAATACGAAGAAGAGTTGTTACAACGTTCTGGAAACGATAATAAGGTAGTGCGATTGTTGCACAGTCGTGCAAAATCTAATATCAAACGTATTGTCTTTGCCGAGGCGGATCATTTAGATGTCTTAAAAGCTGCTCAAATTGTGTACGAGGAGGGTATTGCGGAACCTATTCTTTTAGGGCGAAAGGATATTATTTTGGAGCTAAAAAAAGAACTGGAATTTGATGCAGATACGATTATTGTGGACCCGTTGGACAAAGAATTCGATGAGCGCCTTAATCGCTATGCAACTAAATATTGGGAAAGTAGAAGACGAAGCGGCACGACACTATACAGTGCTAAAATAAAAATGAAGGAGCGTAATTATTTTGGTGCTATGATGGTGCTGGAAGGTGATGCAGATGGGATGATTTCAGGATATTCTAGGGCCTACCCGACGGTAGTGAAACCTATTTTAGAAGTTATAGGAAGAGCTGCTAATGTTAAAAAGGTATCTACGGTAAACATCATAATCACGGATAGAGGTCCATTGTTCTTAGCAGATACGTCCATAAACATTGATCCCAATGCAGAAGAAATTGCAGAAATAGCCCAAATGACGGCAAATGTTGCTAGAACTTTCGGCTTTGAACCTGTAATGGCACTGTTGAGCTATGCCAATTTTGGTTCTTCGTCGCATCCGAATGCTAAGAAAGTGCGAGAGGCCGTAAAAATTTTACACGAAAAAAATCCGGAGTTAATTGTAGATGGTGAAATACAAACAGATTTTGCCTTAAATAGAGAATTACTTGAAAGTAAATTTCCTTTCTCCAAACTTGCAGGCAGGAAGGTCAATACCTTGGTGTTTCCTAATTTGGAATCCGCTAACATTACATACAAACTTTTAAAAGAGCTTAATAAGTCAGATTCCATCGGTCCAATTATGGTTGGCCTAAGAAAGTCGGTACATATTATGCAATTGGGTGCTAGTGTTGATGAGATTGTCAATATGACCGCAGTAGCCGTTATCGATGCCCAAGAAAGGGAAAAGCGAAAAAAAGCAAAGTCTGTTAAGTAGCAGTATGCTGTCACTTGATGATGAAAATAATATTAAGTGATTAGCTAAGCAGGTAGTAAAAAGTAAACAATACGCTGTTAGTAGTGCACAGTCCCACGAGGATGTGAAAAGAGTGATAAGTGAAGCTTAAAAAGTGGGTAGGGTTAGAAATGTTGTAATTGGTTTTAACTGAAGTCTCTTGTTTCTTGTATTTGAATTTGTAACACATGATCCATCATTTAAAAGGAAAATTAGTAGAAAAAAACCCAACCTATGTCGTTATAGAATGTGGAGGGGTGGGGTATTTTGTTAATATATCCCTACACACTTTTTCCAAGCTACCTGATGGGGAGTTGTTGAGTCTTTACACACATTTACAAGTAAAGGAAGATTCTCATACCTTGTTCGGGTTTGCTGAAAAATCGGAGCGTGAAATATTTCGTTTATTATTGTCTGTTTCGGGTATCGGTTCCAGTACAGCCAGAACCATGTTATCTTCAATGTCTCCTGCACAAATTAGAGACGCCATTGCGAATGGAGATGCTCCCGCTATACAAGCGATAAAAGGTATCGGTCTCAAAACAGCACAAATGGTCATTTTAGATCTTAGGGACAAGATTTTGAAAGTGTATGATATAGACGAACTTTCCACAACTTCAAACAATACAAATAAAGATGAAGCGTTATCTGCTTTAGAGGTTCTAGGATTTGCTAGAAGACAAGCCGAAAAGGTAGTTGATAAAGTAATTTCCCAAGATGCTTCACTAAGCGCAGAGAACATTATAAAACTCGCGCTCAAAAATTTGTAACAAGTTTGAAATCAGGGGCAATCAATAATCTTAAACCATTTTTTAAGTATCTTTTTTTATTCTTATTTGTTTTTGGCTTCATAGAAGTATCTATGGCTCAAGAAACAGAAGAACAAGAAGTAGATTCTGTTAAAACCGGATATGACCTAGGTCGTATTGCTCTTGAAAATCCGGAGAGTATCGTTTCTAGATACCTCTATGATGCTAAGTTAGATCGGTACGTCTACAATGAAAAAATTGGAGATTTTGATATTGGATATCCTATTATCCTCACTCCAGATCAATATTATGACCTGATTAAAAAAGAGGGTATTAAATCTTATTTTAAGGAAAAGTCAGATGCTTATTCGGGGAAGAAGGAAGGAAGCGAGGAAGCACGACGAAATTTACTACCCAATTTTTATGTGAATAATGATTTCTTTCAATCCGTGTTTGGAGGGAATACCATAGAAGTAATACCGCAAGGTTCCGTAGCTATGGATCTAGGTGTTATTTGGCAAAAGAATGATAATCCATCACTTTCTCCAAGAAACAGAACCAACTTATCGTTTGATTTTGATCAACGCATTAGTTTAAGTATGCTTGGAAAAATAGGCGAGCGGTTGCAGGTAAATGCCAACTATGATACAGAGGCTACTTTCGATTTTCAGAATATCGTAAAACTGGATTATACGCCTACCGAGGATGATATTCTTCAGAAAATTGAAGTAGGTAATGTAAATATGCCGCTGAACAGTTCTCTTATAAAAGGTGCGCAGAGCTTGTTTGGGGTAAAGACACAACTCCAATTTGGTAAAACAATGGTCACCGCGGTTTTCTCCGAACAGCGTTCTCAGAACAATACGGTAGTGGCACAAGGTGGTGGTACCTTGAACGAATTTAATATTACCGCATTAGATTATGACGAGGACAAGCACTTTTTCTTGGCACATTATTTTAGGGATAATTACGACAGGGCATTAGAAACTTATCCTTACATCCAAAGCCAGGTGCAGATTACGAGATTAGAGGTTTGGGTAACCAATAGGAGCCAACAAACCCTAAACGTTCGTAACGTAGTGGCCTTTCAGGATTTAGGGGAGATAGCTCCAGATAAAACTAGGGTTGGAAAAAACGGAGGTGCGGCAGCCGGGTTTTTTAACAATCCAGCCGATACAAGACCTAGAAACAATGCGAACGATTATGATCCGAGACTTATTGGTTCAGGTGGGGCCTTGACGGCCAATGTTCGGGATATCGCTACAATAGAAACTGCTTTTAATCCGGCCAGGTTTACGGCTGGCTATAATCCGAATCAAGGATTTGATTACGCTATATTAGAAAATGCAAGAAAATTAGAACAAAGCCGAGATTTCACCTTTAATTCTCAGCTAGGTTACGTTTCCTTGAATCAAAGGTTAAGTAATGATGAGGTATTGGCTGTAGCCTTTCAGTATACCTTCCAGGGTGAGGTTTTTCAGGTAGGGGAATTTGCTAATGGTGGTTTGGATGCTACCACGGTTTCTCCTGGAGCAAACCCTATTATTGAAAACAATACCCTGATTCTTAAGCTCTTAAAAAGTAATATTACCAATATCAGTGATCCTATTTGGGATTTGATGATGAAAAATATTTATGCTACGGGGGCATTTCGGTTGAGTCAGGAAGATTTTAAACTTAATATACTGTATTCCGATCCTACACCGAGAAATTATATTACCCCAATAGATGAAGGGCCAGGTTCTGGATGGCCTGATGGTTTGCAGGAACGTATCTTATTGGATGTGTTTAACTTAGACCGATTAAACGTCTACAACGACCTGCAGCCAGGTGGTGATGGTTTTTTCGATTTTTATCCCGGAATCACTGTCGATACCCAAGGCGGACGTATTGTTTTCACTAAAGTGGAACCTTTTGGAGAGTATTTGTTTGAAACTTTGGAGAATGGGAATGGTGGGCAATACGATACCCCTTCTGCCTATAATCAGAACCAAGATAAATATGTCTTTAGGGATATGTATTCCCTTACCAAGGCTGCGGCATTGCAAGACCCGGAAAAAAATAAGTTTTTTTTAAAAGGGCGTTACAAAGCAGAGGGCAGTAACGGTATCCCAATCGGCGCTTTTAATGTGCCAAGAGGTTCCGTAACAGTAACTGCTGGTGGGCGTCAATTGCAGGAGGGTATAGATTATACGGTAAATTATCAAGCGGGTACGGTACAGCTTTTGGACCCCAGTTTAGAGGCTTCCAATACGCCTATCAATATTTCCGTGGAAAACAATGCTGTTTTTGGACAACAAACACGTCGTTTTTCTGGAGTTAACGTAGAGCATCAATTCAGTAAGAACTTTGTTTTGGGTGGTACCTTATTGAATTTAAACGAACGCCCGCTTACCCAAAAATCAAATTTTGGTATAGAGCCTGTAAACAATACTATATTTGGTTTAAATAGTAATTTTTCAACTGAAGTGCCTTTTTTGACTCGGATGGTGAACAAGCTACCTAATATAGATACGGATGTACCTTCTAACGTGTCGGTACGAGCGGAAGCTGCTTGGTTAAAGCCAAATTCTCCAAAGAATGCTGATTTTCAAGGAGAGACAACAACCTATTTAGATGATTTTGAAGGTGCTCAGACCCTTTTGGATGTCCGTGGTTCTTTGGCCTGGTCTTTAGCTAGTACGCCTTTGGAATTTGCTCCAGGCGGTCAATTGTCGGGTAGCTCGCCGGAAGATCCAACCAACTTGCAGAATGGTTTTGGAAGGGCGAAAATGGCATGGTATACGATTGACCCTATTTTTTACACGAACCAACGGCCTGCAGAAATAAGTGATAATGATATCTCCACCAACCCCACAAGAAGGGTTTTTATCGATGAGGTCTTTCCGCAGGTAGATATTGCCCAAGGCCAAACTACGGTACAAGGCACCTTGGATATGGCCTATTACCCCAATGCAAAAGGACCTTATAACAACAATGCTAGTTTTGATACGTCCGCGCCAGGTGAAAAATGGGGAGGTATGATGCGGTCTTTAAGTAGTACAAACTTTGAGCAGACCAACGTAGAGTTCGTTCAGTTTTGGGTCTTAGATCCATATGTTGACGGGGAAGCTACCAGCGCCGGAGAATTAGTTTTGAACCTAGGGAACATCTCGGAGGATATTTTACGAGATGGAAAAAAACAATATGAAAACGGACTTCCCGGAGTAGTAAGCAATGATTTTATTGCGCCAACAGCATGGGGAGTGGTTCCTGCAACCCAATCATTAATTTATGCTTTTGATGCCAGCGAGCCTAATCGTGCCTTGCAGGATATAGGTCTTGATGGTCTTAACGATGCCGCGGAACAGGCTATTTATGACAGCAACCCCGGACCAGATCCGGCATTGGATAACTTTCAGTATTATTTGAACCGCGAAGGTGGAATTTTAGAACGATATTTCGATTTTAATAATCCTGATGGGAACTCGCCAGTGCAGGTGACCAATACAAATAGGGGGTCGACAACCTTACCGGATGTTGAAGATATAGATCGAGATTTAACCATGAACACGGTAAATAGTTACTACGAGTACCGTATTGATATTAAGCCTAATGCCACTATAAACGATAAGTATGTAACTGATATTAGGGAAGGGACTACGCCCGAACTTCCTAACGGAGATCAGCTCAATAGAAGATGGATTCAGTATAAAATCCCTTTAAGCGATTTTACCGATGCCGTTGGTGGAATCACGGATTTTAGGTCCATTAGTTTTATGCGTATGTATATGACTGGATTCAATAACACTACCGTACTCCGGTTTGCTACCTTGGATTTGGTACGTGGCGATTGGCGTACCTATACCAAGACACTGCAGGATCAGGATATCGATAACAATCCTGACGATGATGGTACTACCTTGGATGTAAACGCTGTAAACGTAGAAGAGAACAGCAGTAGGATTCCGATTCCTTATGTAACACCACCAGGTGTAGTACGAGAGCAGTTGAACAACAACAATACAATTATCAGGCAGAACGAACAATCCCTTTCACTTTTGGTAGAGGGTTTGGAGGCACAGGATGCAAGAGGCGTGTTCAAAAATATAAATATTGATATTCGCCAGTACAAAAATTTAAAAATGTTCCTGCATGCAGAAAAAATCGTGGATAGTGATTATGCCGACAGCTCCACCCCTTTGGTTGGGTTCATGCGTTTTGGAACGGATTTCTCGCAAAATTTTTACCAAGTGGAACTACCACTACAATTCACACCATTTGGGGCTACCTCGGAAAGTGAAATTTGGCCGGAGGTAAACCAAATGGATATTAGTTTAAGCGATTTGAACAAGGTGAAATCGCTATGGATACAAGGTGGTGACTTGAGCGAGGTACGCTACTTTGAAGTAGAAAACGGCGAAGTCATTCCTGTAAACGAGTTTGATATACGTACACCGGGCAGATTGCGTATTGGGATAAGAGGAAATCCGTCACTCGGAAGTATCCGAAGTGTTATGTTAGGAATCAAGAATCAAGATAACTTACCAGCTAGGGGCGAGGTTTGGTTCAATGAATTACGATTGGCAGGTCTGGATAATAATGGTGGTTGGGCTGCAGTGGCTGCAATCGATGCCAACATTGCGGATTTTGCAAATGTGTCCGCCACAGGTAGTTCAAGTACTTCAGGTTTTGGGTCTATTGATCAAATGCCCAACGAGCGGGCCCGTGAAGATGCTGTTTCGTACGATGTGGTTACCAATATAAATGTGGGTCAACTACTACCTACAAAATGGGGCATACAATTACCGTTCAATTATGGTATTTCAGAGCAGATTATTACCCCGGAATTTGATCCTGTTTACGATGATTTAAAATTGGACGACTTAATCGCTGCCGCACCAGATCAGGAAGCTGCAGACGAAATAAGGGAACAAGCAGAGGATTATACGAAG
>JBLICT010000026.1:0-23332 GCA_047632415.1 Maribacter sp.
CCTTCCTGAAAACGTACACTTGGCCTATGATAATCTTACGGTTGAAATTTGATATATGATTCCGATTTTTATTGCCAGTAATGATAGTAAAATACGGTAAACATTAAAAAAGCACTAATAACTTTGAATTTTATAGCATATGAAAAACCAAATTTTTCTTTATCTGTTTCTTTTTACCGCATTGGTATGTATGTATCTTTTTGTGAGTAGTGGTAATATGGCGAAGGCCAATATGGCATCTATCGTTAAATTGAAGGAAGAAGTAAGTACACTGGAAGGTTCTTTGCAGCAATCTGAGTTAAATCTTTTGGAAATACAGTATTTTTCCTTAGAAAACAATGACGATGCGCTTGCATATTACGAGCATTTGAATCTAGAGAATCCCACACGTTACATCTCTGATAAATTGTTGGAGACAAATGAAACCAAGGGGGATAATCCACTTATCCCTTATGAAGGGATGGAGAATGACTTTAAGATTAATAAAATTAAAATCTTAAACCATAAATGGATATTAGCCGATTTTTCCGACGGAAAGTACTGGGGTGAACTCCTTATCGCATATGAACTCAAGGATGATATGGGTGTAGATTTTACGCTAATGAATCATTTGCTGTATACTAGGAGCAATTAGATTTTATCTTCCAACCATTTTTTTAAGGAGTAGAAATTTTGTGGTGCAACACCATGGCCTACTGGAAATTCCTCGTACACATGATTAATTTTTAGTTTTTTAAGAAGTTCCGGGGCTCTTTGTGCCCATTCTAGGGGAATCACTTGGTCTACTTGCCCGTGGGAAGCGTAGATATAAAGCTTGGCATAGTTTCCTTTGTCATAATCCTCTACCAAAATGCTTTCATTTATATATCCGCTAAGGGCAATAACGTTTTTAATTTTCTCAGGGTAGGAGAGGGCAACTGCGTAACTTAATATGGTGCCTTGGCTAAAACCCAGCAAGGTAATAGAATTCGTATCCAAATGGTAAGTGGTACAGGCTTCATCTATAAAATGAACAATTTTCTCTCTGGATTCCTTTGCCTGTTCGTCATCGCTCCATTTTCCTTTTTCGGCATCAAAATTAATCGCGTACCAAGCGTAGCCATAAGGCTGTATTGTATAAGGTGCCCGAACGGAAATAATACAAAGTTCCTTTGGCAATTCGGCAGCGAAAGAAAATAGGTCGTCCTCATTACTTCCATAACCATGTAGCATAAACAGCACCGGTGCTTTTTTATCCGTTAGCGAAGAAGGTCTAATAATATGTTGTAATGAAAGGGGAGCTGTAGTCATGTATTTAAGGAATAAAAGTGAACCATTTTTGAAAATAAGGGCCTAAAACAGGTACAGACTGTTCTTTGTTGCTAAGGGCGCCCATAAAACCGTAGAACCAGAGTACAAGGTAAAAAATATAAAGGCCATAAAAAGCATATACATTACCCCATTGGTTATTTAAAAGCCCACATCCAATAAATATTATATGTAAGCCAAAAGCCTGTCTGGTATGGAATCGGGCAAACCTATGTTTAGGTTCTGCATTCATACTAAGTGCTATCAATGAACCTAAAATGGTAAGATAGGCAACAATTGCAATGGTTTTTCCAGGTACAGTTTCATTTTTTTCCATTCATTAATCGTTTATTACCAATTGGTTATTGGCTATAGTACCTATTATTTTTCCCTTAAGCGTTTTACCCAAAAACATGCTGTTTTTAGAGGAACTCACAATACTTGACGTTGAGAATTGATACGCAGTCTCTGGTTCAAAAAGGGTTAATGACGCCACTTTACCTTCTTTAAGCTCCGGTGTTTCTATACCAAAAGTTTCCCTTCCCTTGGTTAAAAGTTCAATGGTCGCTTCTAAGTCAATTACGGTAAGTAAGGCCCCAAATGCACTTTCCAGTCCAATGGTTCCATATGTGGCATTGTCAAATTCAACTTGTTTCAATTCTATGTTTAATGGCGTATGGTCGGAGGTTACAAAATCGATAGTGCCGTTTTTAACACCCTTAATCAATTCCTTGCTGTCTTCTATAGTTCTCAGTGGAGGAAGTGTTTTAAAATTGGTGTCAAACTCCCGTAGGGTGGTATCGTTAAAGATTAAATTATGAATAGCAACGCTGCAGGTAACATTCAGGCCTTTCTTTTTTGCAGCTGTAATAAGGTTCACCGAATTTTTAGTACTAATAGTGGGTATATGTAATTTACCTCCGGTATATTCTAAAATAAAAAGGTCACGAGCTACTTGAAGTTCTTCTGCAAGTGCAGGAATTCCCTTTAACCCCAGTTGGATGCTTTCCACCCCTTCGTTAACGACTCCCTTACCTGCAATTTTAGCATCTAAAGGAAACGAGCAAACGGTTGTATTAAAACCTTGAGCATATTGTAAGGCTATTTTTAAAAGATTTGGATTGGAAATTGCACGTTTATAGTCATAAAACCCAACTGCACCCGAATTTTTCATATCGTACAGTTCCGCCAAGGATTCGCCTTCTCCTTTAACCGTGAGGTTGCCCAAGGGATGTAATCCTGTAAGATGATCTTTGGCAGCGTTCTTTAAAAATACAATATCAGAACTGCTGTCGGGCACGGGATGGCTACTTGGGTTTAATACCACATCTGTGAATCCACTTTTTGCAGCACATTGGAGTCCATTGGTAATTGTTTCTCGTTCCTCATACCCCGGTTCGCCAAAGCTAACACCCGTATCAAACCAACCTATGCTTACATGTACGTTTTTGTGTGCAATCACCTTGGTTTTTGAAGGTGGTGCAATGGTAACGGCAATTTTTTCTATTATCCCGTTGATGATTAGGATATCCCTCTTTTTTAAATGTAGCTCGGTGTTGTTCGAGTCTATTATTTTGGCGGATTTTAAGAGTATTTTCATTTGCCTTGTGCGTTGTTTACGAACTATGTTATTTCAATAATCTTTGGAGTATGGTTTCTAAAAAAACAAATAGCAATGCTAAAATAGCGAACCATTTCCAAAATTCGCTTATACTGTTTGTCTTTTGGGCTTCCTCAAAAAATCTCGGAACGGTTTCATAGACACGATTCGCCGGTATGTTTTCTAGGCTTAAGTAGGACAATATGCTCTCGGCTCTATTGTAGTTAAAGCTTATGTTTTTCAGTAGTGCACCATTGTTCTCTATTTTGAATGTACCGTCTGTAGTAGGATTCTCCATAAAGGTTAGGGCTACCTTTTTTGGCAGTAATCGTTGCTGCGGAATAAACGCTTCCGTGCCTTTAACCAGCGTAAGAATGTTGTCCTTAGATAGGGATATAGGAATCTCAACGGTAGTTGGCTCCCCCAAGGTGTTATATAGCTGTGGTAACTTTAAACTGTTTACGCCCATATTATAAAATGTGGGTACTATTAAAGGGGAGTTCTTAAAGTTTGAATTAATCTGTGATAAACTGGCAGTAAAAAAATAGGCATTATCTATGCCTATCAAAAATGGTGCGTTGTTCTGTAATCCCAGTACAGTGGGGTTTGTTGTGCTGATTGCGAAGTAACTATTTACTTTTGGATATTGAAAATCAGTTACTCTTTTTTCAAAAACATTTTTGTATATCGGGTGATCGAATATTACATTGGCAACGGCAATTTCCTGATTTATTTTAGTGATGTACTGTGTGTTAAAATAGGCTTTGGCAAGCTGGTTGTAGCTTGCAATATCAATATCTGGAGCTGGGATTAGGATGATATTACCTCCGTTTTCGGTGTAGGATTTTATCGCGGTGGTGAGGCCTGTGGGAATCGTTTCCAATTCGTTGAGCACAATAAGGTTATAGTTTTCTATGGTGGCGTAGTTCAGTTGTGCTAAACTACTCGTTGAAAACGAAAACTCCGGATTCGTAAATATTTTGGAGAGATAGCTTTCATCCGAAGCACCAATGGCAAGTACTTTCAGTTTTTCAGGCGTATTTATATTAAAGTAGAATTGGTTATCGTATGAGAGACCGTTATCTGACAGTACCACCTTGCCTATAATGGATGTGTTTGAATCGACAGAAAAACGAACCGATGCCTTTTGGTTTTGGTTGAATTTAGCAGCTGTCTTTGCAATTAGTTTATCCCCATTATATAAGGATATAGCGGTGGTTTCCAAGGGGTAACTGGAAGAAAGCTCAGCGGTAAGTTCTGAATTATCGGTATCCATTTTGATTAGATAAATAGAATCTATAGCGATGTTGGCTGGGGACAGTAAAGGCTGTTGTACATAGTGAATGTTTGCTTCTAAAAGACTATCGGTTGGGATTGGCCCCATACGGGTTTGAAAATCGGAAAATAGGATGGTATTCTTACTGGTGCCAGCTTTGTTTTTAAAATAGGTTTCTGCTGCCAGAATAATTTCCTTGATAGTCAGTTGGTTAGTGCTAATAGGTAGTTGAAGTAGTTCGTTCTTTATATCAGGTATCGCCACATTAGCAAACACCTTGTCGTTGGTAAATAAAGTAAAGCGTTCCTCTTTAGGTACGTTTTTAATAAAATCCTGTACCATACTTTGCAGGAGTGTACCGCTTTGGGTCTTGGCTTGCATGCTAAAGGAATTGTCCAGATAAAACACATTTTCCTTTTCTTGGAGTGCAATTGCATCTGCCTTAAAAGGCTGAGCAAAAGCTATTACTAGCGCTGTTATAAGACCTAACCTAGTAAAGAGGAGCAACCATTTTTTTATAGAACTGCTCTTTCTGGATTCCGAAACTACTTTTTTAAGTAATTTTAGGTTAGTAAACGGGGTTTTCTTAAACCTTCTAAGCTGAAAAAGATGAATAATAATAGGAATGACTAGAAGTAGTAGTGCCCAAAGAAGTTCTGGATATTTAAACTGCATTCCTGTTTTTGATTATGTAAAGATACTTATTTTGAAGGTACCAGCTTTCGCCTTGTTTAGTTAATATTTTGCTATTTATAAAATAAAGGGAGCGCAGTTCCTTAGCAGAAAAAAAAGTAATCAATCATAGCTACTTTCCCCAGCTTGGCCAAGTAGTTGCGTATTTCTTGTTGTTCATTTTCATTAGCCACGGTAATGATGCTTTGAAAATTGATTAGGTTTTCCAACTCTTGATACGGTTGCATGATAGTCCCGTAAATTTCTTTGCCTATTTTATTGTGGTTATCACAGACCCAAGTAAAAATTATATTTTCCTTTTGAAGCATTTGTGCGATTTGCTTTCCTTTTTTACCCGCTCCCCAGAGGCTCAATGGCTTTTCCTTTTCCCGGTTGAGTTTCAAAAAGTAGTGTAGTTTAATGTTCAAAAAATAATTATGGGCATAATGTGTGCTAGTGCGGGAGGTGCGGGAATCGTAATCTCGCCATAAAAGCAGCACCTCCTTACAGGGAATAATTTTTAAACCTGATGCATAGAACCTAAAAGTAAGGTCATAATCTTCGGGATAACGATTAGATTCAAAAGCGCCACAGGTATCAAAATCGGTCTTGTGAACCATCCAACAAGGGGAGGGGATCACGCATTCTTTGTATAACTCGGAGAAATTGCTGCCTTTGGCTGTTAAATCGTTTAGCCATTTAGCATAGCGCTCATACCCATTACTAATGCCATGCTCAGAAAAATAGCTAACCTGTCCAACGGATAAAAAGCCAGTTCCACATTGGGTCAAATCCTTAGTCATCTTTGCAATTCGTGCAGGAGTCATCACATCATCGGAATCCATTCTGGTGATGAGGCCACCCCTACTCTTAGAATAAGCTGTTCTTAAAGCCTGTATAATTCCGTTTCCTTGGTTGGGATAGGTTTTTATTCGTGTATCCCTTTGGGCGTAAAGTGCAACAATTTCGTAGCTATCGTCAGTTGAATTGTCGTCTATGGCTATTACTTCCCAGTCGGTATACGTTTGATTCATAATAGAATCCAAACATTCCTTTAGGTATGTCGAGGTATTTTTATATGGAATAAGAATGCTGACTAAAGGCTGATTCATTATAAACGCGATGAATATTAAAAAGCAAACTACTATGGATTGCAGAAGTATCCAATCTTTAGGGTTGTTTATTTGATTATTTAATTGAATTGATAACTAGTGATTTTTGAATCTCTTTTTAATACCATCAAACAAAAAGGGTTTGGACTGAGTTAATCTCCGGAACCTCTAAGTTATTTGGTATTGGGCAACAACTGAAAACATCTGAGTCTTTATAGTATCGATTGTAATTTACATTTGGTTATAATTTAGTTTACATGAAATATGAATTTATATCGACGACTAGTCACGGTCGCACTTCTTTAACCAAAACTATTGAATTAATTAAATTAAATTAATGAAAAGGTTTTAATAGGCAGAAAAAGCGTTCTATATTTGCATCCGCAATCAGGGAATATCTGATGAGACACTTGGAGAAATGGCAGAGTGGTCGAATGCACTAGTCTTGAAAACTAGCGAGGGTCACACCTCCGGGGGTTCGAATCCCTCTTTCTCCGCTGAAAGACCTTCAAAAGGCACCATTAAACCTGTAAATCAATGATTTACAGGTTTTTTCATTTTAAATGGTACCAAATAACATCATATAAAACCATTTGAAAAGGGGCTAATTCGGTGATACTTCGTTTTTTTCTTAGGTTCCACCAGAGAGCCTTAAACAATTGTATTAAATACTTAGTTTGAATTTTATTTATCTTTTTTTACTTAACTTAAAGGTAACTAAAAAGCTAAATCTATGTCACTTCCACTTTCGCTCTTATTTTTTGTAAAAAAAGTAAAGCTAATTCCTCTGGAAAAGCCATTTTATACCTGAGAATAATAGTTGACGGGCGAAGGTCTGAATTCAGTATTCACAGAAAAGTTTCCATAAATCGATGGAACTCCTGAACCCAACTTGTAATGGGGAGCTCTAACGAAGCGCGAGAAATAAATAGTAATTTAGGTTTGATAAAGAACAAAATATATACCATCCAGCAACATTTTGAAAGGGACGATGAGGATGTTAACGCCTGTAATCTTCGAGATGCTTATTTAGGTAAGGATAGGGTGGAAAAGACAGACCTAGTATAACACCCCCGCCGGATTAAAGTGAGCATAGCAATATTTATTGCAAACCCTTTTATAGCATAGTCTGAAACGATTTTTTAAGTGGTTCCATAAAATCCGTTTTCAGTGGTTCACTTTGACCGTTTTTTGCAGCCTATGTCCAAATCCAAAACTATGAAAATCACCATTTCACACATTCAAGGTTTTATTTTGAAAGTAATTGATGCATTTGACGAACTTACTTACAGTTTTATTCATAGATAACCAACAATGAAAGAGGAGATTATAAACTGGTTTCATACATATTCTGATGATCTATTTAGATGGGCCTATCATAAAACTTCCTCCAAAGAGATAGCTGAAGATTTGGTACAGGAAACCTTTTTATCTGCAGTAAAGGGGTATTCTAACTTTAAGAAAGACAGCAAACCCAAGACTTGGCTGTTTGCCATATTAAATAATAAAATAATTGATTTTTACCGAAAAAAGACAAAATTAACTACTTTGAACGGTAAACGTATAGAACGGAAATTCATCAACCAAACGGATTCCTTTTTTGATTCTAATCAACGTTGGACGTTGAATAGGGAAGCAATACTATGGGAAGAGGAACCACATATTTTAGACAATCCAGAATTTATGGATGTTCTAAAAAACTGTATGGGGAAATTACCGGATACTTGGAAGTATGCTATTACTTCCAAGTATCTTTTGAATAAGAGTTCGGCACTTATTTGTCAGGAACTAAAGGTAACACCGTCCAATTATTGGCAAATAGTGCACAGGACAAAATTAATGCTCAAAAAATGTATTGATTTGAACTGGAAAATCTAAACTAGATATGGCCTTTACTATGATGAAAAAAATAATGAACTGGCTGTTATTTTCTTGCCAGCACGCTACGGAATTAGTTGAAAAGCAAGAATTTGTATCCTTGTCCTTAATGGAGAAAATTAGGTTTAAGGGTCATACGCTAGTATGTGCCGCATGCCGGTCGTATGAAAATCAATCCGTTTTAATTGAAAAGATGCTCCATGATATGACCAATTCTTCCATAACCAAACAGGAAACAGCTAAGATGGATGTTACTTCCAAATCCAGAATACTTAAAAAATTGAAGCAAGAAAGTTAGGCTTGTAATTATTTGTTTTCTGTGCCCGACTGAAGCTTCTTATACTGCAACAGTTGGAAAATATAACAATAAACCGTACAAAACATAGTAGCCAACCATAATTTACGATTCACATTATTTTTTATTCCGGATATATCTGGTTACACTGCTTTTACAAATGAAGTGGAGATTAATCATAGTACTCATATTATCCCAAAATTATTAGAGATAATTATATTGGCCAATATGTTTAACCTAAAAGTATCGGAAGTTGATGTGGATGCTATTTTCTTTTACAGAATAGGAAAAGAACCCGCTTTTGAGGATATCATCCTACAGGTTGAAAAGATGGTCGTCAGGTTCCATTGACATGTAGAATTTGTCAATGCGGAGCCTGTTCAACTGCAAATGAGCTTTCCCTAAAATTCGTTTGCCACTATCGCATCACGACCATATTAAAAATTGGCTTACCAAGTTAAATCTTAACTTTCCCCTTCGCATAATGACGGCAAGGGTAGCTAGTATTTCACTTATAACTAGAACGCTATATTTCAAAAGTAGTAGTTTAACAATCCAAAAGATATAAAAGGGCATGTTAGTTATATCCTATCCATGGTTAAGGTTAAAACAAATTTCAACAAAATAGAGATGGGCAGGTGTCAGGAATTCAATTTCGCACGTCTATATTTTAAATAACGACACGTGCGCACCCTATCTGTTTTTCTATTGATGCTAATTTTCACATATCATGGCCTTGCACAGACATGTTGCTCCGGTGGTGTACCGTTATCTAATAATTTGGGTTTACCCAATGAGGGTAAAGGCTCTCTATCATTCGGTTTAAATTATGATTATAATAATTTGAACACACTCAATGCGGGAACTATGGAACTTGATGATAGCTCAAGACAGCGAATTACAAACTCAGTGCTATTTAATATGGGGTATGCATTTACAGATAAGTTTGCCGTAGAAACATTGCTTACGTGGGTCAACCAATCTAGGGTCATAACGCAGTTTGGAAATGAAAATGTCACCGAGACTTCTGGAATAGGGGATGCGGTGATACTATTCAAGTATTCGATACCCGATGTCTTAGGAAATAATACCATATTGAATTTTGGTGCAGGAACGAAAATACCTTTAGGTGATTCGGATATACTATCGGAGCGGGGAATTCAACTCACCGCAGACTTACAACCCGGCAGCGGTGCTTGGGATGGTTTGGGATGGGCATCTGTTTCCAAAGGTCTCAATTTTAGACCGTCTGCCGCGCTATCCGGTAGTTTTACCTATAGGCTTACTGGTGTCAATAATTCTTATTTAAACAATACTGCGACTTATGAATTTGGAAATGAAATTCAGACCAATCTTGGTTATACAGATCAATTTCTACTCTTTAATACTATTTTTAATCCGGGACTGGTCTTTAAGTATAGAAGGGCTTTCGAGGATAAGATAGATGATCAAGAGATTCCCAACACCGGGGGTGATTGGGTATTTATACGCCCTGAAATTGGGGTACAATTGACACCGAATATAGCTATCAATTCCCGTTTTGAATTGCCTCTTTATAGCGATGTAGTAGGTACACAATTGACCCCCACATTTCGATTTTCGACCGGCATATCCTATACATTGAAAACAAAAAAAGAATTACTAATAAATTAAATTACTAGCTATGAAAAATATATTTATGATTGTTTGTATTACTTTGTTGCAGGCATGTAGTTCGTCAAGTTCGAGCGAAGAATTGGGTCCAGTTCAAGGACAAGACAACAACGACTCTATCCCCGTTAGTTTGGAATGGAGTATTCCCATATTGGAGGTTTTAGATGGCGGCCCTGGAAAAGATGGTATTCCAGCATTGGTAAACCCGGAGCTTACTACGATTCAAAATATCACTTATCTCACAGAAAACGATCTTGTTATTGGTATTAAAAATGGAGACGATGTTAGGGCCTATCCCCATGCGATTTTAGACTGGCACGAAATTGTAAATGATAATCTGGGCGATATTTCAGTTGCTATTACCTATTGCCCTCTTACTGGAACAGGTATCGGATGGAACAGAATCCTAGACGGAAATCAAACCACATTTGGAGTTTCAGGACTATTGTACAATACCAATTTAATTCCCTATGATAGGGCTACAGGAAGTAACTGGTCTCAAATCTTGAACGAATCCGTAAACGGAACGTTGTTGGGCAAGAGCGCAGAGTTGATAAGGTTGTTCGAGACAGACTGGAAGACATGGAAGAGTCTCTATCCCAATTCCCGTGTTTTAAGTGCCGATACCGGATTTGCACGAACCTATGGCACATCACCTTATGGCGATTATAATACCAACAATAACCGATTTTTATTTCCAGTTCTAAAAGACTCACGATTACCGTCAAAAGAGAGAGTGCATGCAATAGTAGATGGAGTGGGCGCAAAGGCCTATAGATTCTCAGATTTTATATCCAATAAGATCATAAGGGATACGTATATGGAAAAAAACTATTTGATTGTTGGCAACGCAAATTTTATAGTATCGTTTGAACTAGTCGGGGAACAAACAATGTTAGACTTCGAATACGTTCACAATAGTTCTGAGTTGTTGATTAAGGATAATGAAGGTAACGAGTGGAATGTTTTCGGAGAAGCGGTTTTGGGCCCTAGGACAGGACAATTTTTGGGAGACTCGGCTTCTTTTATGGGTATGTGGTTTTCCATACCGGCTTTCTATGCCACCGAGATTTATGGTGGTTAAGTTTTATAGAATCTATTATAGTGATCTATAGCTTTAAATTGGTGCTTCCTGGTAACCACAAAATAGGGGATAGAGTGAAGTTACCTCTTCATTTTTAGCATTTCGGAAATAGGCAAATGGTCACAATTAAATTATATGAAAAAAAATGTCAGGATTTCATTTGATACCGTCTATAAATATATAGAACGATTTAGCTAAAGGTAATTACAAGAATAAAGGTTTAAACACGATTGCCATTCTAGTTTTTTGGTTTATGTTAAAGACCTAGAAGTATGGGATATCAATATACAGTGCGCTCACTTATATAGATATCCCTCTTTTAGGCACATCTAAAATGAAAAATTTCCAACTAGTCCCACATTCAATTCTTATCCTTCCTTGCACGAGTATTTCTATTGAGTTTTAGTATCTACCATCTAAATGATAACTTTCTTTATTCAGCATTCTAGTTTTTTTGTCTTAAAATGAATTTTTCCTAATAGAAAGAGTCAAGTATCCTTTTTCCACCATATTGATTTGAAAAGAATTTTAACATACCCAAGACATTACTAGAGGCAGCGAAACTGAAATTGAAAGAGGGCAAATTGATAGAATACTTGCAGAAGAGAGAAGCAATATTGAATCAAGAATTGAAGAAGCTAGGGCCGCAGCGCAAAGAGTTTCAAACAAAGTAAAAGGGACATATTGGGTATCACTTCAGAGTCAAATTCAACTGACATCGAATAAAGTTTAAGTTGTTGACCTTAAATGTATTATATTTAATAATCTTTGTTTTATTGGACTAGAATGAAGTTATGGTTAATAACTTTTTATGTTTTTACAACGAAGTTCCTTTTTTTGAACCAAGTTTTCCAATATTTTTATAGTATACCAAAACCAACCATGACAGACAATATCAGGCGTCTATACAGACAAATGGACGCATCTATGAGAGAGGAAGCGTTAGCCTGCCTTCAAAAAGAGTTTAGTCTTAAAAATAGGAAGTTCGTAAAGAATGCATGGATTATCGGTGGACGAATACCTGAGGCTTATCAGGGTAGAATAGTAATGCTGCTACAGAACCTACTAAGAAATCAGGTAACAGCAAAAGATATCTGATACCTACGATTACTTCATCGCTTTTTGCCTATTTTTAAATCGAGCTATTTAGTTTTTGTTCGAAATTTTCCGGTTAACCTGTCCTTTTTAATCTCACTAAATAATACAGTCGTTTCATAAGGAAATATAATTTGTTCCTATATAAACACTTATAATTTAGAAGTAGGCAATAGTTTGGTTTAAAGACTTCCTAGAATACTCGCATAAAAAGCATTTACTTCTCAAGTTTTAAGACAGCAAACTTTCCTTTATTCCACCCATGTACAAGTAAGTACAATTGCTTTAATCCATTTTTAGTTTCCATAAAATGAGGCCATACCTGATGAATGTTCGTTAATGTAGGAATATCTAAAGCTCCTGGGATAATAGTGGATACTAGTTTTTCACCGGTATGCACGTAGATAGGAGCAGATTTCTGATCACCAATGGCACTCAAAGCATTTAGGAAATAATGCTCTGTTTTGTAGGAGACGTTACAGACTAGGCTATTTGCTGGAATATCATTAAAGGTTTCCACAAACTTGCCCTTTTTGGTGAATTTCACCACTTGACCTGCAGCACGATTGGCAACAAGTATGTGCCTGTTGTGGGCATAAATACCATGTGCGGTCTGAAATTGACCAGGATTATCTCCCTTTCCGCCCCATGCCAATTTACCCCAATTCCAAGTACCACCTTTTTCCTTTATGGTCATCACAAAATCTCCTTTGGAATAACCATGGGTTACGTAGAGCGTACCTTTTAGGTAGGTTACATCGGTTACGCCAAAGTTACTATCGGCAGAAGAAAAGAACTCATTGGCTGCAGCAAACTTGAATTCGCTTCCAGTTGGTTTTAAAATTTCACTTACAATTTTACCATCCAGGGTGAGTACAAGTACTCTTTTTCCTTCTTGTGTTACGGCAAGGTACTTTTTGCCTCTATGAAGAAAGAATGCGATTCCATGTATATTATCCTTTAGCCGCTCATCGCTTCCCAAGGTCTTCCATTGCATAAGGTCAGGACTTATAGAACAGAGACCATACCCAGGAATTCCCGTATAAATGATTCCAGTTTCAGGATCTTCATTAAAGCCTCCGTGCATTCCAGGCTCAAATTCATGCGCTTCTTCAGGAAAAGCCGCAGTTAATTCCTTATCCCAAGAAAATATAAACGCTCCTTGGCCCGTTACAAGCTTTACCTGTTTAGGCATTTGATTCGTTGTTGTTCGTTCTACCTCATGACTATGGGTAACAGAAGAATTCTCATGCTCATGGTGCGTGTAATCTTGATTATCATGGGTGTGCTGTGCTATTAATGTAGTTGAAAATAGAAGAAAACAAGCGAATAATCTTATCGCAAGTGATAATTTATTTGACATGGTAGGTTGATTTTATTTTCACAAAAGATAGTCATTCCTTCCTTAAATATTAAGATGGCTTAAAATTTTACTTTTTAAAAGTAAAAGACCATTCCATTTTTTGAGATAGACTTTCAATTGACAAGGGAATCATATTGAATTTTATGTTGTTTTTGATATAAAATCGAATCCTAATCTAAATTATGGAATAATTCAATCATGTATTTCAGCTATGTTTTGAGGAATAATACGTCATTTTAAGAGGCGTATTCGGGATTGAATCAAATGACAGATGTGATATTCTTGCAACAGAAGCTACTAGTTCGCTTTGCTTAATGCCATTGATGATATTGTTAAACTATTAATCCTTGTGTTTTGAAAAGCGTAGTGCTTCTTGGTCCAGGTATATACCTAATAAGAAATATGGGTTCATACTCTGGTGTTAGATTGTTTCCACTCCTAAAAAACAAAGGATTGGTAGTTCTATCTATCGATTGCTAACCAAGGATATTGTTATTGAGGAAGTAAGAATCCAGAAAAATAGGTGTGAACCGAATATACTTGACTAGTAAAATTTTAAAGCTTTTTATGCAAAGAAAACTACTGGTAGTTACCGGGTTCCAATACTATTTAAGACAAATGATTTATACAACTTTTACAAGCTAAAAAAGCAAAGCTATATAAGAATTTATGATTAACCGGGTAGTGATTAAAAGTTAGCTACAAAGGAATTTCTCTAGATAGTACTTTCATGATAAAAAAGACTGTTAGCGAGATTATGGAACAAACTATTGCTGCGGAAGTATCTTGATGCTCAACACGGTTTTTTAACTTAATATATATTGCTTTCATTTGAAATCATTTTTCACAAAATTATTTCAAATATCATTATAGGTTAGTAGAAAATCGGCAAAGGAGTGGAATCTAGGATGAATAGTAGTTTAGGTATCAGCAGTCTGAAATAGTTGTATTCTAACGAATTTATTTTCTTACTAAGAACATGGTTGTCTATGCAAAGCTAACCCACAGATTTTTGAATTAATTTTTTGGGGGCTTTTATTCCTTCTTCATTACATACCCTTGTAAGCCTTTCATTTTTAGCAAGATCACCAAAACAAGATTCCAGTTTTAAAAAAGCTAATGGATTGGTTTGTTACTGCACTTTTTTTAGTTCGGTATCCATGGCATTTTACCTCCTGATTTTATTCCAATTTATCTGTGTAGAAAAGAAGAATATGACCATACAGTTGCATATACCATAAAATCAAATAAAGCCAAAGTTGCCTAGTTTTCCAAAGAGTCCAATCTAAGGCCAAACTTATCATTAGCACTAAGCTTTTAATAACACTTTTTTATAAGTATTTTTCCTGTTTATAAGTCTTAAATACTAGGATAGCAATTTGGTTGGTTCTAATATGGATGCAGACCCAGCAAATTAAATTTAGTTCGTATCGATTTTAAAATACAGAAATAATTCTTTTCTTAGTAAACTGATGAAAGATTTGAAATAGAATCAATTTAGCTTTATGTTATAAACTACTATGATAGAAAAAAAAACAATGAATTGGAAAAACATAATTATATCTAACCTTATACTATTGGTTTTCATGCTCGGTTGTTCGCCAAAAACAAAGAAGCAAGGGGAGGAAAGCCAACTAGATAAACCCTCGCACGAACCTGTAATAATGGCGTATTATGTTCCGGAGCCTAATTATGAGCCGGAGAAAATACCTGTCGAAAAACTTACCCATATTATTTATTCCTTTACCAATGTCATTGAGGGGGAAATGAAATTCAGAAATCCGGAAGAAGCGGGACTAAAGCTAGAAGCGCTTGTGAAGCAAAAAAATCGTAATCCAGGGTTAAAGGTAATGATAGCCTGTGGCGGATGGGGAGCAGACGGTTTTTCTGATATGGCACTCACCGAAGAGGGGCGTTCTAAATTCATTGCTAGTGCCTCAGAATTTATAGTAAAATACAAGCTAGACGGTATAGACATGGATTGGGAATACCCTGGAATATCAGGAGCTGGAACCATGGCGCGAGATGTAGATACTAAGAATTTTACGGCACTAATGAAAGGGCTTCGTGAAATGTTGGACACTCTTGACGCACCCAAAGTCTTAACGTTCGCATCGGCAGGATGGAAAAGGTACTACGATTTTATCGAATTAAATGAAGTAATGAAGTATGCTAATTTCACTAATGTTATGACTTATGATTTGGTATCTGGTGTATCTGAATATACGGGACATCATACCGCCTTAGGAGCTGTGTCTATTGGTGAAATTCAAGGTACACCCTTTCATAAACACTTGGATAGCCTCTATCAAAATGGTAGAAATTCAGATTCCGACCCACGGTCAACACAAAAAATCGTGGACTTCCTGATTAAGGAATCTGTTGATCCAAAACAGATTGTAATTGGAAGTGCCTTCTACGGAAGAGTTTGGAAAGGTGTGGTACCGGAGAATAATGGCTTATACCAACGTAGTGGAGGTATGCATATTGGCTGGTTGGCCTACAATCAAATTAGAAAATCGTACGAAGGCGACTCTAATTTTAAGCGCTATTGGGATGAAACCGCCGAAGCGCCTTACATGTATAATGCGTTAGACAGTTTAATGGTTTCTTATGATGATACGGTCTCTGTAGCCAGAAAAACGAAGTATGCCATGGAAAAAGGACTAGGCGGTATTATGTTTTGGGAATTAGGTAACGATACCAAAGAAGAAGGCAGCCTACTTGATGCAATTTATACCGCTGCACAGGAGTAGTCTTAACATAAAGGTAGCCTGTTCACTTTTATTAAATGCTATTGAAAGTTTGGAAAAACACGGGAGCTTCTATGTTTTTTAACTTCAGGAGTATAATTACACAATCAAAAGAAGTATAAATATCATTAATATTTAATTTTAAAATGAAAAACATATTCTTGTTTGTAGTATTCCTTTTGTCTTTTCAGATGAGTACAAGCCAATCAAACAGCACTGAATACGATATTGTGATTTATGGAGGTACCTCTGCCGGAGTTATTGCTGCGATTCAGGCTAGTAGAATGGGAAAATCTGTTGTACTTATAGAGCCCACATCACGTATTGGAGGACTTACTACGGGTGGATTGGGACAGACAGATATTGGAAATAAACAGGCCATTGGCGGACTCTCTCGCGAGTTTTACGAGAATATTAAAGCTTACTACGATAACCCAAAGAATTGGAAGTGGCAAAGCAAATCTGAGTATCGAGATGGAGGGCAGACAATGACGAAGGACAATGAAAAGACGATGTGGACTTTTGAGCCCTCGGCGGCACTTACTGTTTTTAAACAAATGATGGAGAAAGAGAATATAAAGCTGGTCTATAATGAACGCTTAAATAGAAAAAGCGGTGTTCAGAAAACCGGAAAGACAATTAATTCCATAACTATGCTGAGCGGGAAAACTTTTATTGGGGATGTTTTTATAGACGCTACCTATGAAGGCGACCTTATGGCCACGGCCGGCGTGTCCTATACGCTTGGTAGGGAGAGCAACGAACAGTATGGGGAAACCTTAAATGGTGTTCAAGCAAATAGGATAAACACTACGCTAACGGGTAGCGTATCTAGAAATGGTTTGTATCATAACTTTCTTACAAGAGTAGACCCTTACGTTATCAAAGGAAATCCGGAAAGTGGTTTGTTACCCAATATTGTTGTAAACCCCGGCATAGTAGGGGAGGGAGATAAGAAAATACAGGCCTATTGTTTTAGAATGTGCTTAACCGATGCTCCGGAGAATCGGGTTCCGTTTAAAAAACCCAAAGTATATAATGAATTGGATTATGAACTTCTATTTCGGAATTATGAAGCCCGAACTGGAGTTATACGCGATATGTATTTTTACGGCAATTCGTTATTACCTTGGATTAATGCCGGTATGCCAAACCGGAAAACGGATACGAACAATAAATTCGCTTTTTCCACCGATTATATTGGTAAGAATTACGAGTATCCAGAAGCTAGCTATGCCGAACGTGAAAAAATTGTTACGGATCATAGGAACTACCAGATGGGCCTCATGTGGAGCTTGGCGAATCACCCAAGGATACCTAAGGAAGTTCGGGACGAAGCTTCAAGATGGGGTACTGCAAAAGATGAGTTCGAAAGACCCGATGGATGGCAGCAGCAGTTGTATATAAGAGAGGCGAGACGTATGGTAGGTGCCTATGTGATGACCCAGTACAACTGCGAAGGATTACATATTCCGGACGACCCAATAGGATTAGGGGCTTATGGTATGGATAGCCATCATGTGCAGCGGTATGTAGATGCCAACGGTTATGCGCAGAACGAGGGTAATGTTGAAGCCCATGGCTTCAATCCATATCCGATAAGTTACGGGTCCTTAGTGCCAAAAAAAGAAGAGTGTGAAAATCTTATCGTTCCCGTTTGTTTAAGTGCTTCCCATATCGGTTTCGGTTCTATTCGTATGGAACCTGTATTCATGGTTTTAGGACAATCTGCGGCAACAGCAGCCTCTTTGTCAATTGATAACAATGTCGCCGTCCAAGATGTTCCCTACCAAAAATTGAAAACGGTGTTACTTAAGGATGGACAGCGTTTGAAATAGGACGAATATCCTTGTTTTATTTTATAAAGAATTTCGATATCGCATCATTATTTTATGCGAATCGGATGTCTTTTGATGATAGTACATGGTATTTTTATTTGTATAAAGCGTAGGCGCTTCTATAAGCTTAGCTATACCCTCTGAAAATAAAACTTTTGGAATGGAAAACTCGGATAAAGAATCGCTTCTGACAGCAACACATATTTCAAAAACCGTTACTAGAGTAATTTCTCCTTTTAAGTATCTGGTGAAGTACAATTCTAGATTATCACTACTTATGCAAGGTGCATAATAGATATAATTTGAGTCATTGATGTTTCGTAAGATTGATGTGGAATTTGAAAGCGTTTTAAATTCAGTAGTATTTACTTTTTTCGCAACTCCAAGTACTGTTTCACATGGCCCTAAACAATTTTCATCATCAAATCTTGCATTATTGAAGTACAAAAATTGCCCGTCCAAACTTATTCCATGGTCCATTACGAGCCAGCCAGGAATATTCATATTAAAATCTCCTTGTACCCTTTTAATAGCAGTGATAGTACCATTGCTAAAAATTCCATGAAAGAGGTTATTCAGCTCACTAGGATAGTTTCTTGTTGATGTCCAGTAAAAATTTCCATTAGAATCCATATCAGCAACAGCGTCTAAATGAGGTGTTGTGGTTTGGTTTGATCCCAACAATTCTCCTTCATAATTAAAGGTAGAATCATTAATTTTTGTAGCGTAATATAGTTTTGTATTTATACCGTCGTTTAGATTATTAAAAAAGAGATAGTTTCCATTCGGCGATAAGAATGGCTCCATGGCATCAAACGATAAGTCATTAATATTAACTTCCAATTCTGGACCGAAAGACGGATATACCAAGGATTCGGTGATTTCTTCCTCATCAGAAGAACAAGAACTGATTATAAAGGATACGAATATGATTTTTAGAAAAGCTTTTAAGCTCATTATAGGATTTATTTTGCAAAAGGAATTTAAGGTTTTGATGGTGGCTCTCCAGTACAAGCAACTACCTTAGGTATTCAGTAACAACGAATTAGTGCTGTTCTTGGTATAAAAACCCTTTAAAATTATTGACAACTTGCAGCGTTCCCATCCAAATACATTAGGTTCCATGCTGTTTCATAACCAATTTTATGTGCTGCCCAGGACTTCCACGCACCTGAGGCCTTATCCGCAGGTTCTTCTCCCAAACCGCAATTGCCTGTAAGTATTGTATACATAAACCCTGCGGCTGCTTTATCTAAATCGCGGTTTAGATGCCAATTATCGCTGTAGGCAGATTCTAGGATATTCATTTCTTTTAGTTGTGCTAATAAAGTTCGTATAGGAACCGCTCTTGCAGTAGGTAATTCAGATTCGCGTACCATGTGTAAAGCAACTCCTAAGTCCGTTCCGTTTTCTCGTTGCGAATTTCTTTTATCAATACCGTACAACTGTGAAATATTACCGGTAGTGGAACCATCTTGCATTGGGAACCCAAAGGAGAAATCAAATGCAGCCGCATCAACCTTGTATCGCTTGGCTGCTTCAAAATTAGTATTTGCCCTTCCAAAGTTAAAATTGATGGGCGAAGGTCCGTTACGTTCCAGTTGTTGCTCCGATTTTCCGAAAACCCAGTTCAAACCTCTCATAATACCATTTTCCGTACTGGTACCTGTATGATTAAAATGAATTATGGCATCATCGATACCACAACTAGAAAACGGAGAAATAAACGTACGTGCTCCTGAGAAATGTGTATCGTTATCAGCACTTTTAATGGATGCTAATACAGTTTCCGCAATCGCCGCATCATAAGTATAACCAGATTCGGAAGCGCTTTTCCCATACAGTTGAGAATATATAGAGGCCGCTGCGGTGTATGCTCCGTTAGGCGATGGATGCACTGCGTTTTCATCCTTTTTTTCGCTTGAAAGGGATTGCCAAGCTAATCCTGCGGGTACGGTTTCTAGAGCTACTTTTGCCCCTTCTGCCGTGCGGTAGGTAAACTCTTCAAAATGTGCTATAGATGCTAAGGAGGTTTGGTCCTTGGGCCACATCATCATCAATAAAGGTTTGGCACCGCCTTCCGCTACTTTAGCCGCAATTTTATTTACACCCAGTGAATAATATCCCGGTAGGGTAGAGACCATATAAGGGTCTGCTGCAATAACAACATAATCCCAATCTTTATTCCCATTTCCTGAGAGCTTCTCCATACGGGTATCCAATCCCTCCGGCCAATAATAGTATTGCATTAGTGAATGGCTATAATAGGTATAATCAGATTCGTTTCCTGACGATCCTAACGCCGTAGACACTATTTTACTCCTATAAATATCTTCTGCTTCCACATAAATTGTGGCTGCGGTATTTGTATCCTCAGATAGAATGTTGCTTAATTCAAGGGCTATATTATCCGGTAAAAAAGGTTCTGTTCCCACACTTATAGATTGACTGGTTCCTAAAATTAAAATATTGAGCTCACCGTCACTGTTGATATCTGCGTTGAAAGGTTGATTTGGATTACCATCCACGCCATCTTCTATCGGGTCTGCTGCGCTATCCAAAACGTCGGAAACGGAATCCTCACTGCAGGCAGTGAGGCAGGCTGTGAAAATTGAAAGTAGGGTATATTTCCAAAAGGAACTTGGGTTTTTTGTGTTTAGGATGATGCGTTTCATTTATAATTTTCGTGTGGGATTAAAACAAAAAGAGTCTTCAAATACCCAATTTCCTTCTGTAGCAAACGCATGTATTGGCAGTAAAGTGTCTTATTGCTTGACTATTCGTTGAACAGGTATGCGGTAGGCTAGAAGCTGGGACGAGATGCACTAACCCATGCCATGGATATAGGTTGTTTTACTACTCTTATGTTCAGAAAGTACCCACCAGCATCAATACTAGTTAAGTGTTTCTTGTAGCGCACTATGGTTGACTAGAAAGGTGGATAGCTTACGACTATTTTTGTGAATGTACTCGTATAAGATGTTCGTATAGTGGCATTAAAAGGAAACTTGTTGGTTGTTTTTGTAAGCGCTTAACTAAGTTCTATTATGCCGATTTCAGCTTCCATAAGCCATTGAGTTCATAGGCGGACAGGAGAGCAGATTCTTAAATCTAGTTTTACTTTAATTCAGGTACTACAATCTTTTTAGGCTTTTCGCCTAGAATAGCCTCATAGGCGGTAATCATATTAGCAAGTTTCTCTGGATAGGTTTCTGCCATATTATTTTGTTGACCTAAATCATCTTTAAGATTATAGAGTTGGTAAATCGTATCATTTCCAAGTTCAATATTCACAGAGGTGTTTACTCTTCTACCTTTGTATGGCGGTATCACGACCCAATCTCCTTTTCTAAAAGCGGTTCTGGAAGTAGCTTCTAGAATAAGTTCTTTACGGCCGGTATTACTTTTGCCTAAAAAGGTATCCAACAGGTCTTGGCTATCCTGTCCTTTTTGATTGCTACCTGCGAATTTGGCTATAGAGCTAAGGAGGTCTAGTTGCGAGACCAACGCATCGGAAACCCCTGGTGGTATGGTACCTTTCCAATAAGTGATAAAGGGCACCCGTGTACCTGCTTCGAACAAACTATACTTTCCGCCTCTCAAAGCTCCGGCTGGGCTATGGTCTCCCAATTTATCTACGGATTCGTCATGGTAGCCATCGTCAACTACCGGCCCATTATCGCTACTAAATACAATTAAAGTGTTTTCCAAGAGGCCTTGGTGCTCTAAAGTTTTAATAAATTCGCCCACACACCAATCTGCCTCTACGATAACGTCCCCACGAGGACCCATACCGGAAGACCCAACGAATCTTGGGTGCGGTGTGCGCGGAACATGCGGTTGTTGTAAGGCATAATACAAGAAAAAAGGCTTGTTTTTATTGGTTTTTACATACTGCTGTGCTTTTTGTAAAAAGCGGTCTGCCATATCCTCATCTATCCATTTGGCAGTTTCCCCACCCTTCATATACCCGATACGGGAAATACCGTTTACGATACTGTTATCATGACCGTGGGAAGGTTTCATTTTTAAGAGTTCAGGATTTTCCTTCCCGGTAGACTCCCCTTTAAAATTTTGTTGATAGCTTATTTCGATAGGGTCGTTGGGGTCTAAATTATGGACTTTTCCGTTCTCAATATATACTGTGGGTACTCGGTCTTGCGTGGCTGCCATAATGTAACTATGGTCAAAACCCACTTCGTTGGGACCAGGGTTTATGTCTTGGTTCCAATTTACGTTTCCTTTTCCTAATCCTAAGTGCCACTTACCTACGATACCCGTTTGATATCCTTTTCCTTTCAGTAATTTGGGGATAGTTAATTGCGTTGTGTCAATAATTAATGGGGCGGTACCAGGTAAGATTTTGGCACTTTTATTTCGCCATGGATAGGTGCCAGTTAGTAATGCATAACGACTAGGGGTACACGTAGCGGATGCAGCATAACCATTGGTGAAGCGCATACCACCATTCGCCAGTTTATCAAGATTTGGTGTTTTTAATTTTGTAGCTCCGTATGCGCCCAGTTCTCCGTAGCCTAAATCATCGGCATAGATAATAATAATATTCGGTGGGGTAGGAGCTGCTTTTTCTGCTGTTGATGTCTGATTGCATGCGCTTAGGATTACTAGGCATAAAATACCAAATATTACATTAGTTTTAGAGATTTTCATAAGGATAGCACGGTATGTTAATCAAGTATCGAATATAAACAAATTAGCAGGGTTCTTCGAAAGAATACCGAGCGCTTATTTAAAGGTATGGACCGTTTTTTAGTTTTTGGGTGTGCTCGCGTAAAAGAAATCTAGGTTTGTAAATCGATACTTCCCTTGTTGTGTATTCCGTTTTATTAGGGTTTCGGTATGCTGTTGCTTTTTTGTTGATAACAAATGCATAGGCTTCTTGTGTGCTAGTGGTTGAAGCCCCTATTTTTGCCGACTTTATAAGCGCATGAAAAAACTGGAAATAGGGGACAAGGTATATAACGCAAAACAAAATGGCTTTGCGGATTTTATACGCTATTCCTTTTCGGAAGTGGTAGCACTTACTAAAACTTTAGCCGTACTCAAAAACGGCGTAAAGCTGTTTAATGAACCACGAATCTCCTATATTACCGAAGATGTGGGCTATTCCGTTTCTAGGCAAAGAGGCTTGCACTGGCATTTGGTGTCTTTGGAGGCGATTCGAAAAGCCCAAATCGAAAATGAAAAAATTGCGGCCTACGACTGGTTTGAGGATAAGGAGTTTAGCTTAGAAGAAAAGAAATTCATCTACAAACAGTTTAAAAAGTTAGCAAGCAAAGAGACTTAACCATTGTAAGTTGATGGTCTCTACAGGGTAAATATTTTGGTTGAGGTGCTCGCTAAGTCGAAATGAGTTTCTACTTCAAAATGATTTTTTTTAATCGTAAAATACCAAACCAAACCTA
>JBLICT010000027.1:0-21516 GCA_047632415.1 Maribacter sp.
CGCCGACAAGCAGCGTTTTTTGGAGCGAAAAAAGGGATTCGAACCCTCGACCTCCACCTTGGCAAGGTGATGCTCTACCCCTGAGCTACTTTCGCGTATTAGTTGTTTTAAAGAACATCATCCGTATTGAATGAGGGTGCAAATTTAATACAATTCTATAAATTCCAAAGTATTTTCTTTTAAAAATTGACTCTTAACGGCTTTTAAAAAATGAAAACATCAATATAAAATTCTAACTGGTTGCCTTCTTGTTCTTTGTGAGCAATCTTTTTATTTCGTTTAACTTCATAAGGGCTTCCACAGGAGTAAGGGTATTAATGTCTAAATCAAGGATTTCTTTCTTTATTTCCTCTAAAAGTGGATCATCAAGGTTAAAAAAGCTCAACTGCATTTCGTCCTGGGTGGACTTTAGTTTATCTGTCAATTCTTCGTTGGAATGCGATTTTTCTAGTTTCTTTAGGATTTTATTTGCTTTTTGAATCACCTGTTGAGGCATTCCAGCCATTTTGGCAACATGTATTCCAAAGCTGTGTTCACTGCCGCCTGGCGTCAATTTTCTTAAAAATAGCACGTTGTCTTTGAGCTCTTTTACCGATACATTGTAATTTTTAATACGCTCAAACGTGGCGGACATCTCGTTGAGTTCATGGTAATGCGTGGCGAACAAGGTTTTTGCCCTTGCTGGATGTTCATGTAAGAACTCTGAAATGGCCCAAGCAATTGAAATACCATCATAAGTGCTTGTTCCGCGTCCTATCTCGTCAAGCAGAACCAAGCTACGCTCAGAGAGGTTGTTAAGAATGGAAGCTGTTTCATTCATTTCTACCATAAAGGTAGATTCTCCCATGGATATGTTATCACTTGCGCCTACACGTGTGAAGATTTTATCCACATAGCCAATTGAAGCTGCTTCTGCCGGAACAAAGCTCCCCATTTGTGCCAAAAGTACAATCAAGGCGGTTTGTCTCAATATGGCCGACTTACCACTCATATTTGGACCCGTAATCATGATGATTTGCTGATTGTTCCTATCTAATACCACATCGTTGGCAATGTAGACCTCTCCCAAGGGTAATTGTTTCTCGATTACCGGGTGCCTTCCATTGGTAATAGTGATATCGGTGGAGTCATTTAGCACTGGAGCTACATAATTATTTTCCTTTGCTAATTGTGTAAAACCGCAAAGACAGTCGATTTGTGCGATAAGCTGTGCGTTATTCTGTACCGGGGCAATATACTCCTGCATCCAAAGTATCAATTGAGAAAATAATTGCTGTTCCAAACTGGTAATGCGTTCTTCTGCGCCTAGTATTTTAGCCTCATATTCTTTAAGTTCCTCGGTAATATAACGTTCTGCATTTACCAAGGTCTGTTTCCGAATCCAAGTTTCCGGAACTTTGTCCCTATGGGTATTTCGTACTTCTATATAGTAGCCAAAAACATTGTTTGATGCTATTTTTAAAGAGGTAATTCCAGTTATTTCTGTCTCCCTAGCTAACATCTTGTCTAGATAGCCTTTTCCTGTGTTGGCAAGACCACGTAACTCGTCTAATTCGTCGGAATAACCAGCCGCAATAGCATTTCCTTTTAGGATATTTACAGGAGCTTCCTCGTTCAGCATTTCTTTAATCTTCCCTCTTAGAAGATCACAGGATTGTAATTGGTCACCAATCAGCGCCAAGGCATCATTACGCGCAGCAGCAGCCAATTGCTTGATAGGGACAATGGCCTCCATGGAGTTTTTAAGGTGTACTACCTCTTTTGGATTGACTTTGCCAGTAGAAATTTTAGAGATTAGCCGTTCCAAATCTCCCATTTGGGAAATATTTGATTGAAATTTTTCTAGTAGTGTTTCATTCTCGGTCAGATGACTTACCACTTGGTGTCTGCCTTTTATTTTTTGAATGTTCTTTAGAGGTAGTGCCAACCAACGCTTAATCATCCTCCCGCCCATGGGAGAAATCGTCTTGTCGATAATATCTATTAAGGTTACTGCGTTGAGGTTCGTAGAATGGTAAAGTTCCAGATTTCTGATGGTGAAGCGGTCCATCCAAATATACTCGTCTTCTGCAATACGTTGTAGGGTGTTAATATGCTGTAGCTTTCTGTGCTGTGTTTCGGATAAATAATGTAACACCACTCCTGCAGCTACAATACCATTTGTTAAGTGGTCTACACCAAAACCTTTGAGTGTTCTGGTGTTAAAGTGGTTGGTAAGGTTCTCTAGGGCATAATCTTCTTGGAACACCCAATCTTCCACATAAAAAGTATGAAATTGAGACCCAAAAACTTCGTTAAATTCTTTTTTGTGCGCCTTTGAAATAAGGACTTCGTTCGGCGCAAAATTTTGTAATAGCTTATCTATCTGCTCTTCGCTGCCTTCAGATGTTAAAAATTCTCCTGTGGAAATATCGACAAAGGAAACACCTAATTTTTTTCTTCCAAAATGTACGGCGCATAAAAAGTTATTACTTTTTGCGCTAAGGATATCATCGTTTAGGGATACGCCAGGGGTTACCAATTCAGTAACGCCTCTTTTTACAATAGTTTTTGTGAGTTTTGGGTCTTCTAATTGGTCGCAAATAGCTACCCGCTGTCCCGCCTTTACTAGTTTTGGTAAATAGGTGTTAAGGGAGTGGTGCGGGAATCCTGCCAGTTCGGTGCGTTCGCCACCATTGTTTCTGTTGGTTAGGATGATTCCTAGAATTTTAGAGGCTTTTACCGCATCGGCGCCAAATGTTTCATAAAAATCACCAACACGAAACAACAATAACGCATCAGGATATTTGGTCTTGATGGTATTGTACTGCTTCATCAAAGGGGTAACCTTTTTTATCTTTTCTTTGCCTGCCACTTCTTTATTATCTACCTATTTTTGCTTAATGTAACGAATATAAAGTATTCCAAATGGGATTCTAATTTTTGTTGATATCTAAGGTCGATAGTTGAAAAGTAGTGCTATGAGAAAGCTAAAAAACGAGGAGCTGGACAGATTGGATGTAACCGAGTTCAAGGATGCAACCAAAACCAAGGTGAGTATTGTGTTGGATAATATACGTAGTCTTAACAACATAGGGTCGGTATTTAGAACGGCAGATGCCTTTCTTGTTGAAAAAATATACCTCTGCGGTATTACGGCAAAACCACCACATAAAGATATTCATAAGACGGCCTTAGGTGCTACGGATAGTGTGGAATGGGCATACGCCTCGGACACATTAACCCTAATAGAGGAGCTAAAAAAAGAAGGTAAGATAACGATTGCCATAGAGCAAGCGGAAGGTGCGCTACTATTGCAGGATTATGCCGTCGTTGCCGATAATTCTTATGTATTGGTTTTTGGTAACGAGGTAAAGGGTGTAGATCAACAAGTGGTAGCTACATGCGATACAGTATTGGAAATTCCCCAATTCGGAACTAAGCACTCCTTGAATATTTCAGTAAGCGTTGGAGTGGTGGTCTGGGACTTTTGGTCCAAGTTAAATACATAAAAAAAGCCCAACTTTAGTTGGGCTTTTTTTATAGTTTGAGTTAGTTAGTTTTTCTCCTAAGAGAACTGCAATTACGTAAATAGATTAGTATTGCGCAAGGTTTTTCACAAAATTGTGTTAATCCAATTGTGAGATGGCAAAGTTTTCGATGGTTTCTAAAAGGTGGTCGTAGTCTTTTTTTTGATTAACAAAGTCCAATTCCGATACATCGATAATAAGTTGATTTTCTTTAGGATAGGTCTTTAAGAAGTTCATGTAGCCCCTGTTGATATTTTCTAAATAATCACCCTCAATTCCCTGCTCATACTCCCGTCCTCTCTTTTTAATTTGTTCCAACAATCGTTCTGTAGTTTGGTACAGGTACACATATATTTTAGGCTTCCTGACTTCTTTGTACATGAAATTAAAAATTTTTCGATACAGTTCATACTCCTGTTTTTGAAGCGTAACTTTAGCGAAAATGAGCGATTTAAAAATATCATAATCACTAATCATAAAACTCTTGAAAAGGTCAAATTGGTTAGTGTCGTCTGAAAACTGCTGGTAGCGATTGGCTAGAAAAGACATTTCTAACGGGAAAGCGTATCGTGCCTGATCTTGATAAAAACTAGGTAGGAATGGGTTCTCCGCGAAACGTTCCAAAATCAACTTTGCATTAAACTCTTCAGATATCTTGGTTGCCAGGCTGGTTTTGCCGGCGCCAATATTTCCCTCTATGGTTATGAACTCCAGGCTCGCAAAAAGAGCCGTTCTGTTCGCATATAGTTTTCCTTCGGTTTTATCTAACTTCCCTTTGTCCCTGCATTGTTGCAGTAGGTTTCTACTATCCTTTTTTAAGCTAGGATGGTAAAACTGCGGTGCAATATCTGCCAATGGTTTTAGCACAAATCTACGACCTGCCATTCTTGGATGCGGTATGGTCAAATTTTCTTGATGTATAACATCGCTTCCGTAGTAAATAATATCCAGATCTATAATCCTGCTCTTGTATCCTTGCCCTATAGTTCGTTCCCTACCCATGTTTTTCTCTAGTTGCATCAATAATGCAAGACATGTATCTGCTGTTTTGTCGGTTTCTAGGCGTAGGCAGGCATTTAGAAAATCTTCCGAATCAAAGCCCCATGATGGTGAATTGTAAATGGGGGAAAGATGGGTAACTGTTCCAAGCTGTTCGTTCATACGAAAAACGGCTTTTTGCAGATTAAGTTGTCGGTTTCCTAGATTGCTCCCTATAGAGATGTATACTGTTTCGTTTGCAGCCATAATATAATGGCAAAATAAACAAAACAAATTCACTTTGGTTATCTTTGTTGCCTAATAAAAATTGCTATTTCATGAATTTTTTAAGAAATCTTCTTGCAGCCATTATGGGCTGCTTGGTGGCGTTTGGTGTCGTCTTTATCATGTTTTTTGTGCTGATTAGTTTGTTAGGCAGCGACGAGAACGCAGTAACGGTAAAGGATAATTCGGTATTGCAACTACAGTTACAACGGCCTATAGCAGATTATACCGGTAGTGATGTAATGAACCCATTTGCAGGTATTTTTGAGAGCCCCCAAGGTTTGGATGAAATACTACATGCCATTACAGTAGCCAAGGATGACGAACGCATCAAGGGAATAAGTCTGAATAATAATTTTATGATGGCCGGATTGGCACAAACCCAAGCCATAAGAAAGGGCTTAGTGGAATTCAAGTCTACCGGAAAGTTTATTTATACCTACGGAGACTTTTATACTCAAAAAGACTATTATTTGGCCTCCGTGGCGGATTCTATCTTTATAAATCCGGTTGGGGTGTTAGATTTTAAAGGTTTGTCCTCCGAAGTCCTGTTTTATAAGGATTTACAGGAGAAAACAGGTGTAAAGATGGAGGTTATCCGTCATGGAAAATACAAGAGTGCGGTAGAGCCCTATTTAGAAAACGAAATGAGCGATGCTAACAGGGAACAGATAAAAGAGCTGATACAGTCGCTGTGGAATTCCATGGTGAACGATATTGCGGTTAGCCGAGGTATTTCTGAGGATGATTTAAATAGTATCGCCGATACGCTTGGTGGCAGATCACCAAAATATGCCAAGCAATCCGGTTTGTTGGATGACGTTGTTTTCTTTGATCAATACGAACAGAAAATATCAAACGCACTTTCAATTTCGGAAGGTGCCGATATTAACTATATTGATTTGGATGACTACGCTACCTATTCCAATAAAAAAAATCTAAAATCGGGAACGGATAAGATTGCCGTAGTTTTTGCACAAGGCGAAATTTTATATGGTGAAGGCGGTCCTGATGTTATTGGTCAGGGAATTATCAATAAGGCTTTAATAAAGGCTAGGGAGGACAAGAACGTAAAAGCAATAGTACTACGCGTAAATTCTCCTGGTGGTAGTGCGTTGACTTCCGATATTATTTGGCGTGAGGTAGAACTGGCTAAAAAGGTAAAACCTGTAGTGGTTTCCATGGGTAACATAGCGGCATCTGGTGGATATTACATTGCTGTAGGTGCTAACAAAATTTTCGCGGAGCCTACAACGATTACCGGTTCTATTGGTGTTTTTGGAATGGTTCCAAACATAAGTGAGCTTGCAAAGGACATAGGTGTTAATGCCGAGCAGGTGGGTACCAATGCCAAATCTGTAGATTATTCTTTGTTTGAACCCATGAGCGAAGCATTTCGCAATCAGGTTCAGGAAAGTATAAAGGATACGTACACTACATTTTTAGAGCGCGTTGCCCAAGGCCGTGGTATTTCCATAGCCCAAGCGGATAGCTTGGCACAAGGTAGGGTTTGGAGCGGAGTAGATGCGAAGCGCATTGGGTTAGTGGATGAATTGGGTACCTTAGAAGATGCTATTAACGCTGCAGCGGAATTAGCCAAAATTGATACCTACGGAATCAGGAAATATCCAAAATATAAGTCGGGGCTTGAACGTTTTATGGAGGACTTGGAAGGCGCCAGTATTCAATTAAAGAACAAAATAATAGCCGATGAGATAGGCGAGGAGTCCTACCGAGTTTTAAAAGATTTAAAATCGAGTATGGAACAAAAAGGCGTACAAGCCAGAATGCCTTTTATTTTGAATATAAAATAAGGGATGACGCAAAAGGATACCTTAGTAGCGCGGAAGATATACTTGTATCTCGGGGCCCTGTTCATTACCTCTTTGGTCGTTTCCAACCTCATTTTTCAAAAGTTTTTTTATTGGAATCCTTTTGGGGAGGTGACAATTTTCGGAGCGCCTCTTTTTGAGATATCCGTTGGGATATTACCTTATCCTGTAACTTTTTTGATTACCGATTTGATTTCCGAGATTTTTGGCAAGAAAAAGGCCAATCAGATTGTTGTGGCGGGTATTTTTGCGTCATTTTTCTCTTTATTTATTGTGTATACGGCCAACGTAGTTCCTGCAACACCTTGGTCGCCAGTTCAGGATAGCTTGTTTACCTCGGTATTTGGAAATACCATCGTGGCAGTTTTTGCTTCCATGATGGCCTATTTAATAGCGCAATTTGTGGATATACAGCTCTATCATTTTTGGAAACGCTTGACTAAAGGGAAGCATCTGTGGTTACGAAACAATTTTTCCACCTTTTCATCACAATTGATAGACACTTTTGCGGTTGTAACGCTATTGTGTTCATTTGGCGAAATTCCTTGGGATAAGTTTACTGGCTTGGTCATTAGTGGATTTATTTTTAAGATTATTATAGCATTTCTGGACACCCCTTTGCTCTATTTGTCCGTATATATAATGCGGAAGCGTTTTAAATTAGAAGTGGGGGAGGAAATAGATTTGGACGCTCAGGTTTCAATCGCGGAATAAGTAGGTTGATTGTAGAAAGATATAGAATGAAAAAGAAAAGTATAAGAATAGGTGGACTATTATTTTTGTTGATTATTGGAGTTTTGGTGGCAGCACCTTTCTTCTTAGAGGCAAAAATTGGAGATATTATTAAGAACAACATCAACAGGAACGTAAACGCTACGTTAGATTTCTCGGATGCAGATTTAAGCCTTTTCAGCAGTTTTCCCAACGCAGCGGTGCGCTTGGAAAATGTAAGCTTGTTGAATAATGCTCCTTTTGCGGGTGACACCTTGTTTTCGGCAAAGACTGTTTCTTTGACCATGGGTATCATGCAGCTTTTCAATGGGCCAAACGAACCTATTTCCATTACAAGTCTCAATTTAGACAATGCTTTGGTTAATGTAAGAGTAGATGCCGATGAAAACGCTAATTATGATATAGCCATGGAAACGGGTTCGCAAGAAACTAAGGCAGCCGAAACAACTTCGGACGGTTTCAAACTGAACATGGAATCCTACAAAATTACCAATTCACGTATTTTTTATTCTGATGTTGCAATGGGCATCAGTTTGGCATTGACCGATTTTAACCACAAAGGAACGGGAGACCTTTCTTTGGAAACGTCGGAACTGGATACATATACTGATGCCTTGGTCTCCTTTGAGATGGACAGCACCAACTACCTAAATAATAATAAAGTGAGTCTAGATGCTCTTATCGGTATCGATTTGAAGGAAAGCAAATATTCTTTTTTAAAGAACGAGGCGCTAATAAATCAATTGCCCTTGGTATTTGATGGTTTTGTGAAGTTGAATGATGAGGATATGGAGGTGGACATCAATTTTATAACACCTTCCTCAGATTTCAAAAACTTTCTAGCGGTTATTCCTGAAGAATATTCTAAAAATATCGAAAACGTAACCACTACCGGAAACTTTATGCTGGCCGGAAATTTCACAGGTATCGTAGATGATTTACATATTCCCAAATTCAATATAAATATCAATGCGGAAAATGCTTCTTTTAAATATCCCGACTTACCAAAAGCGGTTACGAATATCAATTTAGATGTAGCTATTAATAATTCTACCGGAATTACGGAAGATACTTCGGTAGATATCAAAAAGACGTCCTTTACTATAGATAAGGACCGCTTTAACCTCACGTCAAAGATTTCTGAGCTTATGGGGAATACCAAGGTAAATGCACACATGGACGGTAAAATGAATCTGGCCAATTTGGAAAAAGCCTATCCCGTTCCTGCGGGCCTAAGTCTAAAAGGGATGCTGGATGTGGACATCACTACGGCTTTTGATATGAAGATGCTTGAAAAAAAGCAGTACGAAAGAACCAGAACCGAAGGAAAAATCGTCTTGAAAGATTTTGAATACAAATCGGACGAAATTCCTAATCCGGTCGTGCTAAAATCTACCGCGGTAACCTTTAACCCAAAGACTGTAAGCCTAAACGAGCTAAATGGTTCTACAGGAAAGACAGACTTTAACGTAACCGGCACCATCAACAACTTTTTGGGCTATATATTCAATGATGAGAAAGTGGAAGGTAATTTTAACCTAAATTCCAACACCTTTGATTTGCGCGACTTTATGGTAGCGGAAACCGAAACAGCGTTTGGGAGCACAACAGAGGACGCACCTTCCGTTGCTACGGAAAAGATTAAAATACCTTCGTTTTTAGATGCCACGTTCAACGCTAGCGCAAGCAATGTAATCTATGACAATATTGTTTTGAAGGATGTGAAGGGAAGCCTTAGAATAAAGGACGAAACAGCTGTATTGAGCAATATGACTTCTTCCTTATTTGACGGTAAACTTGCTTTTAACGGAGAGGTCTCAACCAAAAATACGGTACCTACATTCGCTATGAAATTGGGAATGGATCAGCTGCAGATTAGTGAAACTTTCAAAGCCTTAGCACTTTTTAAGGTGTTGGCTCCCGTTGCTCAAGTGCTTCAAGGTAAGTTTAATTCGGATATTGAATTGTCTGGTAACTTGACCGATGATTTTACGCCAGATTTATTATCGCTGAGCGGCAATATCCTTGCAAATTTAATGGCTAAGGAAATCAATACCGAAAGCGCTCCTGTGCTCTCCGCATTGGACAGTAAATTGAGTTTCATAAATCTAAACGATTTGGATTTGAAAGAGTTGAAAACCAACCTATCGTTCCAGGATGGTTTGGTTTCTGTGAAGCCGTTTACTATAAACTACAAGGACATGGCCATTAATATAGATGGGAACCACACCTTTGATCAAAAGATGAACTATAAAGCTTCTATTCAGGTGCCTGCAAAATATCTTGGTAAGGAAATAAACGCCTTGATAGCAAAAATCGATGATTCTTCCCTAGAAGGATTAACCATTCCAGTGACGGCAAACATATCGGGGATGTATAATAGTCCACAGGTAAGTACCGATTTAACCTCAGGAGTAAAGAATTTGACCTCTCAATTGATTGAAATCGAAAAACAAAAATTGATTGGTAAAGGAAAGGATAAAGCCAAGGATTTGTTAAGTGGTATTTTGTCTGGTAACAAAACCGGAGCTGATTCTGTGGCAGCCGAAGATCCGCTTAAAAAAGGTACAAAAGAGGTGTTAGGTAACCTACTTGGTGGTAATGAAAAAACGGATAGCACAACAGTAAAGAAAGATTTAGTGCCTGCTAAAAAAGAGGATGCCGTAAAAGATGCTGCCAAGGATATTTTGGGAGGTTTATTTGGGAAGAAGAAAAAAACGGAGACTAAAAAGGATTCGGTGAATTGAATGGGGTATTTGGGATGACTGTTTTTTTGATATGGTAATAAAACCCTAATTCGTAGCTAATGGTTTGGAGAACGTGTTGTGTATGTTTAGTTAGGCTGGCTAGCAACTAATTATGTATGGCTTCTGCTTTCGTTATTTTTTTATTGAGCGTTTATTGCCCTGAAGAGTTCATCGATGTCTTCTCTAATTTCTGGTAGTGCCTGTAGTGCTCCTTATTGCCCTAAATTTTTTGCTTCCATACTACTTTGTGCTGCCAATAAGGCATCAAGACTAATGTCTTAATAGTGTTTTAGAATTTTGGAATTTGCCTTAAATACATGTCCACCTCCAAGAAACTTATTCGTGTAGCTCATCCTCATTTTATAGCTTTCATTACCACTTGTTAGGCTACCTACTATTTTTTCTTGCAGCACTTTAAATGCTAGGATGTTTTTTCTGATTTACGCTGGTATTAGTTTAATATCCCCGCTACTATCTATGGGAAATTCAGGCTGATCAATTATTCCCAAGTAGTTCTGGTATTTGGCCCTATTAGAATCAAGTTGATCAGAAAGTTTTTGGATTGAAGTTCGATTGTTATTTAAATCCTGTCCAAGTTGATTAAAGTTTGCTGTTACAATTACCTGATTCTTTTTTTCTTCATTCCAAGTATCGATTTGAAGTGCAATCAATATCCCGATTACTACTAAAAGAATCTCCCCAACGGCATACAACAGATACTTACTGAATTTATTCTCAGTCAGCATTTTTTGTCGAATTTTCTAAAGAATTTTATCATTGGTTCGCGGTTTGTGGCAATGAATCATAACAATTGTATGTAGTAACAAGTTATTATATTTCATAGGTTATCGGAATATAGTAGCTAAGCACTCTTTTTTTAAACCACTACCCGTTAATTCGTAGCCCCACATAACACCCTTCATTACTTCTCACATTAAAAACGGTATTATCTTCAAATATGAGGTATTGTCCTTTCATACCTTTTAAAACACCTTGATAGTTAGGGTTTTTACTCAAATTAAGGCTTTTTACTTTTTCGGGATATTGCAGCACTGGAAACTCTAAATGTGTCTCTGTATTATTTTCTATAAAATATTGGCTTGCTTCTTCCGGTATGTACTGCTTTAATTTGTTGCGCCATTCCACAAGATTTTCATCGGCTACAGTGTTGGTTAGCATCTTGCGCCAGTTGGTTTTGTCGCCCACATAGTCTTTTAGGGCCACCTCAGTAATGCCTGCAAGGTATCTGTTGGGTACTTCTACGATTTCAATAGCTTCGTGTGCACCTTGGTCTATCCATCGCGTAGGGACTTGGGTCTTTCGTGTAACACCTACTTTTACATTGCTAGAGTTCGCCAAGTATACAATATGTGGCTGTAGTTGCACGCGTTTTTCGTAATCAAGATCTCGGTCTTCTTGGTCTAAATGGGCAGTGCTCAGTTCGGGTCGCATAATCCAATCCCCTGCCGAGGGAATTTCAAAAAAACAGGATTTACAAAACCCTTGCCTAAAAATAGGACGGTCGTTTCCACAATTCAAACATTGATGTTTTATGAAGTTTATCGTAAGTTCTTTGTTAAGTATTTGATTGACGTTCAGGAAATCAGACTCAAAAACCAAGTAATATTGAATGGGACTTCCTATTTCGGTCTGCATTTTTTTTAAAACACCTTCGTACTGCATATGTAAAATCTTATTGATACTTCGATTTGAAAATGATGGGAATATACCCTATTTTAGGCTCATAAAGATACCTAAAAATGCCCATTCCGCTGTTTAATTCCATAGCATCTTGGTTGCTTAAAAAGCGCTACCATCAGATAGAGCTATTTTTAAAATACCCAGAGGAAGTACAAGAAGAAGTGTTGTTACAACTTTTGGAACTAGCGGACGATACCGAAATTGGACGAAAATATGATTTTGAGAGTATACATAATTACGAAACTTTTAGGGAACGTGTACCTATAGTTTCCTATGAGGAAATGGAACCCATTATAGAAAGAACCCGTAAGGGTGAGCAAAATCTTTTCTGGCCAACTTCCGTAAAGCTATTTGCTAAAAGTAGCGGCACAACCAATGCCAAAAGTAAGTTTATACCCGTAAGTACTGAGGCATTAGAAGACTGTCATTTCAAATCTGGTAAAGATTTGTTATGTCTGTACTTGAATAATAACGAAAACTCGCAATTATTTACAGGAAAGAGTTTGCGATTGGGAGGGAGCAAGGAACTGTATGAGGATAATGGTTCTTTTTTTGGTGACCTTTCTGCTATCCTGATAGATAATATGCCACTTTGGGCGGAGTATAGCAGCACACCAAGCAATAAGGTGTCTTTAATGAGCGAATGGGAAACAAAGCTACAGGCTATTATCAAGGAAAGTGTACAAGAAAATGTAACGAGTTTAGCAGGAGTGCCTTCTTGGATGTTGGTGCTGTTGAATAATATGTTAGAGGAGACAGGTAAGGAGCACTTATTTCAGGTCTGGGAAAATTTAGAAGTGTACTTCCATGGCGGGGTAAGTTTTAGTCCGTACAAAGAACAATACAAAACGCTGTTCCCAAGAAAGAATTTCAGATACTACGAAATCTATAATGCATCCGAAGGGTTTTTTGCCATTCAGGATAGGAACAATGCCGATGACCTCCTACTGATGTTGGACTATGGCATTTTTTACGAGTTTGTTCCGATGGACACCTATGATACGCTAGACCCAAAAGCGCTTCCGCTATGGGAGGTAGAAATAGGGAAAAATTATGCGATTATTATAACCACCAATTCTGGACTCTGGCGTTACAAGATCGGGGATACGGTGCGGTTTACCTCAAAAAGTCCCTATCGTATACGAGTAACTGGGCGTACCAAACATCATATTAATGTATTTGGAGAGGAATTGATTATAGAAAATGCGGAGGAGGCCTTAAAGATTGTGTGTATAAAGGCGGAAGCTGAAATTAAGGATTACACGGCTGGACCTATTTTTATGGCTGGAAAAGAAAAGGGAGCACACGAATGGGTTATTGAATTTAGGAAACCTCCTAAAGATTTGGCTTATTTTACCGAGTTTTTGGACAATGCTTTAAAGTCTTTAAATTCAGATTACGAGGCAAAACGATATAATAACACAACCTTAAAAATGCCTACCGTGCACGTTGCCCGAGAAAATCTTTTTTATGATTGGCTAAAAGTAAACGATAAGCTGGGTGGCCAGCATAAGATACCTAGACTTTCCAATAAGCGAGATTATATAGAAGAGTTGCTCAAAATGAATGACTAAACACTAAATGATTCGTAATTTACTGTAAAGATAAAAGTGCCAAGTACTCTTTCTGGCTTTCTGCGGTCCTCGCCGAGCTAAGTTTTAATAAGCTGTTTAATTTTGTTGCTTGTAGTTTTAATGCTGCTGTCTGTCGTTTTTTAGTGGTCATTCGTTTTGTGATAGGCAGAATTTGCAAGCTATATTTGTGCTCATTTAGTTTTACACCGATGTTTTTGTTCTACTGAACAAATAAATACTAGTTTTTGCTGTTTATGAATGACTTTAGGCAAACGATACTTAACCGTAAAACTAAACACAACAATCATTATGGCAGAAAAATTAGTAATTGTTTCAGACATGTGGGGCGCAAGAAAGGGACTTTGGATAACCTCTTATTTAGGCTATTTACAACAGTATTTTGATATCACATTTTATGATAGTCAGCAATTGGCTAATTTGGATTTGACCGTTAATTCAGAGGAGAATATTCATAATGCCTTTGTGCATGGTGGCATCGATACGGCTGTAGCACATTTGTTAAAAAAAGAGAAAGAGCCTTGTCATTACCTTGCATTTAGTACTGGTGGTACTATTGTTTGGAATGCGGCAAAAAAAGGTCTTCCGGTAAAATCTTTGTATAATGTATCTTCCACTAGAATACGAATGGAAAATGATAAGCCATCTGTTCCGGTTACTTTGTTGTATGGTGCAAACGATACTTTTAGGCCTGAAGACACTTGGGCAGATATGTTAGGATTGGAAATGCAAGTAATGCCAAATTATGGTCATACCTTATATTCAGATGAAAAAGTAATCAAAAAGGTTTGCTTGGATTTATTGCAACAGGTAACCAAGATAGCACCTACAACTAAAAAGGCTGTTTACAAGAGGTATTAGTTTTCTAAACCCTTGCAAACAGTTGCTTAGATCAAATACAATTTCATAAAAAAAGAGTTCAAAATATAATTCAGAATTGAACTATATTTTGAACTCTTTTAGGTTAATGTAGTCGCTCTTGCGAAAACGAGCCTATTGTATTTAAGAAACTGCTTTTAGTTTTTTGACTGTTTCGTAAGACAGTTTTTGTTCTGCATATGGTTTTGTGACTCTAAACTCCGTTTCTTCATTACTTGGCATCTCGAACATTGCATCTGTGAAAATTGCTTCGCACAAAGACCTTAATCCTCTTGCTCCTAGTTTGTATTCTATTGCTTTATCCACAATATAATCCAACGCTTGTTCCGTTATATTGAATGAAATGTCGTCCATCGCAAAAAGTTTCTCATATTGCTTTATGATGGCATTTTTCGGTTCTGTTAATATGGCTCGCAACGTTTTCTTGTCCAGCGGATTCATATGAGTCAAAACAGGTAAGCGGCCAATAATCTCCGGTATCAGTCCAAACTCTTTTAAATCTTTTGGTATAATATATTGCAACATATTGTCATCGTCCAATTTGTCGTCGACTTTTGAGGCATTGTAGCCAACGGCTTGCATATTAAGCCTTTTGGCAATGGCTCGTTCTATACCGTCAAATGCACCGCCAGCAATAAATAGGATGTTTTCCGTATTTACTTCTATAAATTTTTGATCTGGGTGCTTACGACCTCCTTTTGGCGGCACGTTTACGACAGTACCTTCCAGTAATTTAAGTAATCCTTGTTGTACGCCTTCTCCTGAAACGTCCCTAGTTATAGATGGGTTGTCGCTTTTGCGGGCTATTTTATCTATTTCATCAATAAAAACAATACCACGCTCTGCTTTTTCTAAATTGTAATCGGCAGCTTGTAATAGTCGTGTTAGTATACTCTCAACATCTTCACCAACATAGCCTGCTTCCGTTAAAACGGTTGCATCAACAATAGCTAAGGGAACGTTCAGCATTTTTGCAATGGTTTTGGCCATTAGGGTTTTTCCTGTCCCCGTTTGGCCTACCATGATAATATTACTCTTCTGAATTTCTATGTCATCTTCCTTAGAGGAAGGTTGTAATAACCTTTTGTAATGGTTATAAACGGCAACTGCCATCACTTTTTTGGTGCGTTCTTGACCAATGATATAGGTGTCCAAGAAATCCTTTATTTCCAGTGGTTTTTTCAGTACCAGTTCTGAAGATAAATCGTTAGTTTTTGTCTGCTTTGATTCTTCTGCAACAATACCGTGGGCTTGCTCAATACATCTGTCGCAGATGTGCGCATCTAAACCTGCAATCAATAAATTGGTTTCCGGTTTTTTTCGTCCGCAGAACGAACACTCTAAATTTTCTTTTGCCATATAATAACTACTCAGACCTCAAACCATAACGGAAGTTATCCGGTTTTGGTTTATTACAACTATATCTATTTATAAGACTTGGTCGAAATTATTTCTTTTCCCTTACTAAAATTTCGTCAATCATACCATACTTAAGGGCTGCATCAGCTTTCATCCAATAATCCCTGTCGCTATCGTCATGAACTTTTTTAACAGTTTGCCCAGAATGATTTGCAATTATCTCGTATAATTCATCCTTCAGAGTCAGGATTTCTCTTGCCGTAATTTCGATATCGCTAGCTTGGCCTTGCGCGCCACCCATTGGTTGGTGTATCATTACTCTAGAATGTTGCAGTCCGCTACGTTTTCCTTTTTCTCCCGCACAAAGAAGTACTGCGCCCATAGAGGCCGCCATGCCTGTGCAAATAGTGGCTACATCAGGATTTATGAACTGCATGGTGTCATAGATGCCAAGACCTGCATATACGCTTCCTCCTGGAGAGTTGATATATATCTGAATATCTTTTGTTGCATCGACACTTGCTAAGAATAACAATTGCGCCTGCACAATGTTTGCCACTTGGTCATTAATGCCAGTGCCTAAGAATATAATACGATCCATCATTAACCTTGAATAGACATCCATGGCAATCACGTTCATTTGTCTTTCCTCGATAATGTTCGGCGTCATGTTAACGGGGTACATACTACTCATGATACCATCATAATATGTACTGCTGATGCCTTGGTGTTTTATGGCGTAATCTTTGAACTCTTTTCCGTAATCCATTTTTTAATTCGATTTATCTGAATAATTACCTCTGCTTATTTCCGTCCTCCAAATTCAACCTCCTATTGGCTAAGGACTGCATTTCCTTGATACTGTAAGAGGTAAAAAAAAGGTGCCGAAAAAATAATTTTCGGCACCGTAAAGATACTTAATTTATTATCCGTAAACCTCTTTGACAAAGTTTTCGTAAGTGACTTCCTTTGCTTTAAGGTTCGCTTTCTCTTTGTAAACGTTTAATAGTTTTTGGCTCATTAATTGCTCCGAAAGTCTTTTGACCTCATCTTGGTTACCCAAAACTCGGGCTGCTATATTATCCAGCTCCTCTTCTTGTGGATCTAATTGTCCAAATTGTGCCATTTGGGATTTAATGAAACCTTTAGCGAATTCCTTTAATTCATCAAACTGTACTTGAAGGTTGTTTTCACTAATGATTTTTCCTTCTATAAGTTGATAGCGTAAGCCCTTTTCCGATTTTTTGAACTCTTCCGTAGCTTCCTCTTCTGAAAGTTCTTTTTCTCCAGTAACTTGAATCCATTTAGTTAAAAACCCTGCAGGAAGCTCAAATTTTATATTTTCAATGAAATACTCGGTTACGTCGTTCAATAATTTTTGATCCGCCTGTTGCTCAAATTGCTTTTCAGAATCTTCACCAATTCGAGCTCTAAGTTCTTTTTCTGTTTTTATGTCGTCTTTGCCGAATAATTTATCAAACAACTCCTGATTCAAAGGTGCAGGCTCACGTTCATTTATTTCGCTAATGGTAAAAGCTACCTCTATGTTTAGCTTTACAGCTTTGTCGGCTGTAATTCCCAAGGTGCTAGCAAGTAAGTTATCCTCCTTTAAAAGTCCTTTGGTTTTTAAGGTGACAGTATCTCCAACTTTTTTACCAACAAGGCCTTCAATAGCTTTTTTGCTTTTGAGTTTATCCAATTCTAATAAGGTTTGGTTGTCGATTTCCTCGGTCTCATTGAGGAAAGTGCCTGAAACTTCATCGTTTTTACCAACAACATCCTTGTTTGTTAATTTTCCGTATTGCTTTTGAATACGCTCTACCTGCTCAGAAATCATTTTCTTGTCGGCAACAATCTTATAATGGGTAATGGCTTTTTTGGTTTTTAAAGAAACCTCAAAGGCAGGGGCAAGTCCTAGCTCAAATTCAAAGTCTAGCTCCTCTTTGTCCCAGTCAAAGTTGTCCTGTTGCTTTGGTAAGGGATTTCCAAGTACATCTAACTTTTCCTCGGTAAGGTATTTATTCAGGTTGTCTTGTAGTAATTTGTTTACCTCGTCTACCAATACGGCTTTGCCATATTGTTTTTTTATAAGTCCCATAGGAACTTGTCCTTTTCTAAAGCCAGGAATATTTGCTTGTTTCCTGTAATCTTTAAGAATAGTGTCCACTTTGTCCTGGTAATCCTCTTTTGTGATAGCTACCTTAACAACAGCGTTTAAATCGTCTATCTGCTCTTTTGTAATATTCATTCCTTAGTATCTTTTTCTTAAATAAAATGGGGTGCAAAATTACGCTATTTTAGGATGTTTGCCAAGTTTTCAACCTGTTGAATTCCAATTCCTAACTTCATTTTTTCTTATCCTCTTTAAGCAGGGAAAACAAAATGGATTGCAAAAAGGAAAGCAGAAGGCTAAAAAGTAGCGCCCACCATATACTTCCTACGCTAAAGCCATCTATTAGATTGTCTGCTAGAAGTATAATTACAGCATTTATAATCAGCAGGAAAAGCCCTAGAGTTAGCACGGTTACGGGCAATGTTAGAATAATGAGAATGGGCTTGACCAAGAAATTCAATAGACTTAGTACAATAGCCACGATAATGGCAGTAGTATAAGAATCTACGGATACATTAGGTAGAATGTTAGCTAAAAGAATTACGGCAAGGGCGCTTAATAGTGTTCTTAGGATAAGTTTCATAGGGTTTTGTAATTTAGGTTCGTCTAGTTTTTTGCAAAAGCAAAATGTATTTAAATGTAATCAATTATCAGACCAAAGGAAAGTTCTAGGGGGTTGTTAAGTATTTACTTGGTGATGTCAGTTTTAAAATTTAGTGTAAGAACGCTAACGATTTTTCCAAAAATTCTTTGGGGTTTTCTGCATGTAGCCAATGGCCTGCATTTGAAACTGTATCCAAAGTGGCGTTAGGAAAGTGTTTTTTGATGTCATCGATATCGTTTTCCGTCACATATTCCGATTTGCTACCCCTCAAAAAAAGAGTTGGCCCTGCGAAGTTATCTGTACTATTGATGTTTTCTCCTACTTCTTCCATTTTCTTGCTCAGTATGGGAAGATTAAAACGAAAGGCGAGATTTTTTTCTTTGTTCCAATAGAGATTCTTAAGAAGAAACAGCCGAATACTTGCATTACTTAGCTGTTTTTTTAGCGCTGCGTCTGCTTCCGTTCTGGAGCTAATACGGTCTAGATTTACAGACTGCAAAGCATCGATAATTTCATGATGATGTGGCGGATAGAATTTTGGAGCGATGTCCGCAATGACTAGTTTCTCTGTCATTTCAGGAAAGTTACATGCGAATTGCATGGCTGTTTTGCCTCCCATGGAATGTCCTATAACTGCAGTTTTGGTAATACTATGGGCATCAAGATATATTTTGAGGTCATTGGCTAAGAAATCATAATTAAAATCTGCACTATGGAAGCTCTTGCCATGGTTTCGCTGGTCGATTAGATGTACGCTGAATCCTTTGTCGGCATACGCAGCTCCTAGTGTTTTCCAATTATCGGACATGCCTAGGAAACCATGTAGAATACATAAGGGTCTTCCTTCGCCTAGGACTTTAGAATTTAGGATGGGATTCATTTTAACTTGTTTAAATACATAGGTATTACGTTTTCCAGACCTAGGTAAAGTGATTCGCAAATGAGTGCATGGCCAATAGAGACCTCTAAAAGGCCGGGAATGTTGGCTTGAAAGTACGCTATGTTCTCTAGGCTAAGATCATGGCCCGCGTTTATTCCAATACCTAGTTCGTTCGCTCTTTGTGCTGCTGAAATAAATGGAGCTATTGCTTTTTCTTTATCTTTCGTATATCCTTCGGCATAGCTTTCTGTGTATAATTCTATGCGATCGGCACCAGTTGCTTTTGCCCCGTCTATCATAGCAATGATTGGGTCAACAAAAATGGAGGTGCGTATTCCGGCTTTTTTAAAAGTGGTTACCACATCAGTTAAGAAATCAGCGTGTTTTACCGTGTCCCATCCAGCGTTCGAAGTAATGGCGTCGATGGCATCGGGAACCAAGGTTACTTGGGTTGGTTTCGTCTGTAATACCAGCGCAATAAACTTCGGATTTGGATTTCCCTCCACATTATATTCCGTTGTTACGCTTTTTGCAAGGTCTCTAGCGTCTTGGTACCTAATATGTCGTTCGTCCGGTCTGGGGTGTACTGTAATTCCTTCCGCGCCAAAACGCTCAATATCTTGGGCTACTTTTTCCACATTGGGTGCATTTCCGCCGCGCGAATTGCGTAAAGTGGCTATTTTGTTAACGTTTACACTTAACTTTGTCATAATGTCGGGTTTCTTTAGGGTGGTTGCAAAAATACAAATTAGGCATGCCTTTTGATATTAATAATTACTATTTTGCGTTATAATCAAGCTTATGCACATACAAAAACATATATTAACCAATATTCCGGTATTTACAGTCAATGATTCTTTTGAGAAGATTCTCGAATTTTTCAAAGAAAGTACCTATTCCCATATAGCCATCACGGAACAGGGGAGGTTTTTGGGTGTTTTTTCTGAAAATGATATCGAAACTATAGATGCTACTTCAAAAATTGATGCGTTTAGATATGATTTGGAAACATTTTTTGCCCGAAAGGAAACTAATTGGATGGATGTTCTTGAGGTTTTTGCGCGTAACGAGGCTAATCTTTTGCCAGTGCTTGGAACAGAAGAAGAGGTGTTGGGGTATTACGATTTAACGGATATTGTAGCTGTGTTCATAGATATCCCGTTTTTTACTGATCCAGGTAATATTTTGGTTGTAACTACAGGTATAAACGACTACTCATTTAGCGAAATCGCACAAATTGTGGAGAGTAATAATGCCAAGATGATAGGTGCTTTTATTACGGATGTTCAGAATGATGTCGTTCAGGTTACTTTAAAAATAAGTACAGTGAATTTTAACGAAGTGGTACAGACCTTTAGACGTTATAATTACCATATTCTTTTTGGGACTAGCGATGATCAATTCTTAGAGGGCTTAAAGCAACGGTCGGATTATTTAGATAAATACCTAAATGTCTAACATGAAGGTTGCTATCTACGGTCAAACTTATCAGGATAATGCTATTGAATTTTTAATACAGCTATTGGATGAACTTCAAAAAGAAGCAGCTACGGTTTTTATAGAAGCCGATTTTTACAGACTTTATTTGGATTCTGGAGCCGATGGGGAGTACCCAACGTTTACGCCAACAGCAGGTTTGGACGATTCTTTTGATATGTTCGTGAGTTTTGGAGGTGATGGTACTATTCTTAGGGCTACTACTTTTGTGAAAGATCTGGGTATACCTATTGTTGGTGTCAATACAGGTCGATTAGGGTTTTTATCCACCTTTAAAAAAGAAGATGTAAGGAAAGTGGTGCGCGAGTTTGTGCGAGGAGATTATACAATAGTTGAGCGTAGTCTTGTTCAATTGAATACAAAGGCTTTGGATGCGGAATTTGGAGACCTTAATTTTGCCTTGAACGAGATTACTGTTAGTAGAAAGGATACCACCTCTATGATAACCGTAGAAACACATCTTAATAACGAATATTTAACTTCCTACTGGGCGGATGGTCTCATTATTTCCACGCCAACAGGTTCAACCGGGTATTCTCTTAGTTGCGGTGGGCCGGTAATCGTGCCTACAGCAAAGTCTTTGGTATTAACCCCAATTGCGCCGCATAACTTAAATGCAAGACCTTTGGTTATTTCAGATGATACTATTATAAGATTAAAGGTGTCCGGTAGAGAGGAAAACCACTTGGTTTCGCTTGACTCTAGGATTGCATCTTTGGAGAACGGGCAAGAAATAACCATAAAGAAAGCACCGTTTACCATAAAGATGATAGAATATACTTCTGAAAGCTTTTTAAAAACCCTTAGA
>JBLICT010000028.1:0-21463 GCA_047632415.1 Maribacter sp.
TTGTCCATCAAAATCACCTAAGGGGATATTTTTTACTTGATAATCATTAGTGGAATAAGCCAGACCTACCCCTACACTTTTTAAGAAAAAGTATTGCACAGAAAAATTAGATTCTATAACAGATATATCAATACCACTTACACTTAATTGAAAATATTCTAACGAGTACCGGGCTAGTAATTTAGGAGTAAGGTAAGCACCTCCATGTATTCCAACAAGTAAGGCAGGAGCTGTTACTGAAACCTCTTCTCCGTAAGAAAATTCTTCTCCAGAAGCTGTGTTTAATATGGCTCCAAAACCCGTATTTATACCTACCGCGCGCGCGCCTATGGATGCTCCGGCATTCCAATTTTTTTCATTAAAAAAGGAATACCTCCAGGTCACTGCAAAATAATCAACATCAAATTTAACGCCAACACCTGAGCCTTCAAGGAAGGATTCATCCCCCACATTAATATCTTTATCTAAGATAGCCGTACTTTTTCTGTTTATTCTAGTATATGCGATAGCTAATTGTGACTTCGGCGAGATTCTAACAACACCATCTAGTCTAAATACACTTTTGGATTCATCTAATCCTAAGTCTTCTAATCCTATTTCCGTTCCTATGCCAAGAGCCCCATTCAGTCTAAATGAGGTGTTAATATTAGGACTGTAATAGCCAAGTGTTATATATGCTCTTGGATTAATAGAATCACCTTCAGCCGTGGTGTAGCTTTGAGCAAGAATGTTACTTGTGCTTGCTAAGTAAACTCCTATAGCTAAGAAAAGAACTAAGTATTTATTCAAATGGTTTTTAGACATTGTTGTATGAGGTTTGATTGCAGAACACAATGTAGCAAATTTTTACTATTAATTCAATGGTATTTCATTGTTTTTGAAACCAGCTGGCCAACATCTATTTATGAAAAACAAACCATCAAAGTAACTGCCATTCTGTTCGTTACCGTCCTGTTTTCTATATTTATAAAACCATTGAGTTGAAGTACTATGCTTCTTACGACAGTAACAATTGATCCCCAGATAGTAAATACCCTTTTTTAAAATGGATACCCTATGGCAAAATTGAAAACGGTAGTATTGTCATTTTCAAAGAAGGGTACTTTGTTCCGTTCTCCCTTAGGAAGAAAAGGTACACGCATGGGGGAGGCCACATCGAGACGAATGACAAAGTTTTGAATGTCTAAGCGCAACCCAAACCCTAATCCAACAGCCACTTCGCTCAACCAGTCTGAATCGAATTTTCCCTTCTCGAAAAGCTCGTCATTAAATGTAATGCCTTTCTCAGACTCATCTGTTGCTAAATCTATGTTCTTGGTCAACCAGATATTTCCTGCATCAATAAAGAAGGCGCCTTTAAAATAGGATTTAATGGGAAAGCGATATTCAATGTTCGATTCTAGTTTAAAATTACCTGATTGATCAAAATAGGCTGAATTAATATCGGCAGGGTTGAACGAACCAGGGCCTAACGACCGTGTTTGGAAGGCACGTATGCTATATGGACCTCCAGAAAAGAACTGTTTACTAAACGGCATGGTGTTAGAATTGCCATAAGGTAACCCTATTCCTGCGTACATTCTACTGACTATTGCACTGCCTTTTCCCCATCTTCTATAATATCTAAAATCTATATCCGCCTTGGCATATTGCGCATATTTTAGCCCAAATACGGTTCCGTCCCGGCCGTCCAGGAGTCCTAAGGTATTTCCGGCAAGATCAAGGCTGGTGGAAAAGAAAAGGGGCCCTTTTTTATTTTTTTCTATCAATTCATTATAGGTAAAAGAATAAATTAACCCAACAATAAACTGTTGTTCTAAACTTGCTCTCAAAAATGGATTCTGTTCTAAGATGTCTTCAAATTCAGGAGTGGTATTTGATAAATTTGTGAAGTTGATACTGATAGGTTTCAAGTCGTGGAATACAAATTTATTAGCGTTAAAGGCATATCCAAAACTAGTGTTGATAGAGCTAAGGGTATAGAGTTGGCTTCGATTAAAAAAATCGGCACCTAGGCTAATAGTCGTCTTGGGAACCGTATGCTTAAATCGGTCAGGAGAAAAGGGTAAAAGGGTGGGAATCACCAATTCAGCATTGAGCCCGCCTACGATACTATTCAGACCGGCATTAACACCGCCAAGCTGTATGCCATAGGAAAATTCTCCTCTTATATTAATGGTCTCTCCGCTATTAAACACATTTCGGTTGCTGTAGGTGAGTGCGACACCCGGACCCGAAAAACCGTTCGATTGTGAAATAGCTTGCACTTCTGCCCTGAGCGATTTTTTGGTCAAAGGAGAAAGAAAAATATCCACATCTAAAAGCCCAGTACTGTCCTTCTTTACAATGGTGTCAGTTTCCCTGTATTGAATATTGGCGTATTTGTAACTTCCTATCGATGTAAGTCTATTGCTTGTTAAACGCGAGGCCTCTGGGTTATACAATTGCCCTTCTTCTAAAAGTATGTAAGATGCCAAGCGTTCAGGCTTAAAAAATGCGCTATCTTGAACAAAATTTATGTCTTTTATTCTCGTACGCTCTGTCTGTACCGTACCCTCAGTAATAGTATTATTAGGATAAACCGTAATGGAGTTTATAACATAGGGGATTTTCGATTTTTTTGGCACTTCTTTTTTAAGTCGTAAAAGAAGGTCAAATTTTCGATTTTTATATTGATTAGTGTCTGCTTCAAAAATCAAAAAATCAGGGTTAAAATTATAGTAACCCTTACTTTTTAGTTCTTTATCTATTCGTTTCCGTTCCAACTTCAATAGGGCGAGGTCAAAGTGATTTCCCGGTTCAATTGGCGTGGCTGGCAAGGTTTTTCGAATAGTCTCATAAATTTTCGAGGGTTCTTTTTTTAGTTCGTAGGTTTCCATACTGTAAGGTCTTGGAAGTACTGCTTTGTAGCGAACGCTAACAAACTGCTTTGTACTATCAATATCGTGCTCTGTGCTACTGTAGAAAAAACCTTTGTTGTCCAAACGATTAAGCATAAGGTCTTCCATCCGCTTTGGATTCACTTTGGAGAAATAAACTGGTTCCTCTCCGAATTTTTTATTGAGCCATTTGTAGATAAAACCAGGTTTCTCTTTCTGCGCTTTGTAATGAAAGTAGAGTGAGGACCGCATACCCAGAAAGGTAGCATTGGGCTTTGGTTTTAGAAGCGATTGTAATTCTTGTCGTGTTTCTGCTATATTTTGAATACTATCCGCCATTTGCAGGCTTAGTTCAGCACCTGTGTATAGCATTTCACCCTCGGGTATGTATTTTGATACGCTACAGGAATATAGCATAAAAAAAACCGACAGTACTAAAACCGATTTTGGTAGATATATATATATAAGTACTTTATTCAATGGTAGATTTTTCTTTTTTCTTTTTTAAATCATTTTTTCGATTGGTCTCTTCTTGGTCTTTCATGGGTCTAAACAATTCACTGAATTTATTGAACTCCCTATCAAAAATAAAGGCAAGGCCGCTCACAATCAGTTGGCCGTCTATAATATTGGTGTACTCATTCTTCTGATACCCTTTTAGACGGTATCTTCCATTTTTTGTCAACAAATATTCTAGACTTACGTTGCCGATTATAGGTGTGTCTTTCTGTCCCGGTTGGCTACTTCCGTTTACATCGACCGAGCTTCCAACGCTAACGATCAATCGGTTATCAAAAAACTGATCTTTTGCATTGATATTCAATTTTGTTCTATCTTGGGATGCGGTACCACGGTAATCGGTAAAACTATCCAATTCAAAATCCAATTCAAACCCGCTGTTTCCAAAAACTTTTTCGGAGAAGGCATTCAATCCACCAGAAAGTACTTGATTTACATTGTTTCGTGCTACGGTACTTGCACCTCCAGAACTTCCGTCACTACCGGTAGTCGGAAAAAAACTACTGAAAGCTAATAATGAAAATACCTGTTTGTTTAACTCAGACTCTTGATCATTTAACTGTTGTACCCTGCCATAGACGACTCCGCCAGCGTCGCTTTGGGCATCCTTGGGAATGTCTAATTCAAAAGATAGGTTGGGCTCTGTGATTTTGCCTTTTACATTTAGATATACCAAGAAAGGTACTTTATCCTGATATGCCGATGCTAGGCCAGTATCCACACCAGAGGTCATCTGTGCCATCAATGGGGCAGGAGAGGTTTCTATCTCGTAAATTGCTGTAAGATTTAATTTGGCGTCAAAGGGTTCTCCCAACCAGGTAATGGAACTTCCAGGTCTGATGTTAAATTTACGAGATACTAAATTATAGAGGTTGGTCTGATAAAAGCCATTATTCAATTCATAACTACCGTTAAGACCAATAGTTCCGCTGGGGTCTATATTAAGTTTAAAGTTCGCATCTCCCTGTACTTGAAGGCGGTCATTCGTTCTTTGGTCCAGAACAATATTGAATACCACATCTTTGGCAATCTCTAAGCCCATATCAATATCAAAGCCTTTTATCCTATTTGAGGTTCCCTCTTGCTCGTTTCCGGTCAGGATGTCGTCGGGATTTACCCTATTTACAAAAATAACCACTCCATCACGCTCTTGAATATCGAGCCGTTCTTCGGGTACCACATAGGTGAGTTCGGTCCCTTTTCGAATTCCTATTTTTCCACGAACTCGTGGAAGGCTAAGGTCGCCAGATATTTGCACATCAGTATCCGCGCTAACAATACCATAATATAGTTCGTTATCTTCCACCGTAGCATTTAGCAAACTAAAATTTTCAGTTTTAAAACTGAGGTCAAAACTAGGGTTATACCACGTTTTTGTCCCGACGTTTCCATTTAAGGTAAGCGAATTTCCGTTGGTATCTTGAATACCAAATTGGTCTAGCGAAATTTTGGTATCATCAAAAACGATGGTCTCCGCACCTATCTTAAAGGTCACATTCAACGGCACCACTTTCAAGGCCGTTTCATGAAAAGAAATTTGGCCTTGATACACAGGATCTTTCAAAGTACCATCAAATTTCAGTTGTCCAGAAAGATAGCCTTTAGCTTCGGAGATTTCCTCTAAAAAAAAATCTCGAATAAACTGGGTCTCTAATTTTTGTAGGTCAAGGTTCATATCCAAGTTTACCCCTTGGGCCGAAGCGGTATACTTTCCGCTCAGGTCTACATCGATACCACCATCCTTGAGTGCCATATTTAGGGTATAGTTTGAAGAAGTGTTTGAGGTAGCATCTATTGAAAATTTACCCACAGGATTTGTTAAAAGTGATAATTCATCGATGGTGAGATTGGCAATTACACCTCTGGCCCCGAAAGGGTTCTCCAAAATAAGACGGCCTTGTAAAGTACCTGAGGCCAGTTCTTTATCGGGATTAAAGAAGCTCAATAAGGCTTGTAATCGAAAGTTTTCAAAAAGCAGCCCAATATGGTCTTCCTGAATTTCGGGAATTGCTCCGCTCAGCTCCATTTTCTGATTATCGCTAGACACTATCATATGTTCAAAAAACAGGTAGTCCTCGGAAAAGACCATTCGATTTTCAGCAGGAATCGACCAGTTCTTTTTATTGAAGGTGAGTTCCTTCGGATTTATGTGAAGCTGTATGGTATCTTTTCGCAGGCTCATTTCCGCTGCTAGCTGCACCAACGCTTCGTCTTCATCAAACGAAACAAAATCTAAAAGAAGTTCCTTGTTTTTCAGGTTTCCAGTAAACAAGGTTTTCTTGATGTTTATGGGTTTATATGTAAGACCACCAATCGATGAGGAGAAATCAAGATTTTCTGCATCTCCATTCAGACTAATTTTTAGGCTGTCTAGAATACTGGATTCGTAAGCTGCAGACGGTACTGTTAAGGCTGCATACAACTTTTTGGAAACAGCATCAAAAGTTGCGTGTAAGGTCACCGTATCCAGTTTTTCGAGGCCTTTAAAAAACACCTCGGTCAATATTGGTTCAGGGGTTAGAATCGCATTCAGTTGCACTCGGACCGAATCAGTTTCTGCGTTTGTTTCCTGTGCATCAGAGAAATAACTTCGAAGTTGCCGTTCTAGTGCATTAGTAATCTTTTCAGGAGAACTATTGGCATCAAGATTGCCATTCAAAAAACCACTAGAAATCTCCAACTGGGTAACCGTACTATCGATATGGGCAATTAAATCAATAGCTTTGGTCTTGTACGGTATTTTATCCATTACAATGACACTGCCCGATAAACTAGCATTCAAATCAAAATCTTCTGCCGTACCTTTAAAAAGCACTTTTGCGCCAGTTCGCACCTTTATGTCATTCGTTGCCAGTTTCAATGCCTGTAGATTTGCTCCTTTCAGTTCCAAGTCCAGTTGAATAACGTAGGCCGTAGTGTCCAATTGTATATCCACAGCTGTGCTGAAGTCGAGATTCACGTCTTTATAGGTTAATGCCACATCTCCTGTGCCATTGTTGATTTTACCGTCTGCAGCTATATTCTTGTAGTCGTATCCATTGTATTGAAAGTGGGAAATATTTGATGTAAAATCAGCGTTCAAGCTAGTGAGTGAAGTACCGCTAACGGAACCATATGTGGTAAGTGATACTGCTCCAAATTCTTCATTTTTCAACAACTTGTTGAGCTGTAAACTGTCGATGTCCAATTTTCCATTAAAGTTAAAATTGTTCGTAAAATTCAAATTACCAACCAGACGTGCATTTCCTTCAGGAATTTTGACCGTAGCATTCGCAATAAAATTTTGAAGGCTACCCTGTGCTGTAACGTTCAAGTTCACTTCTTCTGGAATAGCAATTCCCAAAGCCTCCTCCGAAACAAATAACAATACATCGCTGCGTGAGGTTAGTCCATTAAGATTACCAAGGTCAAAGGACAATGATTCTACGTTCGTAGGATTGCTGATTGTGCCGATTAGGGCAACAGAAGTTCGGTCACCCCATTGTAAGTGTGTCTTATCAAGGGTTATTTTTTCCAAGGTTCCCTTTGCAAATAATTTACCACGGAATCCGTGTTGCTTTGCATTATCTACATAGGTGTTAGCCGCTAAGGCTGGTTGAAAGAAAAAGGCATCCTCCAATCCAAACCTGAGCATCGGTACCTTAACCTCCACTTGTACCTGTTTTGGCGTATTGAAGAGTTGATTTACTGAAGCATATTTCAATGCTATCTCCCCCATGATTGCACTATTACCGGTGACAAGTGAAAAATTATTCAGTTTTGAGGCTGTATCTCCCAAACAAGATTTAAAAGTCATACTCTGGAGAAGAAAACCACTGTTCTCCAAAAAGGACAATGCTTCTACATTCAGATTCGCCAGCTTTGGTTCATAGGTAAGGTTATTGGCGGTAAAATTAAAATTTTGTAAGGAGATGGCGTTGGGATTAAACACCCCTTTACTAGATTCTATATTTCCCCTTCCATAAAATAGCGTATTGTTCTCCATGTCAATTTCCGATGCGGTAATAATGAATGCTGGCCATTGAAAATCAGAGAAATTTTGATTTGTATTCGAAGCTTGTGCTCCCCTTTTTGTTTTCTCAATTTTTAGGGAAATCTTAGAATTGTTCAGTGTAAAATCCTCAACTTCATACGTAGTTTTAGCAATGTCTGCTGCGAAGCTACGTACAGAAAATTCACTTAAGTCCGATTGAATCTCCAGATCATTGGGTTTTGAACCATAATTAGCCTGTACGTTTTCAAGGCTTAAATTATCAATTAAGATATGGGGAAGTGCTGGGGTTGCTATACCATCAGTGGTGGGTATGGCTTTCGTCTGCTCGTAGTCTAATCGAGAATTTTGGATTTCCAAATTATCCACTGCGAAATACATAGCCTTCAAATCTAGTTCATCAACCTCAAGAAGTAGATTGCCACATATAATTTTACTATCAATACCTAGAAATGCATCAGTATAGGCCACATCAAAATCTTTGAGTGCTATGCTTCCAATAGCCAATAGGAAAGGTTCATCTTTTTCTGGTTTAGCAGCCGAATCTTGAGGAATGAGCGCCTCTTGCAAAAAGGTAAAATTGAATTTTTTCGTGTCTTCCTTTCGAATGATTCTAGCGATCACCCCCTCCCATTCCAAATTATCCAGTTCCAATGTGTTTTCAAATAGCAATGGTGAGAAAGCGATATCGGCTTCCAATGATTTGGAGTACAAAAGAGTATCCCCTTTTTGATCCCCAAGATATAAGCCTTCTAGTTGTATATCACCTGAAAAAGTAACATAAATTCTCTCAATTGCTATGTCGGTTCCTGTTTTATCAAAAACGTAATCAATTACCTTGTTGATGATGACATCTTGACCCCAGGGGCTACGAATGAATAAAATCACACCTAAAAACAAGACTAGTAGTAGAAAAAAACCTCGGGTAATGCGCTTCACCATTTTATACTTTACAGTTTTACTGCTCATTTTTCCCAAAAATTTCGTACGAGTGTTAAAAGTAGTAAAAAGTAGAGTTCAAGGAAGTACAGCATCTGTTTATTTTAATAGTCAATACTGCGCTTTCAGAAAAAAATACGCTACCGCATTTATTGCTATTCACAACATACAAAGTTTAATAGTTTATAGCTATTGGCAAACAAAATGTTAGCTCAGTGCTTAGGTATTTTTCACCTTACCGATTACTTGTTGTGCGATTAAAAAAACGAATAGGGGTGGATTTAAAAACAGTAGGCCATTGAAACTAATTGACGGTATTAATTCTTTTTTAATGCAGTAATTTTCCCATCATAACTTATTCTACTACGTCTACTACTTATTACAGAAACAGTGCTAAATGCGCCAGTAGCAGTAATAATTACTTGCAAAGTCTCACTATTGCCTTTTACATTCATTTTTATTACCGCCTTTCTTTTTTTGTCATTATAGGTTACTTCATAATCTTCCATAGCCGCATTAAATTCTATACCGCTTGAGGATCCAAAACTAGCGGATTGTGCCACACCAACATAAGGTAAGTAAGCCTCTGAGTTTCCAGCATCTACTTTTAGAAAGTAATTATTCCTTTGTATATTTTTACGTAAGCCTTTTGCTGTTGACAAATTCTCTGCTTCAAAGTAAAAAGATTCAGATGCTACAAGCGATTTCAAGGCCGTATACTCCTCTTCCGCTTTAGCCAATTTAGCTTCTTTTTTTTCATTTTTGGTTTGTGCAAAGCCATTTAGCGATACACCTAAAACCAAAAATACCAGTACTATTTTTTTTATTCTCATTTCACTAAATTATAAAATTGTTAAGATATAAGCTGATTTTAGATAAAAGAAGGCTTTCACTATGATTCCGTTGAAAATCCTTGACCGCAATATTAATCAAGTTTACCATAGGTTTAAAATTCAATAAAAGGACATACCTGCATTTTACATGGAATTCAGTTGCTTGCTTTTTGCGTACGTATCGTCGGTAACCATAGAGGGGATAGCAGGTTACTTTGATTACGAATATTCTAATTTATGAAAAAACCAAAGCGTCTTGTAATTTGAAATCCTATTAAGGATTTACTAGCCGTAGCTTTCCCTGTTGTTGTTGTTGTTGCCTGTTTTTAAAGGTTTTGGGTTATCCAGAAAATAGGTAATAAAAACGTTAAACATCAATGCTCATACCTTCGCGGGCAAGTAAGCAGTTTTTAAAACGAGCTTGGCATTGTTTTTCTATAGCTCTTAGAAATTCGTCGTCATGATCGGGGTCATGATGGGTCATTACCAGTTGTTTCACTCCTGCACGCTCTGCAACCTCAATCGCTTGATTAAAACTACTATGCCCCCATCCTTTATGGGTTAATAACTCCTCATCCGTATATTGCGCCTCGTGAATTAAAAGATCTGCATCTTTGGCAAAGGCAATGATATCTTCATTAATGGTATCACCGTGCTCTAAATCGGTACAAACCACAATAATGCAACCTTCTGTTTCTATACGATAGCCAAATGACCCGCCAGGATGATTTTGTTTGATGGTCTTTAAAACGGTGCCCTTCTCTTCAAAAACGTTCGTTTCTTTGAAGTTAAAGTTAAATTTAGCGCCCATATTTTCGAGTTGTACAGGGGAATATTCTTCCAGCATTAGATTCTGGAAGATTTCTCGAAGATTGGTAAATTTACCACCCTCACCCAAAGCACCAATATTAATAGTTCTATTTGGGTTATAGGCAGGATCAAAAAACGGTAGGCCTTGGATATGATCCCAGTGAAAATGGCTAAAGGTGATGGCAATATCATTTTGCTCCGGAAAATTTTCCTTAATATGTTTCCCTAAGGCTCGGATACCAGTTCCCGCATCCAGGATAGCAATTCTATGGGTGCTATGTCTATAAAAAGAGATACAAGTGGTATTACCACCAAACTCCATATAATTGGGGTCACAAATAGGAATTGAGCCCCTAGTGCCATAAAAAGTAACTGTTATGTGTGCCATTTGTAATGGTGATATGTTTGAAAACTGAAATTTACAGCATAAAAATAGAAGAAAAAGCATTATCCACAATTCAGAAACGTCCCCTCCTGCCCTTAAAATTATTATTTTTATTTGGTTTAATTTCTAAATATGAAATTATAATCTTACTATTCAAGTTAAAATGACAACTAATTACTAAGGTACACTATGGTAAAAACACTGCTGCTAATATTCATATTTTCACCACTGATCCTACTTGGTCAAGATTTAAAATCCTGTGAATCAACAGAAGGAGCTGAATCCTATTTAAGAGGGATATGGAAGGTGAAAAATAAAAACGCAAACACGCGATATGAATACTCTTTTGAAGACGGACAAGGTCATTGGACTCAAATGGAGTCGGCCGAAAATAAAGACGACCATTTCATAGGAGAGATCAAGCCCTTCGTTTATACGATAACATCTGCTCAAGGATTTGAATTAAAAATGAATCATTCGTACGGCAACTGGTTCGGAGAATTTAAATTTTTGAATGCTAGAAAAATGGTATTGGTAAGTAATGGGAAAGAAACTAAATTCATTAAAAAAAATGAAATAAACAAGATGGGAAAAGGTGTTTTTAAGATGGGGTAGCGCCATGTTAGCAGTGTTTTTTTCTATATCCGATTGGTGTATTTACTCTAGTTGGCAATTCTTGTAGTTTTAGCAGAACCTTGGTACTTTTCAGAATGCAATTTACGGATAATCAACTAAGAAATATAAATGGATAACTTGAGAAGAATTATTTGGAAAGGTTTAAAACAAAACCCCTCACAATGAAGGGTTTGCTAATGTAAATTTCTGCCTATAAAAATAGTTTTAAAGGTTAGATTGCCCCAATTAGGGACAACAAAGTTCCAACTGCAACTACAGCCAAAAAGGCATGCATTGCAATTACAAGTACAGATAGATAAGAATCTACCCCAGATTTAAATGATAAATGGTTCATAACATTACCTACTTTAAAGTTATATGACTCAAGTTATAAATTGTAGTCGCTATTAAAATAATTATGTTGTAAACTCTTATATATTCGATGTTTAGTGCAGAAAATTTGTGGTTTGGGTTTTCGGAAAAACGTATTTCATCTTTGAAATCAATCCTTATGACGGATTTTTTAACACTCCAACGTATATTAGTAACGAACGGAGACAACCAAGTATAAAGCTGCCCTACACGTAATTAAACTATTTTGATTTTAACACGGTTTCTCTAAGATAAAATCATTTAAAGTATTCCAATGATATCTAATAGAAATGCCAACGGAATTGCTATTAAAATAACAACTAGGCACGCGACCATAATTCTTAAAAAACCATTTAATATTTTTACTCCTGCTGTAATTTCTTGTTCTATCATCATATCGTGTTTCTTGTGTCAATGTATATAATATTGTATAAAGCAATGTCAAAAGGGTAAATAAATCGATGAAAAACCAAAAACACCCTCTTAAGGAGAAACTTGTGTTCATTTTGTCGATACACATAATAGACAAACGAACACTCTTAAAGTAGGAAATTAAGTTATGATTTTCAAATTTTCGAATAGAAATTTGACCTACTACGCTAATTTTAAAGTAATTGAACGTTTTTTTAGCTATGTTTTAAATGAAATTTGTGGTTTATCTAGCTGTCGCAAATTAAGAGGCTACTGATGATTTTACTGAAGTAGCGTATTAAGATTGCAGCGTATCGATTCCAAATAAAGCTCAAACCCCATCACGGGCAGGTGTGCAGTTTAGTGAGTAGTTACATCTTACTATAACAACTTAGATATACCTTCCATAATTTTGGTGCTTGCACCTTTATTTTCGGTAATATACGTGGCGTTTATTCTTCCTACTTTATTTCGCTTCTCCTTGTTTGCTGTTAACTCGTTTAGATGCTTGGTTAATTCCGCTATCGTGCAAATAGAAATAATACCACCAAGGGATATTAATGCTTCTGCTTCCCTAAAGCCTTTATATTCTGGGCCTATGATAACTGGTATGCCAAAAACTGCAGGTTCTGCCGTATTGTGTAATCCTGTAGCGAAACCGCCCCCTACATAAGCTATAGTAGCGTAACTGTAAAGTTTAGTTAATATGCCAATGGTGTCGATAATCAGAACATTTATATTTTCTAGATTTTGGGTTTCAATTTCAGAATATAGCAAGGTCGGTTTGTCTATAGATTTTTTGAGTTCGTGACTATGTTCTTTTTTGATGTTATGGGGAGCAATGACAAATTTTATATCTGAGGGACTACGATTGATGTAATCAACAAGGAGTTTTTCATCTTCTGGCCATGTGCTTCCTGCAATTAGGCAATTCTCAGTAGTATTAAAAGCATCCATGAAATCTAAGCTATTGTCCGAATCTAAAATTTTAGAAACCCTATCCATTCTGGTGTCACCGCTGACAGTGCAATTGGTAAGTCCAATCGAATTTAGAAGTGATTTAGAATTCTCGTCCTGTACGTAGAAATGGTCAAATGTTTTTAAGGCATTGCGCATAAATGCTCCGTAGGGTTTAAAATAAATTTGTTCTTTTTTAAACAAGGCGGATATCAAAAGCGTCGGGATATTTCTTTTGTCAAGTGCTGCTAAATAGTTGGGCCATATTTCATATTTGATAAAAATAGCCAGCTTAGGGCGGGTTACATCTAAAAATTCGGCTACCTTTTTCTTGGTGTCCATGGGTAAATAGATGGTGACATGTGCCGCAGAAATATGCTGTTTGATTTCGTAGCCCGAAGGAGAAAAGAACGTCAACACTATTTTATAAGAAGGATAATTCGTTTTTAATTTTTCCAAAATAGGGAGCCCCTGCTCGTATTCGCCTAAGGAAGCGGCATGGACCCAAATAACGCTATCACTACCCGATATGTATTTTTGTAATGTAGGTATGCTGAGCTTCCTGCCCTTTACAAAAAGAGAAAGTTTGGTATTCGCTTTCGCTATCAGTTGTAAGATAGACCAAGAAGCGTAAACAATGACATTATAGATAAAGTGCAAAACAGGTTAATTTGTCGCTAAATTACATTTCTTTGAATAAAATTAGTGTCGGGCGTTTCGTATTTTTGTATGAAAGGAGCTAATAAAACAGAATGAAAAAAATACAAATGGTAGATCTTGGTGGCCAATACCAAGAAATAAAGGAGCAAGTAAATACTTCTATTGCGCAGATTTTGGAAACTTCAGCTTTCATAAATGGCCCTGAAGTTCACGCATTTCAAAAAGAGTTAGAGGCATATTTAGGTGTTAAACATGTGATTCCCTGTGCTAATGGCACCGATGCTTTGCAGATTGCCATGATGGGTCTAGGGCTTAAACCTGGTGATGAGGTCATAACGGCCGATTTTACCTTTGCTGCTACCGTTGAGGTTATTGCGCTCTTGCAATTGACCCCAGTTTTGGTAGATGTTGATGTCAATACTTTTAATATTGATATAGCCGCAATAGAACGAGCCATTACGCCAAAAACCAAAGCTATAGTGCCGGTTCATTTATTTGGACAATGTGCAGATATGGACGCTATTCTAGCACTGGCCAAAAAGCATAATCTATATATTATAGAGGATAATGCCCAAGCCATTGGAGCGAAACATTTGTCCAAATCTGGACAAAAATGCATGGCAGGAACCATGGGAGATGTTGGGGCAACCTCATTTTTCCCATCTAAAAATCTGGGATGCTACGGGGATGGCGGAGCTATTTTCACCAATGATGATGCTTTAGCACATACGCTCAGAGGGATCGTAAACCACGGAATGTACGAACGTTACCATCACGACGTGGTAGGAGTCAATTCAAGGTTAGATTCTATACAGGCTGCGGTCTTGCGGGCTAAACTACCAAAACTAAATGGCTACTGCGATGCTAGAAGGGCTGCAGCAAGAAAGTATTCGGCTGCATTTAAAAACAGCCCTAATATTATCGTTCCCAAAACCGTAAATGGTTGCGAAGGAATTTGTGATACTTGTGATTGTCATGTGTTCCATCAATACACATTACGCATTACGAATGGTAAAAGGGATGCCTTGATAAAATACCTGAATGATAATGAAATCCCTTGCGGTGTGTATTACCCCATTCCATTGCATAAACAAAAGGCTTACTTGGACGATCGTTACAAGGAAGTGGATTTTCCGGTTACCAATAGGTTAGTTACAGAAGTGATGTCCTTGCCAATGCATACGGAGTTAGATGATGAACAAATCAACCATATAACTGACATGGTCATCGAATTTATGAACGCCTAATCTATAGATAGCAGTAGATTTGAAGAAACGTCACTAAAATACGAATACATGAAAAAAATTCTCGTTACCGGAGGTCTTGGTTTTATCGGTTCACATACTGTAGTTGAATTACAACAGAAGGGTTTTGAAGTGTTTATTATTGATGACTGTTCCAATTCAGATGAAAAAGTGCTTAATGGTATTGAAGCGATTACCGGGAAAAGACCTGTTTTTGAAAAACTAGATTTAAAGGAACGGAATAAGGTAGAAGATTTTTTTGTAAGGAATGCGGATGTGGCTGGAGTTATACATTTTGCTGCGTCGAAAGCAGTTGGGGAAAGTGTAGAGAAACCCTTGTTATATTACGAGAATAATATAGGTACCTTAGTATATGTCTTAAAGGAGTTGTGCAAAATGAATAGCGCAAGTTTTATATTTAGCTCTTCTTGTACGGTTTACGGTCAAGCCGACAAAATGCCAATTACAGAAGATGCTCCTGTAAAAATAGCCGAATCGCCCTATGGTAATACCAAACAGATGGGTGAGGAAATTATTTCGGATACGTGTAAAGTAACACCAACATTGAATGCGATTGCCTTACGTTATTTTAATCCTATGGGTGCACATCCTAGCGGTGAAATAGGAGAGCTTCCTGTAGGTGTACCGCAAAATTTGGTGCCTTTTATTACGCAAACAGGTATTGGTCTTAGAGACGAGCTTTCTGTGTTTGGGGATGATTATCCTACGGCAGACGGTACGTGTATTAGAGACTATATTTATGTGGTAGATTTAGGGAAAGCACATGTAGTTGCATTGGAAAGACTTCTAGAAGGAGAGAATAAGGAAAATTATGAGGTGTTTAATGTAGGTACGGGAACAGGTAGTTCTGTTTTGGAAGCGATACAGAGTTTTGAAAAAGTATCTGGAAGAAAACTAAACTATAAAATAGTAGCAAGGCGACCTGGTGATATTACTTCGGCCTATGCGGATACTACTAAGGCCAATACGGTTTTAGGATGGAAGTCGGAATACACCTTGGACGAGGCTATGAAATCCGCATGGATCTGGGAGCAGAAGATTAGGGATTAGATAAAGAATAATTTAATAGAGAAAGAGGAGGAAATAGCATATATTTCTTCCTCTTTTTAGTTGTAACAGATATTCCTAATTTTCTACCGGCTGTAGTGGCTAAAAAGGCAAAAGAAATAGGCCCCATAAGCGAAAAAAATTTTAAAAGAGCTTACGAGAAAGGTGTGCCAATAGCCTTTGGAACGGATGCAAGATTTTCATCACATGGAGATAATGGTAAGGAGTTCACGTATATGCACGAAGCGGGCATGCCTGTAGTGGCAGCACTACAATCTGCAATGACTACGCCTGCTAAATTATTAGGTATGGACAAGGAGCTTGGAATCTTAAAGGCTGGTTATTTGGCTGATACCGTAGCAGTAGATGAGAATCCTGTAAATAATGTGAGGACCTTAGAATCCGTAAGATTTGTGATGAAAGACGGAAAGTTGTACAAAAAATAGAAAAAGGAACCTAAACGGTATGTTATGGATAACTTTATTTTTTCGGACAGTGAAAGTGTATTGAAATATACGCAGAACCAAGGGCTGTATAATGCTTTGGTGGCTCAAGTCAATAGAGATTTTACTCGTGTTAATCTCGAGCTTTCTTTGGGTCAAAATCCACAGCCAAAAAAACTGCAAACAGTAATTAGGGAGAAAATATACCTGTTGTTAATGGAGCGTTTCTCGGAGTATTTGAATGTGATGTATGCGGTGGATATTCCAGAACGAGCCTTTAAAGATTTAAAAATAACAGATACGGTAGACGTTGCGGACCAAGTCACCTTTCTTATCCTAAAGCGAGAATTACAAAAAGTAGAACTAAAGGAAAAATATAAGTCTAAGGATTAAAAAAAGAAACGGATGAAGGGAATTAGCGCATTGGCGTAAATGCTATTGTTCTCATCAAAAAGAACATTGTATCTAAGTCCTATGGTGGCATTTCTTGTCGTATATCCCAGTCCAAAAAATAAGGCTGGTGACCAATAATTATCTTCTAGGTTGCTACCACCTAAATTAAAAGTCCGGTTGACACGCAATTGCTCCAATTCTGTTGATATTTGTATTTGTGGTATGGGATTATAAAGTGATAATAAACTGCCTCCATAGGCTAAAAATTTATCCTCGTTAAACTTTGCATAATTTAAATTTAAGCCTATTCCAGCCGCAAATTTATCGCTTACAGGGTAAATAGCACTTGGAGATATCGCTGCATTAAACCCACCATTGGTAAACCCAAGTCCAATTCCGCCACCAAAGCGCACTTGACTCCAAAAATCCCCTTGACCAGAAGTGTACTGGGCTTGGGAATAACAGAAACATAGAAGGCTTAGGAGAAAGAAAAAAAGATTTTTAAGATGATTTTGAGTGTTTTTATGCCAAACTTTCATTTTTATTAATATTAGATAAGAACTTTCCTTTAAATATTGTAAATGTTGTATTTTTGATAAAATTTATTCTAAAGATACAGAAAGTAATTCATGGATAAATATTCCTTTTTAAATGCAGCGCATACCACTTTCTTTTCAGAGCTATATGAGAAGTATCTAGTAAACCCCGATAGTGTTGAACCCAGTTGGAGAGCCTTTTTTCAAGGCTTTGATTTTGGTATGGAAAGTGCTGGTGGCGAATTGGACGTACCTGATGAACGCGTAACCTCAATGGTAAATGGGAATCAGGTAGAAATGCCGGAGTCCCTTCAAAAAGAATTTCAGGTGATACGTTTAATAGATGGGTATCGAAGTAGGGGCCATTTGTTTACAGAAACAAATCCTGTACGAGATAGAAGACAATATGTTCCTAGCCTAGAAATAGAGAATTTTGGGCTAACACTTACAGATTTAGAAACGGTATTTAATGCCGGGGACATTATTGGTATAGGTCCAAGTTCGCTTCAACACATCATTAGGCACCTTACCAGTATCTATTGCGATGCTATTGGGGTGGAGTATATGTATATTAGAAAGCCGGAACGTATAAAATGGATACAGGATTGGATCAATGTAAATGATAATCATCCTAATTTTAGTGCAGATAGAAAGAAGCATATTCTTAAAAAATTAAATCAAGCTGTTTCCTTTGAAGGGTTTTTGCATACAAAATATGTAGGTCAGAAGCGTTTTTCATTAGAAGGGAACGAATCTTTAATACCTGGATTGGACGCCATTGTAGAGCGCGCAGCCGAAATGGGCGTAAAGCAGTTTGTAATGGGTATGGCCCATAGGGGTCGATTGAATGTGCTTACCAATGTTTTTGGGAAGTCCGCAAAGGATATTTTTAGCGAATTCGATGGTAAGGACTACGAGCAGGAGATTTTTGACGGTGATGTAAAGTATCACTTAGGCTGGACATCGGACCGTATGTCGGATAACGGCAACAAGATAAAAATGAACATAGCACCCAACCCTTCGCACTTGGAGACGGTTGGTGCCGTAGTCGAAGGTATTGCAAGGGCAAAGCAGGATGCTCATTTTCACGAAGATTTTTCCAAGGTTTTACCTATAGTAGTACATGGAGATGCAGCCATCGCAGGCCAGGGTATAGTGTATGAAGTAGTTCAAATGGCGAATTTAGAGGGTTACAAGACCGGAGGCACCATACATATTGTAGTAAATAATCAAATAGGTTTTACCACCAACTATTTAGATGCAAGAACATCTACCTATTGTACAGATGTAGCAAAGGTAACTTTGAGTCCGGTATTACATGTAAATTCAGATGATGCAGAGGCGGTGGTTCATGCTTCACTTTTTGCTTTGGAGTATCGCATGCGATTTGAGCGGGATGTATTTATAGATTTGTTGGGTTATAGAAAATACGGGCATAATGAAGGGGATGAACCTAGATTTACACAGCCTAAATTGTATAAGGCAATCGCGAAGCATAAAAATCCAAGAGATATCTACGCAGAACGATTGATTGCTGAAGGTATTATAAATGAGGGGCATGTAGCAGAATTGGAACGGCAATACAAAGATGCCTTAGAAGAAAAATTAGAAGATTCTCGAAAAGAGGATAAAACTGAGATTACCCCATTTATGGCAGACGAGTGGAAAGGTTTTTCCAATGTGCGCGAGTGGGAGATGATGGAAAAAGTGGATACCACTTACGATATAGATAAGCTTACAGCTGTTGCCAAAGTGATAACAAAGCTTCCAGACGGAAAAAAATTCCTTCGTAAAGTGGAGAAGTTGGTCAAGGACCGAAGAAAAATGTTCTTCGAGACTGATAGCTTGGATTGGGCCATGGGTGAACTTTTAGCTTACGGTACTTTACTGGAAGAAGGATATGGCGTTAGAATGTCTGGACAAGATGTGGAAAGAGGTACTTTTTCACACCGTCATGCAGTAATGAAGGTAGAAGAAAGTGAAGAAGAAGTATTGTTATTGAACCATGTTTCCGAAAATCAAGGAAAATTTCAGATTTATAATTCACTATTGTCCGAGTACGCAGTTGTAGGTATTGATTACGGGTACGCAATGGCAAGTCCGAATACCTTAACGATATGGGAAGCACAGTTTGGGGATTTCAGCAATGGAGCCCAAATTATGATTGATCAATATATTTCTGCAGCCGAAGACAAATGGAAGTTGCAGAACGGACTGGTTATGTTATTACCACACGGTTATGAAGGTCAAGGAGCGGAGCATTCCTCTGCAAGGATGGAGCGTTATTTACAACTATGCGCAAGGGATAATATGTATATTGCAGATGTTACAACACCCGCACAGATGTTCCATATTCTAAGAAGGCAGATGAAGGTTAATTTTAGAAAACCACTCATTATTTTCACACCTAAAAGTTTGCTAAGACATGCAAAAGCGGTGTCTACGGTAGACGATTTTGCAAATGGAAGCTTCCAAGAAGTATTGGACGATACTTCTGCCGATGTAAAAAAGGTGAAAAGCTTGGTATTCTGTACCGGAAAATTCTACTATGATTTACTAGTGCAGCGTGAGAGCTTGGAACGAGATGACGTCGCTTTGGTGCGTGTAGAGCAGTTGTTCCCAGTGCCGGAGAACCAAATGTTAGCGGCGATGAAGAAATATAAAAATGCAGATGACCTTGTATGGGCTCAGGAAGAACCAAGAAATATGGGACCTTGGAGTCACATGTTAATGCATTTTAGCGAAGCACAAAAATTTAGGATAGCATCCAGGAGGTTCTATGCGGCACCTGCGGCGGGTAGCTCTGTGCGTTCTAAAGCACGGCATCAGCAAGTAATAGATTTTGTCTTTGATAAGTCCAAGGATAATATGACCAGAAAAAAAAGTAAGAAGTAAAATATCAAACGATAGAAAGAATGATTCTAGAAATGAAAGTCCCCTCACCGGGAGAATCCATTACAGAGGTAGAGATTGCGGAATGGTTAGTTGAAGATGGTGATTATGTAGAAAAGGACCAGGCTATAGCTGAAGTAGATTCGGATAAGGCAACCTTGGAATTACCCGCAGAGGCTGCAGGTATCGTTACTTTAAAAGCTGAAGTTGGGGATGCTGTAGCAGTAGGTGCTGTTGTATGTTTGATAGATACAAGTGCTGCAAAGCCAGAAGGTAGCTCTGATACTAAAACAGAGGCTCCTAAAAAGGAGGCCGCCGCAGCTAAAGAAACTAAGGAGGTAAAAGCACCTGAAGAGAAAACATCCTATGCCACTGGAAGCGCTTCCCCAGCTGCAAAGAAAATATTAGAAGAAAAAGGCGTTTCGGCGTCTACTGTAAAAGGTACGGGCAGAGATGGTCGTATTACAAAAGATGACGCTGTAAAGGCAAACCCTTCTATGGGGTCTCCCGTAACAGGTGGTAATCGTGGTGAGAGCAGGACAAAGCTTTCTATGCTACGGAGAAAAGTGGCAGAACGTTTGGTGATGGTTAAGAATGAAACGGCGATGCTTACCACGTTTAACGAGGTAGACATGTCGCCAATTTTTACCCTTAGAAGCGAGTACAAAGAAGCATTTAAAGAAAAACATAGTGTTGGTTTAGGATTTATGTCCTTTTTTACATTGGCAGTTGTGAGAGCTTTAGAAATGTATCCTTCTGTGAATTCTATGATTGACGGAAAAGAAATGCTTTCCTATGATTTTTGTGATATTAGTATTGCTGTGTCCGGTCCAAAAGGACTTATGGTTCCCGTTATCCGAAATGCTGAAAATCTAAGCTTTAGAGGTATAGAAGCAGAAGTGAAACGCTTGGCTATTAGAGCTAGGGAAGGGGAGATTACTGTAGATGAAATGACAGGAGGAACCTTTACCATTACCAACGGTGGTGTTTTTGGTTCTATGTTGTCTACGCCTATTATCAATCCGCCTCAGAGTGCTATTTTAGGAATGCACAATATTGTAGAGCGTCCAATCGCAAGAGACGGAGCCATTGCTATTGCGCCCATTATGTATGTTGCACTTTCGTATGACCACCGTATTATCGATGGTAAGGAATCCGTAGGATTTTTGGTAGCCGTAAAAGAGGCTTTGGAGAATCCAGAAGAATTGCTAATGGAAGGTAATGTAAAGAAAGCCTTGGAATTATAAACGCTAAGGATATTAAAACAAAAAATGCGGGAAGTCTAACGTTCCGCATTTTTTTTATTTAAAGTAGTCATTCAATTTAGACGCTATAAATTCTAGGTACTACTTTGTTAGTTTTTTCAAACTTAAGTAAACTTTTTTTGAATCATAGTCTATAATCGCCTTGGTCTGTTTTAGAACGTCTGCCCCAATAATTCCGTCTACCTGAGGAACATTATGCGCTTCTAACGCTTGGTTAACATGGGTGAGGTCAAATAATACAATTTTCAATT
>JBLICT010000029.1:0-21266 GCA_047632415.1 Maribacter sp.
AAGATATTGTTTCATACACAAATTCGCGACTTCAAATTAAGCTGAATAAGTTCTCCGAGCAAGAAATAATTGTAAGTAGGGAGCGCGTAAAAGACTTTAAGTTATGGTTGGAATAAAATAGTATAAAATACTGATTGCAAATTAATTATATGCAGCGATAGATTTTATCTATTATAATGAAATTACTTTTTTTCTTCGCTTTTTTCTACTCGGTTTTCATCAAAGGATGAGGGTAATAACTTAGGCACAAGTTTAATAAAAATAGGGAGTAATACAGCCCCGCCTGGTAGAATGAAAATGGCCAAAGATGGGATGCTTTTAAAAATATCTATAAGTTGATTTTGTATTTTTTTCTTCTCCTCTTTTGTTAAATCACGTAGCGTAGATTTAGTTAAAAGCGCAACGAGTTCTGCACTTTCCGATAGTTCTTTTTGAAGTCGTTTGCTGTTTCTTAAAATGAGTTTGTTCACCACCTTAATCATGCTATCATAGAACTGTATCGCAAGATTATTGTCTTTTAGAAAAGGAACTATCTTGGCATTTTTTTTAAAAAATTCAGCAACATCTTCTAGCGATTTGGTGATGGTTTCAGCGCTTAAACCCATATCCTTTCCGATGCCAAACATGAATTTCGACTCCTTATAATCCAAAGAATGGTCTTCCCAAACAGTAAGGCATGCTATGTCCAGCAAATAGCTGTTTTCGCAAATTGGACGTTTTTTCAACAATAGCTCCCTGTAGGATCCATCAAAGGATTGTCTATCTGGATTAATGAACGAAAGGCTGGAACCAAATAGCTCGGCTAGTTTCTCGTCCTTTTTGTTTTTTTCTTTTGAGTTTAACGCATGATAGGTAACATGAATAGCTAAATATTCTAAGTTGTAGGCATAGGTTTTAATACCGACAGAATCACTCAAATAGCGTTTAAAAAGTAAAATATCAATGAATAAAAGCGAATTGGTAATAATGCTATTAAAAGTTTTGCTAATTACATTATCCTCCAAGTATACACGAGAATCAATAAGCTTTTCTAATTTTGAAGTGGTTGTTTTTCCACTCATAAGTTTCCCTAGAAATGAGAGATGGGCTACCTGTAAAGTCTTGTAGAACGCAAAAAGGTCTTCCAGAAAACTTTCAAAATTACTATTTCGTTCTAGTTTATACGTGTAATAGAGTGCTGTAAACAGATTTATCTTTGCTTTTTCATCTTCGGATAAGGTATGTTCCGAAACGATGAATGGCAGTACCTCGGTGTTTATACCATATACGAAACCTGTTCGTTTCAAATCGAAATACAATGGGGAAAAGTTGGAATACCTTTCCTGATGTTTTTCAATGACCGATTCAAATTTTGGTATCCAACCGCCAGATGATGGATTCATTCTACCTGTTCTTTTTAATCACGAGGCGAAATTAATCTAAAATCAGCATATACCATAGTTTGGCCAGTAAAGGTTTAAGATTGAACCTATAGCGCGTAGAGGTATTGTGAAATCGTGCAGTTCATCGAAAATTAAGCTTTTATTAAGAATTGCATAGATGAAAAGCATATATTTATGGATGAAATGCAACAGATTACTATTTTATAAGCTTTTTGATAGCTATATTTTAGTAAAATGAATTTAACCAAAACCAAACTATAAATCTACCGTTATGGAATATTTTCTCTTCTCTGTTTGGGTTGCAGCTATGGTTGTAATGATTGGTAAAAGTATTTTGGCCTACCGCTCCTTACAGCGCACTATCAACGGAAAAACAGAATTTTAGGTAAATTTTCGAAGTAATACCGGTAGTAACAGCAGGTCTAAAATAAGCGCTGCTACTAAGGTGACACTAATGATTGTGCCTATAGTTACACTGGGTTGGTGAATGGAAAACAACATGACCATAAATCCAAAGAATAAGATAATGGTGGTTATGACCAAGGCCCTACCAGTTTGCGCGAAAGTTTTTTCCAATGCCTCCTCTTTTGATAATCCTTGTGTAATACCCAGTTTATACTTTCCTAAAAAATGAATGGTGTCGTCCACGGCAATACCGAATACAATAGCAAAAACAACGGATAGTCCAGCTTCTAATGGTATTCCTAAAAATCCAAGAATACCTCCAGCAAATAGCATAGGTAGTAGATTTGGAACTAAGGAAATTAGAAACATCTTAACGTCCTTGAAGACTAAGACCATAATGATACCTATGATAATAAGGCCATATAGCAGCCCCTCTAGTAGGCTTTTACGTATGTATTCGGAATTTTTATCCAATAGCATACTTTTCCCAGTAACTTTCACGGTCATTTTGGTAGTGTCGGTTGCAGTGTTGGCAAAGGTTTCTATATGTGCATAGAGTCTTTTAAGACTGTCTGTGCCTACATCCTGTAGTTTGGCATTTATCCTTGCTTTATCTTTGGTTATGTTCACGAATTTTCCCAATTGTTTTCTGGCTAACTTATTTACATCTTTCTGGTATTTGATAAAGGTAGTTTCGTCATCTGGTAAGCGCAGGTAGTCCGACTTGTTTAAATGATTCGCTTTGTTTACGATTTTGTAAGGCAAATTCGGCGATTGAAGGTTACCAATAGTTTTAATTTGACTTAAATGATTAGTTAATTTTTCAATTTCTAGCGCAACACTATAGTCGGTTACCTTGTAGCCAGTTTTAGCTAAAATCGCTATTTCCAACGGTCTGAATCCTGCATAGTTTTCTTGAAAAAAATTAAAATCTGCTGCTATTTTACTTTCCTTGGGCAGGGTTTGTTTAAACTCTTGGTTTGTAGTAATCCGACTAACCCCATAAATGCATAGTAGCGCAAATATTACGGTCCCCATCATGATGGTATTAGGGTTATTTTTGGTGAACACATTAATACCTAATAAATAAGCTACCCATTTTTTAGAAACGCTTTTTTGTCCTAAGAGTCGCTTTTTGGGTATGCTAATTAAAAGTGCACCTGTAAAACAGATTACCGTAATGTAAGCGACCATAACACCTATTGCCGCATTGATTCCAAATTCCCGTATACTCACAAGTCTAGAGGATAAAAGCGTTATAAACCCTATCGCTGTAGTAACGGAGGTTAATAAGGTAGTAAGCCCTACTTCTTTAAGGGAGGATAGTATTGCCCCATACTTATTTTGTCCGCCCTGTATTTTACGAATAAAACTATCCGTAAGGTGAATTACATCCGAGGTGCCTACAATGAGCATCAGTACTGGGTAAAATGCTGCCATAGCGTTTAATTCCTTCCCAAGAATAGCTAATAATCCTAAGAATAGAAGAAGGGAAAGCCCTATGGACGTTACGGAAATAAGAACTACAGGAAGGCTTCTATAAACCAATAACAGAATGATAAATACAAGAATTGATGCAATAATTGTGGTTTTAAGTACCTCGCTTTTTTGCATGTCTACAATCGCTTCATAGAAAAAAGCCCTACCTAAAATATGGTAATCGTTTAAATTATTTTCTTTAAGTGACGCCCTAATCTCGTTCAATAATTCCCTGGATTGCGTATCATCAAGATTGTCTTCCGTACTAAGGGCAAGTACTAAAGAGCTCGCGTTGGTATCGATTAAAACGTTAACAAACAATTGGTCTTCCTGTATCTTGTTCCAGTCTTTTTGATATTGGGTAGAATCGGCTATATGAATAATAGGCAAGGTCGTGTATCCAAATGAGGTCTTCAATGGATAGGATAGGGTAGTGAGGGAATTTTTTTCTGTAACAAAGGAAAAGGCTTTGCTTTTTTCAGAAAATGAATGGAAACGGTCTAGAAAGTCTTTTTCAAAAACACCCGTATCATTTTCAACAGCCACAAGCAAAAAATTATCATCCGTTCCAAATTCTGCAACAAACGCGTTGTAAAATGTTAAATCAGGGTCTTGTTCGGGGAAAAATTGACTGAAATCAAATGAGAATTTTAAATTATCTATAACGGTAGCGGCAAGGATACCTAATGTTAGAAAGAGGACAATACTTACTTTTTTAAGTAAAGGAAGATATTTCATATCCGTATTTTAAACTTTTATCTTTTTACTTATAATTTCCTTGCAAATTAATCAAACTATGACAGTTTGATCTCTAAAACTTGCATTATGAGAATTGAAGTTGGTACATTGTGGTAATGAATAGGAATTACTTAGCACTAGTAGTTTTATGTTTCTTTTTTTGTACTTTATTTTGTAGCGCTCAGAATAAAACGAAAAGAGTAAAGAACGTAACAAAAAACGTTCAACTCACCGCGCTTCCGGTTTTATTTTATCTTCCGGAAACTGGCTTAGGCTATGGAGCCTTGGGACTTTCTACATTTAGACTTAATGGGGAACCAACTGAATCTAGGCCAAGCTCGGTTCAATTAGCATTAACCTTTACTAGTAGAAAACAATTACTTCTCTTTTTGCCATATGAAATTTATTTAGATGATGAGAAATGGCGTTTCATTGGGGAACTAGGGTACTATCAATATTTCTATAACTTTTATGGACGAGGTATAAATTCAAAACAAGAAGATTTGGAAACCTATGATGCTGATTTTCCCAGATTTAGATTTTCCGCTTTGAGAGAAATTTTTCCAAATATTTCCATAGGGTTAGGATATGAATTTGATGGTTTTAATGTTGTTAATATAGCAGAGGATGGCCTTTTAGATACCTCTAACGAAATAGGGAAAGAGGGAGGTACTATCTCAAATTTAGGATTCGTAGCTTTTTATGACCAGCGAGATAATATTTTCTTTCCTACAAAGGGGTTGTTCATCCAGGCTAGTGTTTTTAGCTCAGCAAAATTTTTAGGGAGTGATTTTTCGTATCAGAAGTTAGAGTTAGATACTAGGTATTATAAACAGCTAAAAGGAAATCACATTTTAGCAGGTAATATATTTTTGGGAACTCGCAGTAAAGATGCACCGTTTTTAGATTTAAACTCACTTGGTACCAAACGTACTCGAGGCCACAATAATAGACGTTTTCAAGATAACGCCGAATTAAGTGCCGTGTTGGAATATCGTTTTCCGATTAAAGGAAGATTTGGTGGTGTTGTATTTGGTTCAAGTGGAACAGTCGCACCCTCTTTGGGTGAAACCTTTAGGAATTCTTACAAAAATGCTGTAGGTACAGGTTTACGCTTCACGGTTAATAGGCAAGAAGGAACCAGGTTACGCGTTGACTATGGAGTTTCGTCTGAAGGTGGTCAATTTTACTTTACCATAAACGAAGCATTTTAAGGAGTTTTTATAGGTCTATAAAATTATCAAGGTCCAAGGTCCAGTCATAATTCTTATAACTAAGGTCCATATCTTTTGTGGTAGGAATTAAGCCTTGTTTCTTAAGTATTTTTTTAACACCGCTCTTACCATTAAAATCTCCGCGAAACCAGCTGAACAAAGCTGTAACGGCAACTTCCTTCTTTTCTTTAGTATATACGGTTGTGTTCTTTAGATAGGTTGAGGTACCTTTTTTAAATTGTTCATCTAACCTCTCCCATTCATATATAGCCACAGGCGGACAGTCTTTGGCACCACAGTTTAGTGCAAAGTGTATGCGGTAGTTTCTTTTGTCCACTCTTAATTTTCTTTCAAACTTGTTAGGAAACCATTTTCGAATCATACCGAGGCCATATTCCCATTGCGATTTTCTGATAATACCATGTTCTATCTTGGCAAAAGAGATCGTTTCCCCAGCTATCGTAATTTGTTCCTTTTTAAAAAAAGTTCCACGGTCATCGTACAGTTCGGGTTGCTCTTTAAGAATAACTTGGATGTACGCATTATATATGTTAACCCAGAAGGCTAATCTTTTTGCATCGGTATTCAAGGCTGCGTCTAGCTCGCCTATAGTTGTCTTCGCCAATAGGTCCTGAATCTCCTTGGTGTCTTTATTTAGCTTTATTCGCTCTAAAAATGTTTCGGATATTTTATTAAAATCAACTCCCACTGTAGTAGCCATTTGTGCCTCCATCGGGTTTTTACAAGAGATAAGAATAAATAAGAACGACAAAATAACGTTGGTATATTTCATAATAAAGCTTTGGCTTAACCACATGTACGTAAAAGACTTGTCTGTGGTTTTATAAATAGGTCGTAAAAGCGAAAAGAACTTTCAAAAACACCATTTTCTTTTAAAAAATAGAACCTTTCTTATGGTTTTACGTAGATTTAACTAATAGCAAAGCTATGATGATTTTAGGTATAAACAAGTAGTACTATAGCGGTAGCTAAAACGTATCGTTTATGATAAGCATAATTATTCCTGCCCATAGAGAAGAGGAAAGTTTAAATATACTTTTATCTCATATTGCGACTGTGCAGGATAGAGAAGGTGCTGAGGTTATAATTGCATTATCACCTGAGAGTCAAACCTACACATTGAATGATTTTGAAGGAAAGGTGAGGTTACTGTGCTGTAAAGAGCAGGGAAGGGCGGTACAAATGAACGAAGGCTCCATGCTGGCAAAAGGAGAGGTTTTAGTTTTTCTACATGCTGATGTCAAACCTCCGTCAACATTTTTAAGGGATATAAACAATGCGCTAAGTGGCGTATATGATGCAGGTTTTTTTTCCTACAAGTTTGACAAAAAGAATTTTTGGTTAAGTATCAACGCTTCCTTTACTGCACGGGACAGCATCTTTACTGGAGGCGGAGACCAATGTTTGTTTATTCGCAAATCAATTTTTGATAAGCTGGGTAAGTTTGACCAGCATCAATTATTGATGGAAGACTTTGAGTTTTTTAAACGGATGAAACAAGCGCTTATTCCCTATACTATTATTAAGAGAGACCTTATTGTTTCTGCACGTAAATATGAACGTAATTCATACCTTAGGGTTAACTTATCAAATTTATTGCTGGTAATTCTATTTAATTTGGGGTTTTCAAGCACTAGATTAAAATTCATTCACGATAAATTAATTCACAGTTCATAGCATGGCCGAAATTATAAATGGGATACAACAAATAGGAATAGGCGTTACCAATACCAAGAAGGTTTTTAATTGGTACCGTCAATATTTAGGATTCAATATTCTTGTATTTAAAGATGAAGCAACAGCTTCCTTAATGACAAAGTATACCCAAGGAGAACCGCAAAGAAGGGATGCCTATCTATCCTTAAATATGAAAGGTGGTGGCGGTTTAGAGATATGGCAGTTCAAAGACCGTGTGCCAAATGCACCTGAAATACCTGTTTTAATGGGTGATTTGGGTATAAATGCCATGATTATTCGAAGTGATGATCTTTTTAAAACACGAAAAACTTTAATAGCCCTTTCACTTCATTATGTAACGGACATCGCTAGTGGTATCCGCGGAAGAACTTTTTTTTATTTTATGGACCCTTGGGGAAATGTAGTAAAGGTTGTTCAAGATGACTATGGTTTTAGTAAGACAGAAATCTCTTCTGGTGGCATAATGGGTGCGGTTATAGGCGTTTCCGATATAGAAAAATCAACGGATTTTTATGGTTCGCTCTTAGGTTATAATCAAACTATTGTAGATGAAATTATAACAATGCCTAATTCATCTAAATCCAATAAAGCCAGAAAGTTTAGAAGGGTTCTACTAAAACATGAGCGGTTAACCTATGGAGGGTTTGGAGAGTTACTTGGGCCTTCTGAAATAGAATTGTTACAGGCTTTGGATAGACAGCCTATCAAGATTTTTGAAAACCGACTTTGGGGAGATTTAGGGTATATACATATTTGTTTCGATGTACATGGTATGAAAGCCTTAAGGGAAAAAGCAGCTGATTTGGGGCATAGCTTTACTGTAGATAGCGCCAATAGTTTTGATATGGGAGATGCAGCAGGACATTTTAGTTACGTCGAGGATCCGGATGGAACATTAATCGAGTTCGTGGAAACCCACAAGGTTCCCGTGCTAAAAGCTTTAGGATTATATCTAAACCTTAAAAAACGAAATCCTAAAAATCCATTACCAAAATGGTTGGTAAAAACCCTTAAGATACATAGGGTGAAAAGGAATCTATAGCTATTTTAATGTTCTTATTATGGATTTTGATATCATCCTTATTTTAGGAAGTAGAAACTGTCCCTAAGGTGTATAATTGTTCTAGATTGGGAGAATAGCTACCACCGGTAGGCGCTAAGGTAATCCCAAAAGCTTTTGAATTATTGGTGTTATTAAGTACGAACACCTTGTTTTCATCTTCATTAATCGTATCTAATATTCTAATGCTTGTAGGAATAAGGGTAGGGGATAGTTTAAGGGACCATACTTGATATACAAATCCGTCCGGAGGTTCAGGTAAACCTTTCGCATCTATAAATACTTTTTCTGCCGTTTTATTCCAGTATGTTTTTGCATAGGAATCCGGTGAAACTGCTTGTCCACCTAAGCTGATTACTTCAATTTCTTTTTCCCTAAGGGCGTTTGTAAGCGCTTGGGTTTTTTCAAGGGAAGTATCGGAATCTGCAATTTGGTCTTCTAAACGTATATTTTTATCGCTAACAACTTCTAATTCTGATTTTAGTTCCTGATTCTTGTTGTAGATCCAGAATAATCCTATAGCGAGAAGAGCCGATGCGGCCCAGCCTATGTAGGACAGCCATAGGTTTTTCTCTTTATGTAAAGTGACCACTTTCGTCTCTTTTTAGCCCCCTAATTAATCTTTGAGCTTAGTAAACGGGTAAGCTTGTATTTTAGAGCTTTTAGCGGCTAGATCTATAACGGTTGTTTCTATAGGGACAATTTCATCATTGATTTCTGGATACTTTTCTGAATAGCGGTGTATCTCCAGATTTTCTTTTTCCGAAAGTACACCTGCAACGTAGAGTTCCAGTATGCCTTATGCTATGTATTCTTTTACATCTATTACTTTTGATCTATATTTTCCCGCAATTGGGAAATACAACTTCTATTTCTGGTTTTTATCGTTCCTATAGGCATATCTAGCTCTTCGGCAGCCTCTTTTGGGTATACCCTCTAAAATACAATAGTTCTTTTAGTTGAACGCACTTTGCTTTCAGGTTGTTTATTAACGTTCTTAATCCTTTGGAATCAATTGTGCTTGCTTGATTGTCCTGGCTGCTCCAAAATTTGTACGAAGTAATCTGCAGAAAGGTTCTTTTTTTGATTCTTATAGGATTTGCTTCGAACCTCATCGATAGCAGCGTTTCTGGCAATATTTAATATCCATGTAAAAAACGGCCTTTAGAGGCGTTATAATTATACGCGTTGTTCCATATTTTTATAAAGACATCTTGGCAAATTTCTTGCGCACGGTCCTCATTCTTAACTATGGTGTTGATTACTCCGCAGATATTTTGAGAATACATGGCATATAGCTTTTCAAAAGCTACCATATCCTTCTTCTTAAAATCTTCTACCAAGCTATCTCGCATTATGTACTACCTATTACCTTCTAAAAATAGAAAAAGCCGCAACAAAGAGCGGCTTTTTAGGTATATATTTAGAATTATTATTCAATGATTCCAGTGCAGCTTACTCGTGCTCCAGCAGCACCACTTGGTTGAGATGTGAAATCATCCACACCTTGGTGCACTATTATTGCTTTACCGACGATATTTTTATTTTCATCGTCACAGCCTATACACCATTGGTCTGTTGAAAATGGCACAGTGGCGTTTCCTTCAGCATCTGCTGTAAAATTACCTATATCGCCTTTATGATAGCCTTCTGCAGCATCCCATTTACCATGTGGCTCATTGGTAGGGTTCCAGTGACCACCGGCAGATTTACCGTCATCGGAGGAACAATCTGCCGTTTGGTGTATATGAATAGCATGCTCTCCCGGGGTAAGGCCAGTTAACATGGCTGTCATTGTTACAGTTCCCTTCTCATCCGTAAAAGTTACTTCTCCTTTAACGTCGCTATCGCTTTTGGGTTCCATCATAAACGTGATGCGCTCTGCCATCACTTCTTCTATTACCTCTTCCGTAACTGCTTCTACTTCCGCAGCGGCATCTGTTGCTTCTTTCTTAGCTTCTTTACAACTAAACATGACCACTAACGCAATAGCCGCCAGTTCAAATTTGATTATCTTTTTCATTTTTCTTGTTTTTAGTGTTACGTGTTAAAATTAAGAAAATATACGGGCGCATGGGCACTCATATCAAAATGATTTTAACAATACCCTGTTGCCCCGTATCCCCCTTTTAAGATTTTCGCAAAGTATAATCGATTTGGCAATTTTAATCTGAGTGTTCTTATAGTGGGCAATAGCGTAAATAATACCTCTCTTTTTTCCAACCGTAAGGGACTCAAAAATTTCATGCGCATCAAAATCAATGATTCAGACAGCTTCTAGTTCTTAGGGCAGTTCTACGCCCTATTTGGATGTATCCTCGAAAAATTGAAGCTTGAAATAATCGTTGGAAAAAGTCCTAATACCTTTTGATAGCGTTTTCCTAACATCTTATGATAGTGCTCCCCACGTTTTCGTATGACACCGTAAAATAAAATTTCTTTTGTGCCATAAGAAGCAATTGCTTTCACCCTCTTTTGATTATTATCTAGAAAGGGTCGGATGATTTTATCCGGTAGCAAAAGAGAATAATAAGGTCCTGTAATAGCAATTTCAAAAACTGGGCTCTGCCTTAGCCTAATAGTTTTGTGATGACTTGTACGTTGCTATGCAAGGTTTTGTGCACCGGACATTTATCCGCTATTTGTAATAAACGTACTTTCTGTTTTTCGTCCAAATTTCCTGAGAGTGTAATTTCTCTATAAAACGTATCTAGTTTAGCGCTATCCGTTTCGCAATTTTCACAGTCCTGTGCGTGGGATTTGCTGTAAGAAGTATGTACCTGCACATTTTCCACGTTCCACTCCTTGCGTTTGGCATACATTTGAATCGTCATTACCGTACATGCAGATAATCCGGCAGAGACAAGCTCATAGGGAGAAGGGCCATAATCGTTTCCTCCAAAAGCTACAGGTTCGTCCGCAGTTAAGAAATGACTTCCCACTTTCATGGCCGTTGTAAAACCATCGGACGCATCTAAACTTGCCACGACTTGATGTTTTGTCTTTAAATCTTCGTTTTCACTGCTGTTGACATAACGTTGGGACCATGCTGCAATTAGTTGTCCAGCGTATAGGGAATCTTGCTTTCTCATTAAAAGATGGTCAGCTCCATCTAGGGATACGAAACTTTTGGGATGATGTGCTGCTACATATAGTTCCTCGGCATTCTTAATGCCAACTGTATCATCTTGTGGCGAATGCAGAATCAACACAGGTTTGCGCATATTTTTCATAACTGTCACCAAGGATTTAGTTTCCAAATCGTCCAGAAATTGTTTTTTTATAGTAAAATCTCTACCGCTTAGATTAACTACTGCCTTACCGCTAGTATTAATTTCTGCGACGGTACTTTTGAATAAATGCTGCACATGTATTAGATTCGAAGGTGCCCCAATAGTAGCAACCGCTTTTATAGTTGCTATTTCCGCTGCTGCAAAAAGTACTGCTGCGCCACCAAGGGAATGTCCTACAAGCAGGGTAGGGGCTTTATACGTTTCTTCTAGGAAACTGGCAGCTGCAACGAGGTCTGAAACATTACCAGAAAAGTTGGTATCCTCAAAATCGCCTTCGCTTTCACCAAGCCCTGTAAAATCAAAACGTAATACCGCGAAACCATTAGCGGTTAAAGCTCTTGATATATTTTTTACCGCCAACAAATTCTTGTTGCATGTAAAGCAGTGGGCAAAAACAGCAAAATTATGCGGATGCCTATCCGCAGGCATTTCCAAGCGACCTACCAATGTTTTGCCTTCCTTGTTCTCAAATGTAATTTTTTGGAGATTCATTTATTTTATGTTTGGTGTCTCAATTTGGTCGGGAAAGGTTGAAATTCCTTTCGTTAACCTTAGTGTGATAAATCCAAATTTTATCTTCTCAACACAATAGCAATTTATTTTGCGGAGTCTATATTCAAAGGATGCATAAATGTGTAGCCCTTTGATAGCTAGTGCCCTTCTAAATTCAATCGAGTTTTATGCACCACATTAAACATACAGATAATATGTAGGTTTTACAACACGCTATGCCATCATGTCTAAGTAAAAACAAATATTGAGCATTTGTTCAATAGTGATGTTGGGTTAAAAGAAAAATTTAACGCGGTTGGTGAACATGATATAGTTTACTATTCTATTTCAGGGCCTTCCCTTGTAACAGGATTAATAGGCACTATTATTTGGAGTTAGGCAATATATTTTTTTCATCCTATAAAAAAGGCGATAATAAGCGCACTACTTTTTCCCATAGATGGATGTACTTTGGTCTAACTAGCCAATCACTAGCATCAATTTTTGTAGATTCTTGTAAATCGTTTAAAAAAGCGGTTTCCAATTGCCTAGTAATTTTTTTTCCGTAAATCAGGGCATTGATTTCAAAATTAAACTCAAAGCTACGGTAATCCATATTTGCTGAACCGATGATGGCTAAGTCATCATCTACCACCATAGTTTTGGCGTGAATAAAGCCCTTGTTGTATAAAAATATCTCTACGCCGTACTTTAAAAGTTCAGTGTAGTAGGAGCGGGCTGCTGCATTTACTAGTTTAGAATCGGAAACACCGGGAACCAACAGCTGCACTTTTAATCCGCCTTGTGCGGCAATTATTAAAACGTCCATTAAGCTTTCCCCGGGGATAAAATAAGGAGTGGTAATTAATATCTTTTTTTTGGCTGCACCGATGGCTTCTAACAGGGAATAAAAAATAACTGGTAGATCGGAATCGGGACCAGAAGGTACCAATTGTACGATTTCTCCACCAATTTCAGTACCAGTTGCAGGTTCAGGAAAATAGTCTGCATGGTATACCATGGTATTGGGGCTACAAAAATTCCAATCGCATAAAAAGAGGTGTTGTAAATAGGACGTAGCCGGACCATTTAACATCAAATGGGTATCGCGCCAGAAGAGGTCATCCTTTGCCAGACTATCGTTACGGTAGCGGTCGCTCATGTTTATGCCACCTACAAAACTTGTTTTACCGTCTACTACTATTATCTTTCTGTGGTTTCTATAATTTAGTCTACTCGCAAGGGCAAGAACTTTTATTTTATAAAAAGGCGCCGTCTGTACACCTGCGGCTTCTAAGTTTTGGATAAAATTTTTGCTTAGCGCATTACTGCCGAAATCATCGTACATAAAACGGACCTCAATGCCACGTTTGGCCTTCTGTATTAAAATATCAGTTATAGATTTTCCGGTAGCATCATCTTCGTAAATATAATATTCGAGATGAATGTGATGCTCCGCTGCTTCCAAAGCCCTTAGGACTTCGGGGAATTTTTCTTCCCCGTTCAATAGTAGCTTTACAGCATTATTAGCCGTTAAAGGGCTGCTGGCAGATTTCCGTACAAACTCCGCCAAATTATAGTTTACCTCAGGAATTAATCCAGAGTTTAGTACGGTATCAGAGTAAGCGAAGGTTCGGTTTCTTAACTTCTTTCTTAAATAGTCATCTTGAATCAACTTTTTACTATAGAGTTTTCGTTTTCGGTAGTTGGTGCCGAATGAAAAGTAAAATAACATCCCAAGTAAGGGAACAAATAGTATGAACAGAATATAGGACAAGGCCTTGATACTACTTCGCGTATCATACAATACCCTAAGGATAAGTAAAAGCAATGCAATGAGGTACAAAATTTCAAAAAGTAGGATCCAGTTCATTGTTAGCCTTTCGCTATTTTTAATACTCTATTATCTCCTTGTTCATTTCTTAATTAATGACACTATGTTTTGTGCCAAAATTATGAGCAACAACGGCCCCAGTAAAAACTAAGACAAGTCTTTTGCCGTGTGTCGCTTATGTTCAGCGTTTGGTTGGTACAAAATACCACTTAAACTAGAAATAGAAAGGCTAACGGTACCGATTACAACAGTTGCGTTAGGAGTATAATCGTATTTCTATTGCTTTACTTTTAACCCAAATTTAAATAAATTAGCTGATAGGTCATTAGGCGGTTGCTCAAATCTTTTAATAGTGCTCAAGCCCTATTGTATTGTTGTATTATGGTCATGTGTTTTTTCAACAATCAGTATTTCCTCCTTGTTTCCCAAGGAGTAAGGTCATCGTAATGAATTCGTTGAGTTTGGTTTCAGGTATGTTGGTGTTTTTTTTAATGCGAATACATCCTTTGCCCACATAGAACTCTTTTAATAGGGTTTCTGAATTTGCCACTTTAGTAATAGTACCTACATATAAACTCACATAGGCTTTTTGTGCATTCAAATGAAATATAGGCTTATCACCCATATGATAACTTAGCATTTTATATTCGATACCCTCTTTTAAATCAGGACCAATTGATTTGATCATATTTCGCACTTCTTCCAGCTTCTCTTTTCTCCAATCAGTTTCTAGATTTTCTATATATTCACTAGCATTTTTTGATTCATATTGCATGTCGGTCTATTTTAATCATCATAAAATTTTATGATTTTGCCATTTTTGGAAATGCGATTGCATTCGAACTGTACGGCATATAATAATAGGGTGTACTACTTGCCTATCGGTCATTTAAATAATTTTATCCTTGGGTAGCTCGTGATGCTAACGTAGCATTCCGTTTTATATAACAAATGTAGGGTGGGGGAAAGGCACTACAATTTTGAATAGCTCCTAGTTAAATTTACATATTTTGCTTTAAATTATTTAAATGACAAATCAAAAATTCAGCGGTATCGTAACGAATATAATGACTTTGCCATATGCTTAAACCAGCTTTTGTTTTTCAACAAATGGTCTTACTTCTCCAACTGTTTGAGTTTATCCTTGGCATTCTGATTTTCTGGATTCAATTCCAATGACTTCTTGAAATTGAAAATAGCATCTGTAACATTTTTCTTGTACAGATAAGCTTCGGCTAAACTGTCGTATACATTTGCCGATGTCGGGTAGATATGCAAGGCTAATAATAACACATTAATACCTTGTTCCTTCATGGAAGGATCAACTGCCATTCGAAAACCTAGCATATTTAACATACCTTCTTTAAGTTCAAGCTTTGGATGTTTTGCTACTGTTTTTATGTACAGTGGAATTAAATCGCGATACTCCTGTTGGAGGGCTAAATCATTGAAATCTTTATAATCGAAAGCTGTTGCGCGTAATTTTTTCATTTTTTTCGAAACAAGGGATTCGGAAATACCATTTTTATCGGGGCTATTTTCAATGAATTCCCTTGCATTCTCGTCGTTTTTCAAGGTAGCATTTAAGAACTGTAAGGTGTGTTCAGAAAGTAGTTTATAGGCTGTCATAATTTTAGCATCACTCTTGTCTTGTCTTTTGTCTCTATTCCCGAATAAAACACCAAAGGAACTAAAATAGGAATGTGTTAGGTCGTGGAATTTGTAACTGTAGACATCGCTGTATGTTAAAGAATCGTAGAGTTGGAATGTGTAATTCAATTCTGCAGGAACTTTATCAGCAGTAAGCACTTCTTCTGGAATATCTTTTTGAGCAAAATGGATGTAGGGAATAGTAAATGTATCTAAGTTAAAGTACGGAGAGTTTTCCAAGACACTATAGTTGTACCTCTCGGTTCCGTCCAAGCTTACCAGCGCACGTATGTTATCGTTTTTCATAACGGTAATTGCATTGGATATCCCACCAAAACTAAAACCCATTAGCGCTATTTTATTCAGGTTGGCATTGCTATAGTTATGAACTTCCTTTATAAGAAATTCAATATCTCTGGATTGCGTTTCCATATCTTTTGTAGTTCCACCATCTAACCACCTCGTTTCCGTTCCTCTAGATGGACTGGAAATCACCATAAAACCAGTACTTGCTAAATATTCGAATAATGCGAAATTTTCAATCGAAGAGGCTTGATAACTTGGCGCATAAACTAGAACAGGAAATTTCCCTTCTATAGCATTACTATGGTAGAAAGCGTTCACGTCTTCTGACAGATGTGCTTTATTTTCAGGTGTATTCCATAGGTATGGAAACCAGTCAAGCAAAAACTCGTTTGGTAAGTTTTTCCATTCTTCTTCCTTTTTTAAGATCTCCAAATAATCCAAAACCTTCATTTGTTTGGCACTATCATTTTTAGTATCAGCCGGATACCAGATACTAATAGGGATTGGTCTTTTTACCAGTTGATTGTTAAACTCATTATGAATTTGATAGTTTCTTGTACTATCAACCTTTAGATAATGCTTAAAACCAACATGGTATTTCCCTTTTTCTAAATCTATTTCTTTTAACGAGGTTTGGCCATATATCGCGTATATGTGAAAAAATACAAAAGTTACTAGAGTTATGAATCGCATTATTTTGGCGTATTTGTTTCGTTTAAAAGATGAGGTAGCTCAATGATTGTTGTTTTCTTTCGGTATGTTCCTAAGGTTTTAGTAAAAGAATAGCTGTACATTTAAAAATAGTGATAATTTATTCAAGCGTGCTCGGTGTTGCTTTTTGCCAACCGCTTGCAAGTTGTTTTGATAAGCCTGTGATCACTTCCTTAAGTTCTTGTTCTTTGGCAATGTTCTCTGTTTCGTTCGGGTCATTTTCAGAATCAAACAACTCAATACTTTTCAATTCCCCTCTAGTACCGGTTTCAGGGTCCCAGGTATACCATTCTATGTAATGGTATTTTTTTGTATTCATAGAATAACCCATATAACCGTTTCTGTCTGCTGCATGTCCTGGCCTACGATGAAATTGACTAAATGCGGCATTTTTCTATCACCGTTTAGGGTCTTTAATCAATGGAACAAAACTGGTTCCCTGCATATAATCAGGTGTTTCAATGCCTGCTAGTTCGCAAAGCGAAGGAAACATGTCTATCAACTCAGTGATTTCAAATGTCTCTGCCCTCTGTTCTCTTGATTTGGATATCGAATAATCATCGGGACTTTCAAATCAATATTATAGTTAGTCATTTTACCCCAACTATTATGACCCTTTAATTTCCAACCGTGATCACCCCATAAAATAATTATGGTGTTTTCGTAAATGCCTATCTTTTTCATGTGAGAAATTAGCTGGCCCAACAAGGCATCAACATAACTTACACTAGCATAATACCCGTGTTTTAACACCCGTAAGGTATCTGTACTCATTCTATAGGCAGATTCTGGGTGACCCATTTTATTAAACCCGTCATAATGCCTCAATTCATACATAGAATTCATACTGTAACCAGGAGCATTTTTTGGAACGTCTGGATTTGAAGCCAATGGTATCTCTTTAGAATCATATAAGTCCCAATACTTTTTTGGTACCGCAAAAGGAAGGTGTGTTCGGAAATATCCTAACCCCATAAAAAAAGCAGTGTCACGCTTGGCGATACGTGTAAGTGTTTTTTTAGCTAGTTCGGTTTGAGCGCCATCATAATACATGGTAACATGAACATCGGCCATCTCCCAGGCAGGTCCAGTATTCCAGCCATCTGCATACCTAAGGGGTCTTAGTTTTAATAAGGAATCTCTTTTTAACGCTTTTCTTACTATTTATCTTCCTTTGCATATTCCAATATAGCTCCAGGTTGACAATCTAATGCTTTACAAACAGCGTTTAGCGGACTAAATTTAATAGCTTTATTTTAATGGTTATTAACATAGACAAATTTGCTAGCGCTGCTCTTAGTTGTACTTTTTATCCAATTCTAATTCCATTTCTAATTGTTCTAAAGTAGTTTCGAGTCCAACTTTATGAAAAAAGGCATGTGTAACCTTAGATTTTTTGTCAACATTAATAATTGAAAACGCAGGACCATAGCTTTCTTTTAATTGGAATAGTAAAGAAGAAGCTATTCTCTTTTTTCTAAAATCCATATGTACCGCTATTTGTTGTATTCGTTTGTTTGTTGGATTGTAAATAACATAACCCACTAACTGATTTTGAAAGTAAGCACCCAGTGATATATTCTTATGTTTTAGTTCGTTGACAACGCTTTTTGAATTTTGCCACGTAGGGTAGATATCCCAAAAGGATTCCATGAGTTCCCAGTTGTAATGTTGAAGAGCCATAATTTTTATAGTGCTAGTGGTTTTTGTAATGTTAACTTCTCCTTTATAGCACCATAGCGTTCTTTTAATTTTAAAGCCAGCTGTATCATATGACTTTAGTGCTTGAATATTTTCAGCAATGACTTCAAGTACCAGTTTGTTTATTCTTTTTTTTGCTAAAAGAGGCAAGATAAAAAGATACATTTTCTTTGTTAACCCCAAGCCTCGTTTATCAGGAATAACTCCGGTTCCTCCGTTATAGATTACTTTTTGCATGTGAATGGTATCCAATCCGTGCAAAATAAACGCAATCAATTTTCCATTTTCAAAAGCACCGACGGATAGGTTGAGGTTAGTTTTGTCTATCCGCATTTTTGAAGAAAGTTGTGCTTCTGTTAGTTCAAAAGGAATAAAATAGTCAGAAAAAGAGTCATTAAAAACGTTCGTAATTTCTTTTATTCCTACGCCAACTAAAGTTTTTATTTCCATTGGGGCATTATCAGCTTGCAACTACTGTCTGGGCTATGTATCGGGGTGGTACACCGCCCCGATTGGACATAGTGCCATTGTTATGCTTTCGCTATTTATTTTTCAATTTAGTAGTAATGTCAGACTGCAATCCAAGGGCAATGATATGTTTGGGGTCTATTTTCACTACTTGGTCAATGTAGAGTTTCGCTTTTTGCAAACTATCTTGAGCCATATAAATTTCAGCTTTGAGTTTCAGGTAACTTGTGTAAGTCGAGTCTATCATCAATGGTTTTAAGGTCTTAGAAAGAGTAATAGCCTCTTCAATCTTATTTAACTCCAATGCTAAGCTTGCAGCATAGCTAATGTAAAAACCTAATTTCATTTGTTCTTTGGTCGCCAATTTTTTTAAAGAATCTAATGCTGCTTTAGGGCCATGAATAAAATGTAACCATTCAATATATTCAGCCTTAATATACGTATCATTCGGATAGTTATGAACGAATTTCCTAAAGTTAGATTCTGCAAGTTGTCTTCTTTTGGCTGTACGTTCAGTTGTTCCTTTAATCCCTTTGTCTCTATTGTTATAGGATTCAATACTCAATAGATATACCTCTAATACTAATTTTTCATCCTCATTGGCTTTACCCTTGTTCTTTTGGAGTTCCTCAAGTAAGGCTTCTCGCTCCTCTAAGTCTGTTGTAATGCGACCGACCAAACTCTTCCCAAGGAGGTAATCAGGGTCAAATTCCAGAGCTTTACGATAAGACTTTTCGGATTCGGTCCATCTTCCATTGTCTAAAATTTCATGAAATCCCTTTAAGTAATAGAATCTTGCTGAATCATTTTTAGTACCGTAATCAAATGAATTAGAATTATTGCGAGAATCACAAGAAGCATTCAGCCCCATGAAAAATGAAACAAGGACAAACAGTACGAGCTTATTAGTGCCAAGGATATTAAGGTTCATTTTATAGGTATTATTAATTTAAACTAATGAAGGTCAACTGAGACTGCACCACGGTGCTGGAATAGCATGTTCACGAAAATTTTCTTTAATACATTATATCCGGTATGGTAGTATGCCTTTCTTTGTTTTGAGCTTACGTATACAACTTTTTCAGCACGTTTTTTCCAGTAATGGCCATTGCGGTTAATATGCCAGAGAAAAGTGCTCCTCCCACGCCAGCCGTTACAATATCTTGCCCTGTTAAATAAAAATTTTTAATGGGTGTTTTTGGTTTTAAAAAAGATTGTCTAAATCTAGAGGGACTGTGGTCCAATCCATAAATTTCACCTTTGCCATAATTCACAAAATGTTGGGTTGTAAGTGGTGTAGATAATTCGTAACAATTCACTTTTCCTTCTACTTGTGGTAATTGTTTGTAAACTTCTTTCAATAAACGCTGGGCAATTTCTTCTTTTTTAGCTTCATACTCTTCACCTCTTTTTTTCCACGGTGTACCTGCCCATTTTTCGAATGTTTCATAGGGGAGTAATGTAATAACATCAATAGTACTTTTATCAGGATAGCGATTGGACCAGTCTGGGTCCTTTGCAGATGGAAAAGAAAGGTACACTAATGGAAATGGTCTAGATATATCTTCTAAATAGTTGGTAATACAGGTATCATGGTCTCCATCTTTAGGGTAAACCCAATAATTGGTTTTTGGAAGGCCAAGTTCATCTGGTGTTCCTTCTAAACCAATATATAAACTAGCGTGTGACACAGATTGTTTCACCTTTTGTAACTGTTTCTTTAATCCGTGTTTCTCTATTGTTTTTAATGGTAATAACTGGTTAAACGTAGTCATTATTCCAGCATTGCTAACAATGTTTGTTGCGCTAAATAATTTTCCATCTTTCATACGTACACCAACAGCCGTATTATTTTCGATACGTATTTCTGCTACCTCTGCACTTATTAAAACGGTTCCCCCAGAAGCGGCAATTATGGGGTCTACTTTTTGTGCAATTTGAGATGATCCGCCAATAGGAAAACTACCACCATCAAAATAATGCCGAGCAACGGAAGCATGCATGGAAAAGCTACTTTGTTTTGGAGGTAAACCATAATCGCCATACTGGGCAGTCAACACTTTTATTAGCGTTTCGTTGGTCGTTAGTGACCTTAGAACCTCGTAGGTTGTTTTATCCGAGTATTTGTAAAATGGTCTTTTAAGAAACCTACCAAACAAGGTATTCCATAACGGGGAAATGCCTTTACTTATATAATAGTTTTTACTCGTTTTTACCGCTTTAAAAACTAAATCTACATAGGCGTTTATTGCATGTTCTTCCGCTGGAAAGTAAGCTATCATTTGTTTTTTAAAGTTTGCCACACCTTTTACAAAATCGTAATGTTTATCTCCTATGACGATGCGATCATAGACATCGCCCATATCTGCCCATTTTAATTCGCCATTGGTGATGTAATCAAATAGCTTTTTTAAGAGGCTGTTTTCGCGTTGCATTTCGCCTATATAATGTATTCCAACATCCCATTCGTAGCCTTTGCGTTTAAAAACATGTGTAAAACCGCCTGGAGTATAGTGTTTTTCTAAGACGAGTACTTTTTGACCTTCTTTTGCTAAAATTGCAGCAGTAGCAAGGCCGCCCATTCCAGAACCTATAATAATTGTATCATACTTTTCTTGAAGCAGCGGCTTCTTTTTATAGGATTGAATCATTTTATATGTTATGTAACACACAATGGCTACGGTATACATAGCGCTGTGTGTTTCGGTTGTGTCCCTTAATTTTTGGTTGTTTTCTCTTTGCTTATAAATATAGGTAGGATTTTGCTAACAGACCGCCGCCTATGTAGCTTTTAAGCCATATCTAAACAGCTAT
>JBLICT010000030.1:0-21090 GCA_047632415.1 Maribacter sp.
AGTGGTGGTTCCGGCACCTATACCTATACCTTGATTACACCAGCTGGACCTGCCAACGGTATAGGAATATTCGGTGGACTTACCCATTCGGTATCCTATACCTTCGAGGTGGAGGACACCTTAACTAATTGTACGGTACCCGTAACCATTACATTACCCGCACCTACATTACCAACCTTTAGCTTATCCAACACGGATGTGAGCTGTTTTGGAGGAAACGAGGGTACCATAACCGTAACATTGGCTCCAGGAAACATAGATATACCTTACCTATATAGCTTGGACGGAGGAGCGACTACGCAACCATCCAACGTATTCAGTGGCTTGTCTCAAGGAACATATAACGTCACTGTAATCTCCGATAAGGGATGTGAAGACTTTAGGGTTATCGATGTAAACCAGCCCTCAACCTTAGACATAGCGGCTTCGGCATCGGCTTTTAGTTGTGACGATGCTGCCAGTACGATAACCGTAACCATCAATAATGATGGATTTGGTAATCCTTCAGGAACCGGACCTTACTTATATAGTTTTGATAATGGCGCCAATTTTGGACCTAATAACACGTTCCAGGTAGCTTTTGGCGCTCCTGATGTAAATGTTGTTGTACAGGACAGCAACGGTTGTACGGATGTTGCAATAGTTCCTATACCGCTGAGAGAGGAAGTAACGGCGCTCATTAACGTGGTGCAGGTAATAGATTGTGTTAACGGGGAGGAAATAATAGCTATAACAGCATCAAATGGTTCTGGGAACTATACCTATACAGCATTGCCCAGTGGAACTGTTGTGCCAGACCCTACGAACATCGTAATTACCGCACCCGGTAACTATGTATATGAAATTACGGATACCACCACGAACTGTTCAGTGACCGTGGAACATAACGTAGCTCCTTACGACCTGCTTGATGTCACAGCTGCCGCCACTACGGACGCAACCTGTAGTAATAGCACCAATGGAATTATTGAAGTTACCGTTTCCGGATATATTGGAACATTCGATTATCAAGTGTTAGACGCTTCAGGAGTTGTTATCGCCGGCACACAAGCCTCGGACAATGCAACAATAGATCCTTATGTCTTTACGGTGTCCACCACATTTGGTGCAGGCACGTATAGTGTGGAAATCAACCAAACGGCCTTCCCACAATGTACGGATATATCAAACACGGTAAACATCGACGCTCCGGAACCTTTGGCATTGCAACTCATAGACAATGTAAACGCTAACTGTAACGAGGCGAATGCCATAGTTACGGTGTTGGCAACTGGCGGAACCCCTGCATATACTTATGGAGCTTCTATAAGTGGAGCGGGTATACCGGGAACTTTTGCTTTTGACAATACTATTGAGTTGGACCCTACGGTAAGCCTTGCTTGGTATATTTATGTACGGGATAGTAATGGATGTATTATTGGCCTGCCATTGCCTATTACCATCGCAACGGATACTACCCCTGATATTTCATTGAACATTGCAGATGTTTGTGCTGCCGAAGGTAGTTTTGAAATCATTGTAACACGAGATGCCATAAATACGGGTGTTGCACCATACACTATGCGTATTACAGGCGGTACGTTCCAAAGTATTGCAAGTTTCCCTTACACCTATTCAGGTTTAAACGCAGGAACATACGATATAGAAATTAGGGACGCGAATGGTTGTTCTGAAATAGAAAGTATTACTATAGCTCCAGAGTTGCGTATAAATACAGTAGTAAATGCGCAACCAAGCTGTAACACGGATGACGGAATAATTGAGTTTACGGTCAACGGAGGTTCTGGGGCCTTTACTGTAGCATTGTTACGACCGGATTTCTCTCCTGTGGGAATAGCTCCTACTGGAAACCAGTTTGTAGGCGTAGGCTTTGGAGATTATATTGTTCGTGTTACGGATACGAGCTTAGGAACACCTAACTGTTTTGCAGATGCTTCCGTAACCTTAGAAGAACCTACTCCAGTAACATTACTAAACACGGATAAAACCGATGTAAGTTGTGCAGGAGCTTCTGATGGCAGTATTTCCGTGAATTTAGAAACACCTAGTGCGGGAGTTAATGACAACCCACCTTACGTTTTTGTAATTACCGACGGGACCAACACCTTTACCCAAAACAATGGTTTGTTCACAGGATTACCTGCGGGCACCTATGATATTACCGTGACGTCTAATAGGAATTGTGTGGCCACCGACCAGGAAATCATAGGAGAGCCAATAGCACTGGATGCGTCAATTACAGCCGTTACAGAGTTCGTTTGCGATGTAAACAACGTAACACAGGTAGCGACCATAGAAGTAACGATAACCACAGGTACTGGAACGCCGGATTATTTCTACAGCGTAAATGGCAGTGGTTTCTTACCAACGAATGGCACGGTGTTTACCTATAGTACAACCGTAGCGGGTATTTATGATATTATTGTTAGAGATGCCAATGGATGTCTTTTCCCATTGCCAACTCAAACAATTGACCCAATAAATACGTTTACGGCTCAGGTAACACAAAATGCAGCAATTACGTGTACGAATCCTGAAGAGGTATTAATTTCGGTTACGGATGATGGGAACCCTCACAATTATATTTTCGAATTATTACCGGTAGGGAATCCTAATGGCGTTCAAACCGCTACAACGGCTACTACAGCCGCATATAGTTTAAGTGCGGTTGGAAGCTACACCTTTAGAATTACGGATACAGATACGGGATGTTATATAGGTACACTGCCGTACGACATCGCACCGTTTGATTTTATTGATGTTGTTGCAACTGCTACAACGCCCGTCACTTGTTTTGGAGACGGTAATGGAGCTCTTGAAATAAACATATCAGGATATACAGGAACATATAGTTATCAGGTATTCGATGCAGCCGGAAATACGGTTGGCGGACTTGTGAATACAGATACCTCCGTGAACCCAAGACCAATTGGCGGACTTTCAGGAGGGAATTATAGTGTTCGAATTACAGAGACTGCCGTTCCATTCTGTACGGAAGATTCTAATACGGCTACGATAGTATCCCCAGACAGCCCACTAACGGCAATTGTAGACACCTTGGGCGACCCTACTTGTGATAATGACCAAGGAGAAATTTTGATTGACCCAAGTGGCGGATATGCTCCTTATGACATCAATATGACCAATACAACAACCGGGCAGACCTATACGGCGATGGATGTTCAAGCAATTTCCTTTAGCGGATTATCAGCAGGTAGTTTTATAATCATGATTACTGACGATTTTGGTTGTATTTATAATGACACAGAGGCATTAAACCCAGCCACACCAATAGTTGCCAATGCAACGCCTTTAATTACAGATTTAGCATGTTATGGAGATACGGGCGCAACGGTTTCAGCAGTTGTTACTGGCGGAGGTAGTGGTTCTTATGAATATCAATTAAACTATTATGATTCGGTAGGAACGACAATAACATTTACTACAGGACAGCAGTTGAGCCCGAATTTCAACGATCTTGGTGCTGGAATCTATAGCATTACGGTTTCAGATGGTTGGAACTGCGATGTTATGACCAACACTGTGGAAATAACGGAACCAACCTTGGTTGAAGCGCTCTTGATCAGAACTGATCCATTGACCTGTGCAACGGGAGTAGAGTTTGAACTATCCGCTAGCGGTGGAAGCGGTACCTACGAATACAGTACGGACAATGTGACGTTCCTACCAATGACCAGTAATCCATTAGGCTTGCCTGAAACAGGCACCTTTAGCGCCGGAACTTATCAGTACTATGTTCGGGATGCGGCAAATGGTTGTGATGCTGTTTTGTCCAACGCGGTAACAGAAGACCCTATTATCCCATTAACCTTAACAGTAGACGATACGGCCGCCTTTATAAATTGTACAGGAGAAAGTACGGCGGTAATCTATGCAGAAGCCAATGGCGGACTTGGAAATTATCAATATGAACTGTTTACTGATGCTGCTTTAACATTGGCATCTCGTATAGCTGGCCCACAACCACTAGGAGTATTTAGGGATTTATCCGCGGGCACATATTATGTTTCTGTGACTAGTGAAGATTGTACGACCTTACCGGAGGAAGTGGTTATTATTGAGCCTGTTCCTTTGAGTTATACAGAGGACATTGTCAACATCACATGCGCGGGAGAGGACAACGGTAGTATTACCGTAAGCCTTTCTGGTGGAGCAGGCGGATATCAATATGCTATTTCGCCGAATCTAAACCAATTTGATACACTTAATACTTTTGAGGATTTAGCACCTGGTGATTATACGATTATTGCTCAAGATCAAAATGGATGTTTTGAGTTCTTGACTTATACTATAACGGAGCCTGTCATGTTAAGCGTTAGCGCCATAGCTACCCCTGAGGTATGTGTGGATAGCCAAGATGGCACTATTACCCTTGAAATTATTGGTGGGACAGCCCCATATAGCACAGCTTTGAACTCTAATAATGACGTAGACTTTATGTTGGATAGAGTTAATTTCACAGATATGGCTGCCGGTAATTATCTAATTTTTGTTAGAGACAGTAACGGATGTGAAACTACTGTTGTTGTAGATATTGAAGTTGGAGTAAATTTAAATGCTATTGTGGAGCCTGTTTATGAATGTACGGGAGATAATCCTAATAACTATGTAAATATTACGTTAGAAGACGATTCTGTATTAGGCGAAGTCCTTTACGCTTTAGATACCACAGATTCGGCGGCTATGCAGTTAAACCCAGACTTTCAGAACATTGCTCCTGGCAATCATTTTATTGCTATAGCGCATACCAATGGTTGTTTGCAGACTATAGATTTTACGATAGAAGCTTTTGAACCCTTGACATTAGTGTTGGAACAGTTTGGTTTAAATGAGATTACTGCAATTGCTGCAGGTGGCAGAATGGAATACACTTATTATTTTGATGGTGTTAATAATGGCAGTGACAATACTTTCTATATAGCACGAACAGATACTTATGAGGTTATTGTTGTAGATGAAAATGGCTGTGAGGCTACAGCAAATATTTTTATGGAATTTATAGACATAGAAATCCCTAATTTCTTTACGCCTGATGGTGATGGTAATAATGATTTCTGGATACCTAGGAATATGGAACAGTTTCCTGAAATACTAATAAAAATATTTGATCGTTATGGTAGAGTGGTTTCTGAACAAGCCTATGATTCACAAGGATGGGACGGAAAATACCATGACAATGAATTACCAACAGGAGATTATTGGTTTGTTGTTCAATTGAACGGTGAATCTGATGAAAGAGAGTTTGTTGGCCATTTTACATTATATAGATAATGCTTAACCTAAAGAATATGCTTAGAAAATTATTGGTGCTTACCCTATTTATAGGAGCTTTTGCGCTAAGAGGCCAGGAACTTACGATTCCCCAGTTATCTCAATATCTGGCAGACAACCCTTTTGTGATGTCACCAACCTATGCAGGTATCGGAGATCATGTAAAAATCAGGGTAAACGGTCTTACGCAATGGGTTGGGGTTAAGGACGCCCCAGACACCCAGTCCTTGGCAGCCGATATGCGGGTTGGCGAAAAATCTGGTATAGGCGCGTTGTTATATAACGATAGCAACGGCGAAACCAAACAACGGGGCGCACGTGTTTCTTTTGCCCACCATTTAACTCTGGACCGCTATGACGATGAATTTTTATCTTTTGGGCTTTCCTATAATTTCAATCAGTTTAGAATCGATATAGAAAACTTTGACGCTTTGGATCCGAGTGTGACAGACGATAGGGCTACTACCAACCACAATTTTGATGTTGGTTTGCTGTATCGTTATGATAAGTTTTATATCAGCGCCAATGCATCTAACATTTTAGAGAAAGATTTAAGCAAGTTTAACCCAATCTTTGAGCCGAATACCTTGCGTAATTATTATCTATATACAGGGTATAGATACAGTAAAAGTAAAAATAGCAACCTAGAGATAGAACCCTCTATTTTCTTTCAGCTTTTTGAAAGTGATGGAAGATCGGTAACGGATTTGAACGTAAAGTTTAGATGGTACGATTTTGAAGATTATTACTATGCAGGTCTAACATACCGTTTTTTGAACGATCAGATTGGAGACCCCCTGTATATAGCACCTATTGTCGGGCTTAAAAAGAATAATTTTTATTTTGGGTACTCCTATCAGGTTATTTTAAATGAAATTTTAGGGTATAGTAGTGGTACCCACGTGGTCACTTTAGGGGTAGATCTTTTCCAAGGGATAAGTAATTGTAGGTGTACGTATTAGATTTTGGTTGCTTTACCTTAGTTTTGCCAAAATTTTAAGCCATTCATGGGAACCGTACTTGTTGAAAATATTAGGGTTTATGCCCGCCATGGCTGCCTTTCGGAAGAAACTGTCATAGGTAGTGATTATCTTGTAACTATTCAAGTCAAAACCAATCTTTCCAAAGCGGCGGTAAGCGATAACTTGTCCGATACAATAGATTACGTGCAGGTCAACAAAATAGTAGAGGAAGAGATGGAAGTGCCATCCAAACTGTTAGAGCATGTAGCCAAAAGAATAAGTGATAGGCTTTTTAACGAAATCCCATTGGTTAAAAAATCAAAAATATCGGTCTCTAAAATCAACCCTCCAATGAACGGAGATGTAGAAAAAGTAACGATTGTTCTAAAATCGAAAAGATGATGATTATATCTTTTTGAAACCTTGAAATAAGGCATTACCTTTGTAAACACAATTTGGCATCGTGGCCGAGTGGCTAGGCGCAGCTCTGCAAAAGCTTGTACAACGGTTCGAATCCGTTCGATGCCTCAAAAACCCTCCTATTCGGAGGGTTTTTTATTTTCATATTATTTTGTACAGCGTTTATCCCGAGACTTCGGGACGCTCGATGCCTTCAAGACCATCCTTTTTTGGGTTTTTATGGAGCAATGTAGAAGTAGGATAACTTTTTGATTGCCCAAAAGTGACATAACCGGTATTCTATATGTACCTAACTATCGCAAATATGCTATTACATCTGCAAAAGAAAAACCAAGAAAATAGCGGGAATAAAATATACCGCAATCGTTCGTGCACCCTCGTAGTCCTTTGCAATCCGCTGCCCAAACAACAACATAAGTAGGGCAATACAGGACAGTATAGCGCCATAGAGCGCCAAGGTGGGGTCTTTTGATAGTAAAAATTGAATGATACCTAGAAGACAAAGAACTCCGGCAACAACTTCCGTTACGAGCACAGTGGCTAATAGCAGTGGGACCATATTCTTAAAAGGGGTTTCGGAAAAATGCCCTGTTAACCACCCTAGATTTCCTTTCCAGTCTGTAATTTTATCAATACCACTTTGTAAGAAGGTAATGATAAGAAATAGTAGTAATAAAATCTCTGTGGCGTGGATAAGAAGGTTTTCCATATTGAATCAATTTTTAATGCAATTAAACAGGTGTATTTTTATGTTTTGGGTTGTAAGGGACTCTTTTTTTTATGCAGTAGCCTAGTTAATTTGATGGATAGGTCGGTAAAGATGATTTTAGCATTACCGTTTCTTTCGACATGATATATCGCATTTTCTAGCTCATCAACAATAGGGAGAATATTGTTTTCATGTACGAACGGCGCAAATTTTTTCAATTGAAAACCATCTACGTGTATTTTCATATAAGCAAGTTCCTCTGCTCCATAGTTTAGCAGCAATGCCTGGCGCATCACCATAATACAGTAGTGTAAAAATTTTTTTTGTGTTTCCCTTCCTGTTTTGGCCAGCTCTTCGCTCCAAAGAATCAGTTCATGAATGGCCGCTTTATTGCCTTTTGCCTTAAACGCACTTCGTACCCATTGCACGAACCATTTCTCGAAGACTAAGTCTTCTGAATCGTTGTGAAACAGATCTAAGGCTTTATTAAAATTGCCATTAGCCTCATGGGCCACGCGTATCGCCTCTTCATTTGTAGCGCCTTTATCAATTAAGCCTGTCACTATGGCTTCTTCAGCCAATGGAGGAAAATGCAATACTTGGCAGCGCGATTTTATGGTTTGGATAATCTGTTCTTCATCTTGGCAGAGTAAAAGAAATATAGTCTTATCAGGCGGTTCCTCTATTAGTTTTAGGAGCTTGTTGGATGCGGCGGTATTCATGCGCTCTGCCATCCAGATAACCATCACTTTGTAACCTCCCTCATAAGATTTTAAGGAAAGCTTTTTTAAAACTGCTTGAGCTTCGTCTACCCCTATCTGTCCCTGTTTTTTTTCAATCTCTATGAGCCTATACCAATCAAAGAGGTTTCCATAAGGTTGTTCGGTCATAAATTTTCGCCATTCCTGAATATAGTTGTCGCTTACCGCATGTGATTTTGCCTTATCCGAGTTTGCAACCGGAAAAGCAAAATGCATATCAGGATGCGAAAAAGAATTGAACTTTAGATTACAAGCTACTTCTCCTCCTTCATTTTCACTATCGGAGTTGTTGCAAATTACATATTGTGCATAGGCCAAGGCCATAGGCAAAAGACCGGAACCTTCTTGTCCTACGAATAATTGGGCATGTGGTATCCTGCCGGCATCGGCACTTAAAGTCAAATGATTCTTAATGTGGGAAAGTCCTAAAATATCCTTGAAAAACATCATTTCAAATATAAGTGTTTTTAAAGCAGCAGGGAATAACCATTTTAGGCTATAAATTTACCTTAAGAGAGTTTTATACCCATCCTATTAATCTTTACATTTGTGCCTTATTTAAAAGCAGAATCTCATGAAAGAACTGGACGACTACAATTTTGAAAACAAAAAAGCATTAATACGGGTAGACTTTAATGTTCCTTTAAACGAGAACTTTGAAGTCACGGATATTAATCGAATAGAAGCTGCAAAACCTACGATTATAAAGGTTTTGGAAGATGGCGGAAGTGCAGTGCTTATGAGTCACTTGGGAAGGCCAAAAGGCGAAAGGAACCCAGATTTGTCCTTAAAGCACATCTGTGCAACAGTTTCTGATGTAATTGGTGTTGCGGTAAAGTTCGTAGATGATTGTGTAGGAGAAAAGGCAGAAAAGGCTGTTGCTGAGCTTAAAAACGGAGAAGTATTGTTGTTGGAGAACTTAAGATACCATGCAGAAGAGGAAAAAGGAGACGAAGCATTTGCGGAGCAATTATCAAAATTGGGAGATATTTATGTGAACGATGCTTTTGGTACTGCACATAGGGCTCACGCCTCTACCACTATAGTAGCAAAATATTTTACAGATGCAAAGTGTTTTGGATACTTGTTGGCCAAAGAGATAAAAGCGATAGAAAAAGTAATGCGAACAGGAGAGAAACCTGTTTTAGCAATATTAGGTGGTGCAAAGGTATCTTCAAAGATCACCATTATAGAAAACATATTAGATAAGGTAGACGATTTGATTATTGGTGGCGGAATGACCTATACCTTTGTAAAGGCGCAAGGAGGCCAAGTAGGAGATTCTATATGTGAGGACGATAAAATGGAATTGGCCATGGAGATATTAAAACAGGCCAAAGAAAAGGGGGTTAACGTGCATATTCCTGTAGATGTCCTTGCAGCCGATGACTTTAGTAACACGGCAAACACCAAAATAGTTGATGTAGATAAAATTCCGGATGGCTGGCAAGGTCTGGATGCAGGCCCTAGGACCTTAGAGAACTTTAAAAAGGTTATTCTTGCTGCAAAGACCATTCTTTGGAATGGTCCTATTGGTGTTTTTGAAATGGAAAGCTTTGCCAATGGTACTATTTCCGTAGGTAACGCTATAGACCAAGCTACCCAAAACGGAGCCTTCTCTTTAGTTGGCGGAGGAGATTCTGTAGCTGCCGTTAAAAAGTTCGGTTTTGAAAACAAGGTGAGTTATGTATCTACTGGGGGTGGTGCAATGTTAGAGAGTCTGGAGGGCAAAACCTTACCCGGTATTTCGGCAATATTAGCATAGTAGGGACGTTATCGATAAAAGGGGCTTGTTGAATTTTATATATTTTAAGGAATAATATTTTATTCTATCAATAAAATGTACGATTTTCGTTAGTCGCTTCTTATAAAATTTCGTCAGTTATGTGCATCCCAAAATCAAAAAAATTAGTTTTAGTAGGATTGTTTTCGGTGTTTTTTGGCGCTCATGCGCAGCAAAAAGATTCTATTCTTGTAAACACACCTCAAACGACTGCTTCACAGGCTGCAACAGATAGCCTCGCTCAAGAGATTGTATCCGATAAAATAGAAGAACTTGACGACATTATGCTACCGGATGTGCCCTTGTCCCTTTTTAAAACAACTGAGTCAAAGCATTACGATTTAAAAGATCATAAAGCTGCCGCTAAATTCGATAGCCTATGGATGAAAGAGCTGCTGCATAACGCTTCTCTTTTTGACGAAATGTATGAAGCGGTGGTCAATGTCGATACCGATACTACAAATACACCTCACATAGAGTTAAACACGGATACGCTTAAACTCCGTTTAGAAAGGTTAAATCGTAAAACACCCTTTAATGTCGCCTATAATCCATCTTTAGAAAAAGTAATTAAATCTTTTTTGACCAGAAGGCGCGGTCTCATGGAGCGTATGATGACAGCGAGCCAATTTTACTTTCCGCTGTTTGAACAGGAACTCGACAATCATGATATTCCTTTGGAAATGAAATATTTGGCTATTGTTGAATCTGCACTGAATCCAAAAGCAAGGTCACGCGTGGGTGCTACGGGGTTGTGGCAGTTTATGTACGGAACAGGGCGCGAAATGAAATTGAAGATAGACAGTTATGTAGATGAGCGTAGTGATCCAATAAAATCTACAGAAGCTGCTTGTAAATATTTAAATAGGCTCTACAGTATTTATGAGGATTGGGATTTGGCCTTGGCCGCGTATAACTCTGGACCTGGTAACGTAAACAAGGCGATAAGAAGGTCTGGCGGATATAGGAACTATTGGAACCTTAGGAGCTATTTGCCAAGGGAAACAGCTGGGTATGTGCCAGCATTCTTGGCTACTATGTACATATTTGAGTATGCAGAGGAACATGGAATACGAGGAAAGAAAGCAGAGCGAAATTATTTTGAAACGGATACCATACATGTTAAGAGCCTTATAACCTTTGATCAAATAGCTGAATTAACAGGTATGGACAAAGAGGAGATTACGCTTTTAAATCCGTCGTATAAGTTAGAGGCTATACCTTATATAAAAGGAGAAAAAAACGCCTTGCGATTGCCTTGGGATGTTATGGGTAAGTTCGTTGCCAATGAGGAGGTGATTTATGCCCATGTGGAAAAAGAACTAAAAAGCAAGGAAAGTCCGTTACCTAAACTTGTTCAGCAGGCGGAAGGAAACAGGATACGCTATAAGGTACGTAGCGGTGATTTTTTAGGAAAAATAGCCGAGCGTTACGGGGTTGGCGTTAGCCAACTAAAGCGATGGAACGGACTTAGAAGTAATAATCTGCGAATTGGACAGCGATTAACTATATATCCTAAAAGAAATGGAAATATCTCCGCAACACCCAAAAGCACGCCTTCTAGAACAGCCGTAGCTAGCAATAGCAAGGTGCACGAAGTGCGAAGCGGAGACTCTCTTTGGACCATTTCTAGAAAATATCCTGGAATTAGCATTGAAAATTTACGAAAATGGAATGGTATTAGTGGTAACAATATAAAACCAGGCACAAAGTTGAAATTGTGTGATTGTTCATCTTAAACCACAAATCTAAAAATGAAAAAATTACTTATACTAAGCCTAATTGTAGTACTTGTTTTATCTTCTTGTAAAGATGGTGAGAAGCAGGATTACCTGCCAAATTCTATCGGAGCTTATAATACCCTTACCATAGTTATAGAAAACGAACTATGGAAAAGTGAAGTAGGAGATAGAATACGAGAAAATTTTGCAGCTCCGGCTCTGGGTCTTACTTGGGACGAAGCACTATTCAGTATTACTCAAGTGCCACCACAAGTATTTACGGGAGCAGTAAGGAATACAAGGAACGTACTTTATGTAATGGAAGACTCTTTGAATATAGCGCATATGAAGTCAAACATGTATGCTAAACCACAAAAAGTAGGCGTGCTTAAAGGACGTAGTAAGGCTGAGATAATTAAAAACCTCAACGTAATGGCCTCAGAATTTATTGAAACATTCAAAAAACAGGAAATAGAAGAAGCGCAAAGACGCTTTTTAAAGTCTTTGAATAAAGAAAAGGCACTTGAGGAGCATTTGGGAATAACATTGAACGTTCCATCAGCATTTAAAGTAGGAAGAGAAGAGGATAATTTTGTTTGGATTGACAGGCAGATACAAAAAGGCACTATGAACATTATAGCGTATAGCGTGCCTTGGAATACGTTCGATAACGATAGTACTTTTGTACAGGATATTATAAAGATGCGTGATTCTATCGGGAAACTTTTTGTTCCGGGAGAGGATATTCCTGGAAAGGAGAACTATATGATTACCGAAAAAGCCTTCTCACCATACGTCTTTCCTGCTGAAGTTTCTGGAAGAAAAGCTGCTGAGGTAAGAGGAATATGGGAAATGTCTGGATATCCAATGGCGGGCCCTTTTATAACCTATATTATTAACGACAAGCCCAACGACAGAAAATTAGTCCTAGAAGGCTTTACTTTTGCGCCAGCTACGGCGAAGAGAGACTATATGTTTGAGTTGGAGGCCGTACTTAAAACCCTCAAATTCAATACACCATAAAAAATATAGTATTCAAATGGTATAAAAAAAGCTTTAGGGATTTCCTAAAGCTTTTTTTTATATCTGATTTTGATCTAAAGATTGCCAAAGGCAAATCCTGTAAACAGCCTAAAAATAAAGGCGTAAATAGTAATCGCAATTAAAGTGAAGCAAACCACTGCAAATATTTTAAAATAGTTTTTTAAAATGAGGTGCTTCCAGTTTTTAAATGCTTCAATATAAATTTCTTTTACAAGTTAAATTTTCTCCATAAGTCGAGGGTTTTATGTTCTTAAAAACCAAATATCTATTTATTTGCGGAAGACCGAATATAGATTAGACCAAACCCTTATTTTTTCTGTGAAGCGTATACCTTATTTTGAAGAATCTGTGAACGGTTGTTTTATTCGATGAATTAACAGCAGTTTTTAATTAGTTTGTTTTCTGAAAGGAAATGGATTAAAGCCTTTCTTTTTCTAGGGCCAAAGAAACTAAAGAGATTTTCAATTACGATATAATAAAAATAAAAAAACCGGCGATGTATATATCGACGGTTTCAAATGTATTTGAGTAAATCGTTTTACATATTCACGATAATGAATTCTGATCTACGGTTTAGGTAGTGTTTTTCTTCTGAGCAATTAACCTTGCCGTTACATTCGTTAAGCAACTGTTGTTCCCCGTATCCTATAGCGCTTTCGATACGGTTGGCATCAATACCTTGCGAGATAATATACTTCTTAGTCGCTTTTGCTCTGTTATCTGAAAGGTAATCGTTATAGACCGCACTACCTCTGGAATCTGTATGGGACTCAATTTTTATAACCATATTAGGATAATCTATCATTACTTCGATAAGCTTATCCAATTCTTTGCTTGCATCTGCCCTAATATAAGATTTGTCAAAATCAAAATGAATCATTTCTGTTTTCAACTTTCGAATACCATCTTCTACTGCGATCATTTCCTTGAGCTTTTTCATGGCAACGTTCACATTAATGGTGTCATTTTCCGTAGTGGCTACTTCTAGCTCGCTTACAAAAAATGTTTCCTTATCTGTTTTTAGGATGTACTTTGTATCTGCATCTAAATCCTCGAATATAAAGCTACCGTCCTCACCTGTTTCTATCTCCTTCAGTTTAACATTGTTTTCATCTAGGAGTTGTACCAATGCCTTAGGCATAACATCGCTTGTAATGAGCTCTGTAACGATACCCGCTATAGCATTTATGTTTGTGTTAACTTCTTCTGCTATGAGGTGTTTAAAGGAATAGATGTCATCAAAGCCTTTACCACCTTCGCGGTTAGATGCAAAAAAACCTTTTTTAGTTTCTTCGTTTATAATATAAGAGAAGTCATCTTTATTACTGTTAATTGGCTTTCCAAGATTTTTCACTTCGGAAAAACCGTTTTCTTCGTCCAACGTAACTTCGTAAATATCTAAACCACCTAATCCGGTATGACCGTTGGAGGAGAAGTATAATTTTTCATCATTAATAAACGGGAACATTTCCTTTTGTTCTGTGTTTATTTCTGGGCCAAGGTTTTTAGGAGAAGAGAAGCTGCCATCCTCAAGAACATCAACCACGAAAATATCCGAATCACCTATGCTGCCTGGCATATCTGAAACAAAGTAAAGTTTTTTCCCGTCTTTACTTAGTGCAGGATGTCCTGTGGAATACGAGTCGCTGTTGAAAGCAAGTTCGGTAGCTTTTGTCCATTCACCATCTACTTTTTGTGATTGGTAGATTTTTAAATGGTTAATTCCTTTGCTATCTCTTTTAAGTTTTTTACCATAATTATTTCTAGTAAAATACATTGTTTTATTATCTGGAGAGAAGGTAACCGCAGCCTCGTGATATTTCGTGTTTATTTGCTTAGAGAATTTTACTGCATTCTTAATATCCGACGACTCTTCGTTAAGTTGCCCTACATATAAATCTAAATATGGTTGGTTATCCCATTTATACCTTCTGGTAGTTAAAAAGGATGAATCGTTTGCAGAGGCAAATACAACATCATTTTCATTATGGAACATAGGAGCAAAATCGGAGTATTCTGAATTGACACTTAGATTTTGGATTTCAAACTTCTTAGGGGCATTTAATATTTCATCCAGTACCATTTCATTTTTTTCCACTATGGATGAAGTCTCGCTTTCGCTCAACATCTTTTTATTGTAAAGACGCATAAGTCTTTTTGACCTTGCGTATTTACCGTTTCCTTTTAAGGAATGTGCATATTTGAAAACATTGTCTGCAGACATTTCCTCTTTATATTCTTCGTACAAAATGGTATACCATTTGTAGGCTTGTTCCATATTGGTGTTAAAGTAGTTTGCATCACCTGCTTTTTCCAATACCTCAAAAGAATAATTGCTTTTATCTTGTAAAGCCTGTTCGTAAAAATCAGATGCTTCGGCGTACCACATTTTATTAAAATACTCGTTGGCTCTTTGAATAAGTTTATCGGCCGAGGTTGATGTAGCATATGTAGCACCCTTTTTTTTCTCTGGAACACTCGTTTTGACTATTGCGTTTTTGGATGGTACTTCAGTATCGGGAACGCTATTGGTGACTTGAAGTATCCAAACATCATCCTTAAATTTATTATCGAACTTAGATTGATGGTCTTCTATGGCACTCTCCCAAAGGTTGTGTCGGGTTACATATAAATAGTATAGGTCGTTTTCGGGGTTTTTAAAATACCCTGAATCAAATCCTTTTTTGGAAAGCTTTTTTACTTGATTACTTAATCTCTTCGATTTACTAAAAACACCTGAAACCAAGTAGTACCCATTTTTTACGTCTGGGATATCACTAAATGTTCGCTGTGGTATGCCGTTTTCTAATGCTGCAACAATAAAAGCGTCTTGGTCACTAGGTTCTGTGTCTTGTGACTGATACGTCTTAGAGACAACCGCCAAGGTATTTTGGCTTGTAGTCTTTGTTTCTTGAAAGCTTTGGGCAGATACACAATAGCAGAAAAGAAGGATATAAGCGCTAAAATAATTTTTCATGATTAAAGCTTGTGTTTAAAATACACATCAACCTGTTTGGTTATAATTGATTGTCAATGCTTCTGAGTCACGAAAATAGAGGTAACGGAGGAGTAGAATTATATTTTGTTGTGAAAGCTATATAATCTGTAGTGTATCATTATAAAAATGATTTATAGAAATCTAACAATGGTATCGAAATACGGAAAATTTAGCTGAATACATGGGGTTTAAACAATATAACAATCGGTATACTAATTAAAACCTACGTAATTTTGAATACGGATTGATTACAGGATGGTATAGCTAAAAATCTATGATTGGGTTCAAACCTAAATTTTGTGGACCATAGAAGAGTTTTTAAAATAAAAAAAAGCCACAAGATAAACTTGTGGCTAAGATTTTGAAAAAAGGTATGCAGCGACTAGTCTTTTTTTGTTTCGTCTAGTTGCTCATCTTCCTTAGAGGCATCCTTAAATTCTTTTATACCGCTTCCGAGGCCGCGCATTAATTCAGGAATTTTCTTTCCACCAAAAAGTAAAAGCACAACCAATACTACTATGCCAATCTGCCATGGACCAATAGCCAATATAATGTTTGAAAATGTCATATCAATATTATTTAAACTTATACGAAGGTACTAAAAACTAAAATATGTTGCTAGCATATTAACGTATGTAATCTTAGAAAAGTACCTAAGTTCTAGTAGTTCTCTGAATTTATTGTGAATCTCTACGCGCATTGAGGCCGTAAGTTATATTTTTAAAAGGAATAGGGCTTATTTTCATTTCTAAGTTTATCTTTGTTACAATGGCCAAAAAGAAAAAAAAAAGAAAAGAAATAAAGCGTAAACTACTGCATAAGTATCGGTTGGTGATACTTAATGAGAGTACTTTTGAGGAAAAAATATCCTTTAAATTAAGTAGACTAAATGTTTTTGTTACTGGATCGTTATTAATGATTGGACTTATTGGCTTAACCATATTGCTGATTGCCTTTACACCATTGAGGGAGTATATTCCAGGGTATTCTTCAACCAAACTTAAGAAGCAGGCCACTGAGCTTACTTACAAGACTGATTCCCTAGTACGAATTCTAGGTTATACCAATAGGTATTTGGATAATATTAGAATGGTACTCAAAGGGGATATAGAAAATAATGAAGTCAATAGAGATTCTTTATTCCAACAATTTAAAATTGACCCTACAACTATTGATTTGACACCTACAAGACAAGATTCGCTGTTAAGGGCAGAGGTCGCCTTGGAGGACAAGTACAACCTATTTGAAAGAAGTTCTGATAAAAAAAGCATGATTCTTTTTCCGCCTATTACCGGAAGTGTTACCATGCCCTTTGATGCAGAAGAGAAACATTATGCAGTAGATGTGGTTGCACCTATGGATACCCCAGTAAAAGCGGCTGCGAACGGCACTGTGATTTTTTCAGAATGGACCGCAGAAACAGGTTATGTTATCATCTTAGAGCATGAGGGCGGCTTACTTACTGTTTACAAGCACAATGGTTCCTTGGCCAAGTCTCAAGGTGCAGTGGTACGAGGCGGTGAAGTAATTGCTTCGGTAGGAAATACAGGTGAGCTTACGACAGGGCCACATTTGCACTTTGAACTTTGGGACAACGGAACTCCGGTGAATCCGTTAGATTTCATTGATTTTAATTAAAAACTATGTTCTTAAAAGAAGTAGCCGCCAAGGTGTTTGCAAGTTACATACATGGAAAGACCCAAAAATGGGTCAATAATCCAATTCAAACACAGCAGAGGGTTTTCAGGGAACTTTTAGATAAAGCCGCCGATACTGAATTTGGCAAGGACCATGGTTTTAAAACTGTTCGCTCTTTTGAGGATTTTGCAAAACAAGTTCCAATACGAGATTATGAAGAATTGAAACCCTACGTAAACAAAGTTGTTGAGGGAGAGAGCGGTATACTCTGGCCAGGACAACCGGTATATTTTGCAAAAACATCGGGCACCACTTCTGGGGCTAAATACATACCCATAACTAAGGAATCCATTAAATATCAAATAGAGGCATCTAGAAACGCCATGCTCAATTATATCCATGAAACGGGTAAGGCTGGTTTTGTAAATGGAAAAATGATTTTTTTGCAGGGCAGTCCAGAACTTCAAGAAAAAAATGGGGTTAAATTAGGAAGACTTTCTGGCATAGCAGCTCATTATGTTCCTGATTACCTACAAAAGAATAGATTACCAAGTTGGGAAACCAATTGTATTGATGATTGGGAAACCAAAGTAAATGCAGTAGTAGAAGAGACGAAAGACCAAGACATGACTGTAATTGCAGGAATACCTTCTTGGGTACAGATGTATTTTGAGAAATTACAGGAAACGACCAATCGAGATATTGGAGATCTTTTTAAAAATTTCGAACTTTTTATTTATGGAGGAGTAAATTATGAACCGTACCGAAAGAAGTTTGAAAAGTTAATAGGGAGAAGGGTTGCGAGTATAGAGCTATTTCCTGCAAGCGAGGGATTTTTTGCCTATCAAAACGCTCAAAATGACAAGGGATTATTGTTGCTTTTAAACTCCGGTATTTTTTATGAATTTATAAAAGCAGATGAATTTTTCTCGGAAAGCAGAAAACGAATTACGCTTAAAGATGTAGTCGTAGACGTTGATTATGTGATGATTATATCCACCAATGCGGGATTATGGGCGTATAATCTTGGAGATACCGTTCGGTTTACTTCTCTAAGCCCCTTTAAATTAATTGTTTCAGGAAGAATAAAGCATTTTATTTCTGCATTTGGGGAGCATGTAATCGCAAAGGAAGTGGAAGAAGCTATGTTGATAGCCACTGAAAAGACAGGCGCTAGTGTTAATGAGTTTACTGTAGCCCCTCAAATTACACCTGAGAATAAAGAACTTCCTTATCATGAGTGGCTTATAGAATTTGAAAAGCAACCTGAGGACATGACTTGTTTTATAGAAATCTTGGACAAAGCACTTCAGGATCAGAATAGTTATTACGATGATTTAATAACGGGAAAAATATTACAGACACTAAAAGTTGCTCCCATAAAACAAGGAGGATTTAGGGACTACATGAAATCTATTGGCAAGTTGGGAGGTCAAAATAAGGTACAACGACTATCCAATGATAGAGAATTAGCCGAAAAGCTATTGCGCCATAAACTGCAATAAAAACCAAGCTAAAGGAACTTAAATTTTAATTGTAATTTTGTTCGAAATCCTCATATGGGAAAAACACTAACACCATCACGCGCGCAAGAATCTACGAATGCAATTGAACGTTTGTACGTTACCATGCGCCATTTATTTAATCGAGGGTTTTACAAACCAACCGGAGTTTCTGGCGAAGCCCTTAAAAACTCACTACTGGCTTTAAGACCAGAAATATATGGGTTTGTGGCTGAAGATAAAGCGGAGTTGAACGGACTTGTATATGTATTGGAAAGATTGCCGGCCGGTATAGAACAATGTAAATTCATTAATCTTACTTCCGATGAGGGTTTTGGAAATTCTCACATGCATCCAATTATCCCCCCAAAACGAAGAAGAAATTGCTATCGGATAGATGATGAGCAAATGAATATCGAGATTACCAGAGGAAGATCTGATATTTATGATATCCTTACGCACTTAACATTCCTTTTCATTGAGTCCGATAAAATTTGCAAACGAGTTCTAATTCCAGATACCGAGCGTACTATTCGCGACTGGTCTAAACTGGAAGCGACCATAAAAAAGGACGAAATAACCCAAGAAGAACGTGAAATAGCTCTAATTCATACTGCAAATATTTTAGGAAGGTCTTTTGAAGAAATACTAGTAATATACGATAAGTTTAGAACCGATAATGACCCTGAGCGCTTCCTCAAAATAATTTATTGGTTAGGGAAGCTATCCTTGGAAGAAGAGATTACCGGAGACAAACGCACCATTACATTTAGTTCATTATTGCGCGAAAGATTAGGGCATCATATACATGGCGAACGGTGGGCCGACAACATTAAAGAAACATTAAAGGCACACAAACTTTTGGGGAGACCTATTCATATTATATCTGCTAATATGCATAGTGTTATGAACTCCCTGTTTGCCAAGAACGCACTTGCGTCAGAATACAGGAATACCAGTTCACTTGAAATTTATGAGGCCTTAAGCAGTTCTCACAATGCCGAATTAAGAAACAAGGTTAAGAAAGTGGCAGAAGAAAACGGAATGATTTCTTTAAATGACACTTCTGGAACTAATATAGATGTGCAGATTTTTGATGTTGCTAAATTTGGTCCAGGAGTATGTTGCTACGATTTAAATGAGGAACCAGATGAAGCAAAACCTATTATATTTGTAATGGATTATGCTTTTGGAGAACAAGCCTATGAAACCATAGATGAACTGTTGAAACCCTTTGAAAGCAAAAAAAAGAAAGCTATATTTCTTAATATAGCATCTATTTCTATTATGGGTAAGGCAGGTATTTTAGAAGGTGGGAAAGGCGATTTAATGATTCCATCCGCACATATATTTGAAGGAACAGCAGATAATTACCCATTTAAGAATGAATTATGCGCAGCAGATTTTAAGGGTCATGGATTAAAAGTTTTGGAGGGAACGATGGTTACCGTTTTAGGAACCTCCTTGCAAAACAAGGATATACTACGATTTTTTCACAAATCTACTTGGAATGTAATAGGCTTGGAAATGGAAGGAGTGCACTATCAAAAAGCAATACAATCGGCTTCAAAAATACGAAGAAGTATACGGGAAGATGTTAAGGTGCGTTATGCGTATTATGCCTCGGACAATCCTTTAGAGACAGGAAGCACCTTGGCCTCGGGAGGTTTGGGGACTACCGGTGTAAAACCCACTTATTTAATTACGGATAAAATTTTAAAACAGATTTTTAATTCATAGAGCATGGCTGAAAAACAAGCATCAAACCAATCAAATAGTTCTGACGAAATAGATTTGGGGCAACTGTTCCAAATGATTGGAAAAGGGTTTAATAAATTCTTTCAATTCTTAGGGAATATTTTTAAAGGAATTTTCAACAGTTTTATATTACTTCTGCTTTTTATTCAAAAGCATATTTTAAAATTTATAATTTTGGCTGTTGTTGGATTGGCCGTAGGTATATATTTAGATATAACCTTACCTACCAAATACACCTCTTCAATGGTCGTAGAACCTAACTTTAACAGCGTACAACAATTATACAATAACATTAATTATTACGATGAATTGGCAGAAGCAAAAGATTCAATTGGTTTAGCGGAAGCATTAGGCATCTCTGTTAAGGATGCATCTTTTATTAAGGATTTTGAAATTGACTCCTATTCGGATGAAAATCAAAAGATACTGCTATTCGACAAGTTTGTGCGAAGTTTGGATTCCACAACAAAAAAGGCTATAGATATGGGAAAATATCTTGATA
>JBLICT010000031.1:0-20843 GCA_047632415.1 Maribacter sp.
TTTGTTATTTTTTTAACTATCTGATACGCTGAAGAAATTGCGCCGTCCATATAACCTGCAAATTCAGTAGCTGATTCGGAGCTGGAAATAAATAAGGTGTCATCAAAATAGGACTCCCTAAAAATTGGATTCCCATTATTTTGATGTGGATAAAGAAAAGTTTCAGAGGATTCAAATGTGTTTTCTTCTTTACTCCAAACACATTCTCTATAACTCGTAAACCCTTCAGCTTCGACCCCATATATTTTTTTTATCTGGTTGATTACACGTTCGCGCCGATCTGTATACGTAAGATTTTTTAAGGAGGAATCTATAAATCCGCAAAGCGCATATTTGGACCTTTCGTGATTGCTATGGTCATATAATTCGGTGATTGGCCCCGAATTACTGAATAAAGTGCCAGGGATATTTCCTATTTTCCAGAAAGGTTCATCATACGAGAGTGCAATTTTAATGGAATCTTCCATCCAAGTATGTGTTTGTATGGCAACACCCATTAAATCTGTAGGTAAACCAGGTTCAAATATTATTTTTTTTACCCATAATTTAGGAGGAAGAGCCAAAACAACGGAACGGCTCTCGAAGTTCTTTTCTGCATGTACTTCAACAGTGTTTTTATCAATCTTGATATGGGTTACCGATTGGTTGAAGACGACATCGGTTTGATCTAATTTATGAAGCAATGCTTTTATTAGACAGGATGTACCACCGGAGATTCTGAAACTAGGAGACTGGCTAGGGATTTGAACCAATTGTGCAGGGGAAGCAGCAGAGGTCTCATAGAATACGTTGTTATCCATACGTTGTTCAAAGTGCTCGATTTCCAATTCCTTAAGAAGCCCTATTACGTGGGTATGCTGTTTGGTAAACCAAGTAGCTCCCATATCCAACGGGGCTTTGTTTGCGTCATATATGGTATTGATTCTTCCACCTACCCTATTTCTAGCTTCCAGTATTTTAAATGGAATACCTTCTTTCTTTAAAAGGTATCCGGTTAAAAGGCCTGATAAACCAGCTCCAATTATTGTTATTGACATGTTGTAAAAATTATTTTAAATTGCCTTTTAGAGTCTCGGCTATGCAATCAAAAATTGTTTATGGAATTGCTTTTTCTGTTATAAATCTTTTGCAAAACAAAGGCAGTCAGGAATATCCTTTAGTGTACCATACTTTTCAATTGGGCGGTAACCATTTTTTTGGTAAAGTTTACTTGCTTCAGGTTGCTTAGAACCTGTAAAGAGTATACATTTAATACTTTCAAGTTCTCTCGACCATTCTTCTAATTCAGAGAGCATTTTTTCTCCGATTCTTTGGCCTCTTGCGTCGGGGGAAACATACATCCGTTTAATTTCCATTAAATTAGAATCATACTTTGAGATAGCTCCACAACCAATAGGTGTTCCTTCCTTTATAGCTAAAACGACATATTTTAAACTGGAAATAGAATTAAATTGAGATAGAGAATGCATATTTCCATCTCTTTGTGCAAGATCTGAATTCAATAATTGCACTAGTTTTTTAAATTCTAGATTTTCTGAATTGGTTCTAATTATTTCAATCATATTTTTTAAATGTTCGTTAAGGCAGATAGTTTAAAACATATAAATATGTGCAAGTTTTAAATCAATGTAACAAAATATAATTTTTCGCTTAAAGCTAATTAAAATCGTACATCGGAAAGTTTTCTATACTTAATCTATTTATTAAAGTCGTTTTTTCAAAAAATGAGTTACAAATCGATAATTGTTAAATGCTGTGCGATTTTAAAAATCCAAAGAAAAACAAAAAAAGGATGGCCATTTAGCCATCCTTTTTACAAATAAGATATAATTTTTTAAGCCCTCGCTGTCAAAGATTTAAAGAAGACAAACCCAAACCCTAGGAACAACATAAAATGGAATGGAAACAATCCAAAATCGTTCAGGGGTATGGCGCTATACATTCCAAATAGGAAGTAGACCATCAGGGCAAATTCCAGAATCATGTTAGGAGAAAGTTTCTTTGCCAAATACTTGTTGCCTTTCCAGCTTTCTGTAATATTATTGATATTGAATTTTGGTGTACGTACAAATTCACTTCGTTTCCCCATATGCCCTTCTAGGACAGCAATGGAATTGTGCAGGGAAAACCCTAGTGCAACGGAGAAAAAGGTAAAGAATATCTTTATATACTCCACAAAATTATTAAAGCCGCTACCCTGTATGCTTTTATAGGTAAACCAATAGCAAACGAACAAAATAATCGTACTTATAGTAAATAGGCTCAACAGAGAGAATACCCAATCCAAATGCCCATAGGTATTTTTAATATAAAGGGATGGAATGCTTAGCAAGGCTACTAAAAAGACACATAAAAACATAGAGCTGTTTAACAAATGCATTACGCCATGAAACTTGGTTCTAAACGGAATGTTCTTTGCATTGATAACGCTCCAAACGGTTTTTCTAAAATTCTCGGCGCCACCTTTGTTCCAACGGAATTGTTGAGAGCGGGCTGCGCTAATAACCACCGGAAGTTCTGCAGGTGTTTCTACATCTTCCAAGTACTTAAATTTCCAATTTTTCAACTGTGCACGGTAGCTCAAATCTAAATCCTCTGTGAGGGTATCGCCCTCCCAGTTACCAGCGTCTAAAATACATTGCTTACGCCAGATACCTGCTGTACCGTTAAAGTTGATAAAATGTCCTTTGCTGTTACGGCCAACCTGTTCTAAGGTGAAATGCGCATCTAAAGCAAAGGCCTGTATTTTTGTAAGCGTGGAGTAATTGCGATTTAAATGCCCCCAACGTGTTTGTACAACCCCTATTTCTTCGTCTTTAAAATAAATGACGGTCTTTTTTAACCAATCTGGAGCAGGTAAAAAATCAGCATCAAAAATGGCAATAAATTCGCCCTTGGCAATTGTAAGTCCTTCTTTTAAAGCACCGGCTTTGAAACCGCTTCTATCTGTTCTTCTGATGTGCTGTATATCTAAACCTGCCTCTTGTAATTTACGAATGCTTGCCTCGGTGTTAATTACGGTATCATCTGTAGAGTCGTCCAATACTTGAATCTCTAATTTACTCTTGGGATATTCTATTTTCGCGATGTTTTCCAATAAACGATCCATAACATATTCTTCGTTATACACCGGAAGTTGGATGGTTACTATTGGAATCTCCATAGGATCCATCAAATTGAATTTCGGGGCTGTTTGGTTCTGCTGCTTTTGACTCAAATAGTTCACCAAAAGATTGAGCTGTGCCAAGCTGTAAAAGAAAATCAACAGTAAAGAAATACTATAAATTACTATGATAAAGTATGCTAGTGCTAATGCCATATTATTTAATGCTGTATTTGAAAATCCAACCCAATATTTTTATGCCGGCAAATATACTCCCTTTTACGGTGCCAGACACTTTTGAAACACCTATTCTTTTTTTGTAACGTACTGGTACTTCGGTATATGTCATTTTTTTCTTCAAAATTTTCAATTGCATTTCTACTGTCCATCCGTAGGTCTTGTCCTGCATTTTCAATTCCTTGAGCTTTTCGTATTTAATAGCTCTAAAAGGACCTAAATCCGTAAATTTTGCACCAAAAAACAGTCGCATTAATAACGTCGCCAACCAGTTGCCAAAAATCTGTTGCGGGGTCATGGACCCTTCTTCGCGCAAACTTTTTCTTCTGGCGCCAACAACAAAATCAAGATTTCTCTCTAAAATGGGAGCTACAACGGTGTCCAGTTCTTCTGGGTAATCGGAATAGTCTCCATCGATAAATACGATAATATTGGGTGCTTTGGACTTTTTAGCGATATAATCCAGACCACAAAGGCAGGCATATCCATAGCCTTTTCGTTTTTCAGTTAGTACGGTAGCACCAGCTTTTTCTGCATTTATCACCGTATCGTCTATAGAATTATTATTTACTACAATAATTTCGGAAACTGTTTTGGGAAGCTCGTTTATTACATGGGCTATAGAGTCTGCTTCGTTAAAAGCAGGAATTATCACCTTAATATCTACCATTATTTTAAGTCAGAAATTGAGTTTTCTTTTTTAAAGGCGCCAAAGTTGGACCATTCCTTAATTTTCTTTCCATTATTGTATTTTTCGGCAGAAGTTAATTCGTTATCAATATACTTTAGGCAATAGCCATTTTTCACCCCTTTATTTAATTGGCATTTATGGTTTATACGGCCTTGCTTATCATAAAATAACCACCAGTTTATTTTCTCTCCGTAGGAAAAATGTCCTTCTTGTACGCGTACTCTGTTCGTATTATAGAAATACCAATATTTTTCTTTTTTATCATATTCGTAATGTCCCTGGGATGAAATTCTACCATTATCATGATAAAACTTCCAATACCCTGTTTTTACATTAAACCGCACCCAACCCTCAGATTTAACCTTTCCATTATCATAATACGTTTTTTTGTAGGTGGTGTCATCTGGTGAAAACCCCCACAAAAAAAACAAGGTTAAGAGAATACTTATCTTTTTAAGCACAGCTTTTGTTTTGATAGGTCGAAGTTATTGAAAATTACTAACATGCACTTCCATTTTACATAGTTGTAATGGTACCTCGGAAAGCGCTAAACGTTTTATTTGTCATTCATTAATTCCATTAAATCAACATCATTACCTAAAAGTACTTGGGTAGGATTAATACGGCCTTTTTCAGGACCGTTCTCTAGTTTTAAAACTCCTCTTGGGCACACTGCTGAACAAACGCCGCAACCAACACAGCTTGAACGCACTATGTTTTCTCCTTTTTGTGCATAAGCGCGTACGTCTATTCCCATTTCGCAATAGGTAGAGCAATTGCCACAGGATATGCATTGTCCGCCATTAGTTGTGATTCTAAAGCGAGATTTAAAACGTTGCACAAAACCGAGGTAGGCAGCCAACGGACAACCGAATCTGCACCATACCCTATTGCCGAAAATAGGATAGAATCCTGTACCGATAACTCCTGCGAATACTGCGCCAATAAGCAGGCTGTACGTATTTTGTACACTAGCTGTTTTTAAGCCTAGAACCGTTCCAGTTTCCGCAAAGAAACTGTACAGTGTAAGGCCAGTCATTACCACAGCAAAGACCAAGACACTGTGTACAAGCCAACGCTCCACTTTCCATGAAAATAGAGACTTACTAGAATGTTGCCTGTAGGGATCTCCTAAGGTTTCTGCCAGGCCACCGCAACCACAGACCCATGAGCAGTACCATCGTTTTCCAAAAAAATAAACCATTACAGGCACAATGACCAAGGTAAGTAAAACACCCCAAAATAATATAAACACCCCAATACCACCGCTGTTCAAGAGGGATTTCAGATTCCATTGAAAAAAGAAATCATAATCTAATGGGAAAGCGTTCTTGAAATCATAGTATGGCATTTGCAATCGCACCATAATCTCCGGAATCAAAAAGGCAAAAACAATTTGAAAAAATAATACAGATGTAGTACGTACGATTTGGTAAATGTTATGTCGGTATTTTATATACATACGCACCGCCATTACAGACATTACCGTGCAATACATAAACCCATAAACAAACCAATGTCCGGCAGGATTACCGCTTAGACTTTCACTGATTGGGTCTACTAAATAGGTCCAGTTGACCGTATATTCCGACCTAAAATAGAGCACAAGATAAAAGCTAACCAAAAAAATGAAGACCATCCACGCTATCCACCCTTGGTTCGTGCTGTTTTGGTGATAAATACCATCGTTTTTAACACCTTTTTGTCCTAATAATATAACATTCGGTAAAATGAATAACAATGCTCCAATGATACCTAGACCAAAGGTTAAAAACCAAAGTAGTCCTTTGTTTTGCACTATAAAGCCAGTGCCAGATGTTTTGCCTAGCTCGGCAGCCATATCATGTGGGCCAGTGTATATGATTTTTTTGTACTCCTTATTTTTACGATGTGTGGCATTTGCCAATTCCAAAGCCTCCGTTATTTTGGGTGAAAAAGCCATCATACTCTCAAAAGATTTACCTACAACGTTTCTCTCTATTTCAGAAACAAATAATTCGCTCTTAATTCCTTTATTGGCCACAAACTCGTTGAAGGAATCTGGTGATAGTTCGTAGGTGCCAATAACAGGTAGTACTGTAAATATACCTAGCCCTATTAAAAAAATGACCAGTCCTATATTTTTTATTGCTTTCATAAAATGCTTGTTCGTTTATGGTAGTTGGATTTCTAGTTTTGCTTCTTTAAAATAAAGCAATGAACTGTAAGCCAATACGTATTATGCGTTGCTAAATATCCGTTTCCAACTTTTTTTCTTGGTGGTGATGCTCGTGCCCTGTTCTAAATTATACTTAGCAACCACTTCTTCCTCGTACTGCTTGTAAAACTCTGGATCAAAATTGGCGTCTTTTAGGTATTCCATTACGTAATCTGTGCTTCTTTTTTCCGTTAGCCAGCGGTTAAAAATCTCGTGTCTCATTCGTATACCAAAGGTGTTGATGCCTAAGAATAACTTCGATTCTTTATCATAGGCAATCGTAATACATATTTTTTCGGTGTTATGTCTCCAATGAAAGTGCTGCTCATGTTCTTTTTTATTTGGTTCACTAAACACCCATCCGTATGTTTGGTACTCTACGTCCAAGAATTTAGCGGAGTTGAACCAATGCCCTGGGTTATATTCTGTTGGGTTGTCGCATAATGTTTGTGCCAAAGCTTCGCCCATCATTCGCCCTGTGTACCAAACGGCTTCTATAGGGCGTCGATTGCCAATGGCCTCATGTTGTTCCGCACAGTCCCCAATAGCATACACGTCCTTGGCGCTGGTTTCTAAATAGCGGTTTACTTTTACGCCTCTTTCCAACGTTATTCCAGAAGTTTTTAGAAAATCGATATTTGGGGTAACGCCTGCTGTTAAGCCCACCACGGTACATTCAATGGTGTCGCCTTTGTCTGTGGTTACTGCCTTTGCTCTGCCGTTTTCATCGGCTATTATTTCTACAAGGTTGGTATCTAAGCGCAAGTCGATATGGTGCTCTACGATATGTTCATTTATCAAGGCCGATTCTCCTGCCGGTAACACACCATTCCAGAAACTCTTTTCTCGAACCAAAAAAGTGACCGGTATTTTTCGGCTACGGAGCATTTCTGCCATTTCTATTCCAATAAGCCCACCGCCCACAATAACTGCTCTTTTACAGGTTTCATTATCTGGCGCAAATTTTTCCAGATTATCCAAATCTTGTTTGGAGTATAATCCCTGTACGCCTTCCAAATCTTGACCTGGCCAGCCAAATTTGTTTGGTTTGGAACCTGTAGCAATTACCAGTTTGTCGTATGCTATTTCATCACCGTTTGCTAATTGGACCGTTTTCCCAGTAGTGTCAATTTTTTCGACATATCCTTTCACCAAGTCGATACGGTTCTTCTTCCAAAACCAGTTTTCGTAGGGTTGTGTATGTTCAAATTTCATATGGCCCATGTACACATACATAAGTGCGGTACGGGAGAAAAAATAATCTGTTTCGGCTGAGATGATGGTTACTTTGTGACCGGAAAGCTTCCGTACATGTCTCGCTAAAGTAACTCCAGATATACCGTTTCCGATTATAACAATATGTTGCATAAAATGGTTTTGTTGATTGTTGTGTCGTTGTTAAAGGTAATAACTTAACAATCATCACTTAATTTAGATAGATTATAAATTCGTTATAAAACTGTGATACTTTCTGTTGATATTTGCTTAGTTGTTGATTTAGCGGTGTTCATATCTTTATTACGCCTTGAAAATTAAGATATAAATCTTATATTAATTATAAAAAGAAATTTATGCTGTATGGTTAAACAAAAGGTTTCGACATAGTGTTAAGCGCTAACTAAATTTTATTCTAAGCAAAATGAAAAATAAACTAAACTATATCATGATAGTGTTCCTAGTACTATCAATGCAAGGGGCAACTGCTCAGGAATTAGAAGGTTTTTTCTCAAATACAGATAGTTTTCTTAAAACGAATATAGCAAACGGTCGGGTCAATTATGTAGCCGTAAAGAATAATCCAGAAACGTTGTTTTCGTTGGTGGATGCGGCAAATAATATTAGAGTTGAAAAAACAGATGCTTCCAACTATCAAGCATTTTGGATTAATACCTACAATATTTTGGTCATTAAGGGTATTGTAAAAAACTACCCTTTAAAATCTCCATTAGATGTATCAGGTTTCTTTGATAAAATAAGGTATGAAGTAGGAGGTGAGAACATTACACTTAACGATATCGAAAATAAACTACTGCGTGGAAACTTCCCCAAAGAGGCAAGGTTTCATTTTGTATTGGTATGTGCAGGCTTGGGTTGTCCGCCAATTATTAATAAAGCGTACAAGCCAGCTACTTTAGATCAACAATTGCAAAAACAGACAGAGAAGGCAATCAATGATGCTAATTTTATTCGCCTTGCCAAAAACAAGGTTAAAATTTCTCAGATATTTGAATGGTACAAGGGCGATTTTCAGCAAAACGGTGATGTGGTGGATTTTATCAATCTATATAAAATCAAAAAACTACCAGAAAAAGTAAAGGTCTCTTATTATCCTTACGACTGGACCTTGAACGAAATTAAATAATCAATCTAAATACATAAAAATGAACTTTTTAAAAAGAAATCTATTTCTTGCAGGAACCCTTTTGGCTTTTTTGAACGGAATGTCTCAGGATAGTCTCCAATTAAAAAGCAATATTCAGCAGTATACGCCGTCCAAATTAATAGGAAAAGGGCAGTACGATTTAAAATGGTTTAATAATTTGTATACGGAAACGGAAAGTACATTTGCGTCTGGAACCCAGCCTAGGCAAACCTTCTTTACCTCAATTTTAGAAGCGTATACAGGGGTTGGAAACAATAACAGATGGAATGTTGGGTTTATTGCCAGATTACGGTCTAACGTTATTAATGATAGGAGTGCGCTTGATGTGTTTAAATTTGACGGTGAGTCAGGAACTGCTCGGTCGGGGTTGACTGCACTTGCACCATCTATAAAATTTGTGCCCTTCGTGTCGGTAAGTAATTTCAGTATCCAAAGCTCTTTCTTTATTCCGTTGATAGACAACGAGACGGAAGACGGATTGGTCGACACAGGCTTTAATAGGATTAGACAATCCGTGTTCTTGGAGCAGAACGGTTTTGTTTGGCAAAACAGATTATTCTATGATTATACCTTTCCTGGAGATAAATGGCAAGTATTTTCAGAGTTGACGACGGAACTTAATTTTGGAAAAGCTTCCGCACAGGATGCAAATGGCAATACCATAGACGGTAGTTTTGCGAACAATAGCCTAAATCTTAATCCGGGCGTGTTTCTAAGCTACTTTCCATCTAACAATTTTACCGTTCTGGTCTTGGCTCAGCATTCACAGCGATTGGATTTAGGTAACGAGTTTACCCAAGATTTTACTGCCTTAGGTGGAGGAGCAAAATATCAGCTCACAAATGCACTGAATCTTGAAGTTCTTTATACCAATTTTGTAAGAGGAAATAATACGGGTCTGGGACAAACATTGAACCTAGGTTTAAGAGGTATTTTCTAGTGAACAAATTTAAGCAGTATATAAAATCCCTAATTTAGAAGCCTTAATGAGTTTTTATGAAAAGGCTATCGTTGTTGTTTATTTGTTGTTTACAGTTCTGTTGTTCAGGGGAAGCACAGAAGAAGATAAACGGGCTAAGTTTTGTGGCCTCTAGAGATCCTGTTGATCAATTGCATATAGATGAGGTTCTGAAGGTGAACGCTAATAGTGCGGCAATAATGCCCTTTGGATTTATGCGCGACATAGGGAATCCGAATATTATTTTTGATACGGACAGGCAGTGGTTCGGGGAAACTAAAAAGGGGGCGAAACAGTACATAGAACTACTAAAGGAAAATGGGATTTCGGTAATGCTCAAACCTCAAATTTGGGTTTGGAAGGGGGAGTTCACAGGTACCATTACGATGAAGTCTGAAGAACAATGGCAGCAATTGGAGGCTTCTTATGACGATTTTATCCTCAACTATGCACAGCTTGCCCAAGAAGCCCAAGTACCTATTTTTTGTATCGGAACCGAACTAGAGAAATTTGTAGAAAATAGACCTGAATATTGGCAGCGACTTATTGTAAAAATAAGAAAAGTGTATGATGGGAAGTTGACGTATGCTGCTAATTGGGACGAGTATAAACGCACACCCTTTTGGGCAACATTGGATTATATAGGTATAGATGCCTATTTTCCGCTATCTGATACCAAGACCCCTTCCGTAGCAGAACTACAAGAAGGCTGGCAGCGTTGGAAAGTTACGATTGAAGAAGTGGCTACGGCGAACGAAAGACCTGTATTGTTTACCGAATTTGGCTATAGAAGTATGGATTATACAGCTAAAAAACCCTGGTTGGTAGATCGGACAGAAGAGGGTATTAATTTACAGGCGCAGGTAAATGCCAAAACTGCCATTTTTAACGAGTTTTGGAAGGAAGATTGGTTCGCTGGCGGTTATGTTTGGAAGTGGTTCATTGAACATGAAAAATCTGGCGGAGAAAAAGATAACAGATTTACGCCTCAAAATAAACCTGCAGAACATATAATTCGGGAGCATTTTAGTAGTTATTTAGAACGTTGATTTTACCTTAGTCTGGTTCATTTTTTAATGGGTAACCTTCGGCGTTGTTTAAGTTTTGCCCCCTGTTACCGAACAATACCCTAATGAATAAGAAAATTTTTCTTCTTTTTGTGTTTTCGTTCTGTTATTTTCTGGCAATGTGCCAGCAAGGTATAGTGTCTAAAATAGAAGTTAAGGGGACTAAACGCACCAAAGTATCCTTCGTAGAAAAGCTTGTGAAAGTCCAGGAGGGAATGCCATTAGATTCCTTTCAAATGGAACAGGACATCACACGACTTAAAAGATTGCCGTCTATTTCGCATGCCTATTTTCAGGTTTTTCCATTGAAAGAAGAGGAGTATGAGGTAAACTATACCGTAGAGGAAAACTTTACTTTAATTCCCTTTGCTAATCTTTTCAGTTCTGCTAATGATGATTTTGCCTTTAGGGTAGGCCTTCAAGAGTTTAATTTTTTAGGAAGTAATATAACCTTGGGGGGGTTCTATCAATTGGATGTATTCCATTCCTATGGATTTAGTGTAAGGGCGCCCTATTTGTTTTCGGACAAACTTGGCTTGGCTTTTAACTACAATGATTTTAATACGCAAGAGCCCGTATTTTTTTCGGATGATACAGCAGATTATAGGTATCGAAATTCTGGATTTGAATTCCTGGGACTCTATGAATTTAATCTTAAAAATAGGATAGAGCTGGGGTTTAGTCTTTTTACGGAAGACTACAGTTACATTTCAGGTGCTACTAGACCAAATGTGCCCTTAGCCTTGAATGTTGATAAGCACCTACTTAAGTTTATCTATAATTACGAGGACATAGATTACTTTTATCATTATTTAGACGGATTTAAGAGTAATCTAAATTTTCAATATGTAGGTAGTTCAGATGAAGCCTTGCCAGAATTTTTAATCGGGTTTAATGATTTTAGCTTATTCAAGAGAATCGGGAATCATGGGAATTGGGCCAACAGACTTCGTTTAGGACTGGCAAGTAACGTCAATAGCCCCTTCGCTCCTTTTACCGTGGACAATAACCTGAATATACGCGGCGTAGGAAATACCATAGATCGCGGAACCGGTGCTATTGTTTTCAATACGGAATACAGGCATACGCTTGTGGATAAAGACTGGTTCGTATTACAGAGTAATTTTTTTGTAGATGGCGGGTCTTGGCGTAATCCTGGAGGTAATTTTGGTAACTTTTTAGACAATGAAAACCTTCGGATTTATCCAGGCGTTGGACTTAGATTTATACACAAACGTATTTTCAACGCCATATTTAGGATAGATTACGGGCACGGAATCACAAAAGACAGCGCAAATGGAATTGTCTTTGGAATTGGTCAATATTTTTAACAATCTTTGCCTAACCATAACTACAAGATTAGCATGAGCATTAAATCCCTCTTTTTATATATTATTTTGTTTGGCTGCACAGCACTATTTAGTCAAGTAAAATTAGACACTGTAGTTGCTCAAAAAGGGGATGGTATTTTTTCTATTCTCAGAAAATCGGGAATTCATCCCGTAAAATATTACGTAGATTTTTTGGATTTGAATAAAGATGCAATCAAAGGTGCGAGCGAACTGTTGGTAGGCAGAAAATACATACTGCCCTATGCATCTGATTCCTTCAAGAATATGGGGACATACATACAGATGGACGATGCGGAAGAGGCACCTCTTTTTGATGCCGATTTGGTGAAAATGAAGCAAAAGGACTCCACCTTAAAAAATACGGTATACTACCTTATCTATTCCGATACCAAAACAGAGAATAATAGCCTAAAAGTACTGGACGGTTTTGCAGCAAAGCTATCCAAAGATTTAATGGAACGAGGGGCAAGAGTCTACGTTTTACAAAAAAGTATTACCACTTTAGATAAAAAAAATGAGGAGGGTGATGCTGAAAACGCGATTGCGGACTTTGGGGAACTCACGAGCATTGTCAATAAGAAATACTTGAAACACAACGGTAGTTATCAAAGGTTCTTGATGATAAGGGATGTAAGAAAGGATAAAAAGGGGATTTCAATAACGATGCAGCATTACGACAAAAGTGCTGATGGCCTAAGATTGGCAGAAAGTTTTAGGGATATCTTTAAAAAGAACGCTATAGGAAGAATTAAGACCGACCAGGGTATTTCTCCGTTTACCGACGAACTTAATGTGTACTTGGCTAAAAATTTGTTACCATCAGTAACAATTATGCATATTAATGAGGAACCGGACGGTATTACAGTTCGTTCCGGAAAATCCAAGCTATCAGACCTCATCACTAAGGGTATTCTGCAGGACCATGCCAATCTAAATTTTACTGATTGATTTTAAATTCCTGTTCCGTGTTTTGGTATGAATTTTGTTTTTTTATAACCATGTTAAGAGTTGTGTTTATTAATAGTCTATTGTTTTTATGTTTCTCGGCTATGGCACAAGATTCCTTAAAAACTGTTACTGCAGAAAAAGGGGACGGTATTCTTTCGCTTTTACGGAAAAACGATGTAAGCCCATACGACTATTATGACGATTTTATTAAGTTGAATATAACAAACCTAAGAGATAGTGTTCACCTTTATGAGGGTAGGGTGTACCAAATCCCCAAAGTTGTGGTAGATAGTATTCAGCTAGTAGATTCCATTAAGTCCCAATCAAAAAAAATTAAGGATATAAAGAGCGAAGCATTTGCTATTTTTGGTGACAAACATAAGACCGTAGTAGAAAAAACGGAACGTTTAAAGGGTAATATATACTATTTGGTTTCTGGACATGGGGGTCCTGATCCAGGAGCTATGGCCGTTTACTCTAAAAAATCTATAGCTGAGGATGAATATGCTTATGATATTACCTTACGTTTGGCTAAGGAGCTAATGGAGCATGGAGCTACGGTGTATATTATTATTAGGGACGAAAATGACGGTATACGCGATGACCGAATTTTAGAAATAGATAGGGATGAGGTAGCCTACCCTGAAGAAACGATTCCTCTGAACCAATTGGCACGATTAAAGCAACGGGTAACTATTGTAAACGATTTGTATAAAAGCCATAATGGAGCCTACCAACGTTTGATTGTTACCCATGTGGATAGCCGTAGTAAAGGACAAAATATTGATGTATTCTTTTACCATCACGAAAAAAGTAAAAACGGAAAGAAACTGGCAGAAAGTATTCACAATACATTTCAGGAAAAATATAAAAAATATCAGCCCAATAGGACCTACGAAGGCACCTTTGGCCACAGGACGGAATTATACTTGGTGCGAAAAACCCTTCCTGCTATGGCATATATAGAAATTGGGAATATTAAGAACAAGAAAGATCAACGCCGTATTTTAGACCCGGACAACAGACAAGCACTTGCCAAATGGATTGGTGAAGGGGTGCTGCTTGATTTTGAGGGGGAATAAGCTAAAGGGTAATATGGGTTTTGTAGTATTTATAAAGATCTGCTGGCCCAGCACCTAAATAATGTTTTGCGTGTACCACCCCAAAGTGATATTGCAAGGTGAAAACGCCTCTTTGTTCATATCTCCTAACGGAGGTTTGTACTGTGCTAGGCATAATGGCAAAGCGTGTTAACTTGTAAATTCGTTGAATAAATTCGTTATCCTCGTAAATGGTATATGCCTCATTAAAGCCACCTGCTTTTTGAAATAGGTTTTTGGAAATGTACAGCGATTGGTCGCCACCTCTGCAGATTTGATGGTTAATTCGTGTGCACCAGGCAAAGAAATGTAGGAATTTGTTGGAACTGTCAAACCTGAGTTTAAAGCAGCCTGCCTCAAAACCATTGGAATAGGTATTTAGGATATGGGTATCAAAACCTTTGGGTGGTAGTGTATCCACATGCAAGAAGTACAAGAGGTCTCCAGTTGCTATCTGTGCGCCCTTATTCATTTGCTTGGCCCTTCCCTTAGCTGCAGAAACTACTTGAACTCCTAAACCTAATGCTTCTTTTACAGTATGATCTGCACTACCACCGTCTATGACAAGTATCTCCTTTATATTCTTAGAGGTGGCATTTTCCCGAATAGCTACAAGTACTTTACGAATGTAATCCTCCTCGTTAAGAACGGGGATGATAATGCTTATTTGGGATTTAGTTTCTTTCATTGAACTAGACAAGGCTTCTAAATAGTAGTTTTAGTCCAAAGAACCTTACAGTTTTTTGATTAATTCCCTAAATAGTTTTACCATTTTGGGTTCTGTGTTTTCCGCTATGGATATGATTTCTGCAATATCAACAGGTTTAAGATTATCCGGATCGCACTCATCCGTAAGTACCGATACGGCTATGATTGGTAATCCTAAGTGGTTGGCAACAATCACTTCTGGTACCGTGCTCATCCCAACGGCATCCGCTCCTAAGATTTTGAGCATCCTATACTCCGCCTTAGTTTCCAGTTGAGGTCCTACCACCGAGGCATAGACTCCTTTTTTTAAAGATATGTTGTGCTCGGTAGCCAATTGCTCCAATTTTTTACGCATATCTAAATCATAAGGTTCTGACATATCGGCAAAGCGCTCCCCGAACTGGGCAACATTTTTAAAGGCCAATGGAGAACCACCCTGTAGGTTTATATGGTCTTCAATAAGCATCATATCACCTTTTTTATAATTTAAATTGATGGCACCTGCGGCATTGGAAATAAATAATTTTGTAATACCAAGAAGGTGCATCACGCGAATAGGGTACGTGATATCCAGAAAATCATAGCCTTCGTATAAATGAAAGCGTCCTTGCATAACCACTACCTTTTTACCGGCTATGGTTCCAAAAACTAATTTTCCAGCATGGAATTCAACAGTTGCTAGCGGGAAAAATGGAATGTGATTGTAATGTGCCTCAATCCGGTCTTCTATTTCATCTACCAACTTCCCTAGTCCTGTTCCTAGTACAATTCCTATTTCAGGCTTATCAAACCCCTTACTAATAAGGTAGGCTACAGATTCCTCTAATTGTTTTTTCATCATTGTCTCATATGTTTTAAAAAAGGTACAAAGGCCTCAATATCTTTAATATCTTCGTAATGGTCTACATCGTTCTTAGGTGCTAGTAATGCGGTTTTTTCGGCTACTAAATTAGACAAAGTGTCTTGGAGTACGGTTTCTGTTCCCCAATCTTTGGCTTGGAACACCTCTGGGATAAAATGTTTCATTCCTAACAGGTAATAACCACCATCTTCTGCAGGACCTACTACGAAATCATGAGTATCCAAGGCACTAAAAGCTGCTTCTAAATCTTCTTGGGAGAGATCGTACATATCGCTTCCAATAACGATTATTTTTTCAAAATCGTTTTGAAAACCCTCCAAAAAAGCATAAGCCATGCGTTCCCCCAGATTCTGTCCTTTTTGCAGTTTTTTATCAAAAAAAGTAGTGTTCCAGATATCGTTCTTCCAGATTTCTTCGGAATAGCACACCGTTTTTTTAGCATAAAGTCCAGTAGTGATGGCTACGGTATGGTTTAGCAAAAACTTATAAATATCCAAAGCTGCGGTATCGCCCACTTTTGCTGCTAAGCGTGTTTTACACTTTCCTAGTTCAGGGTTACGGGTAAAGATGAGCAACAGATTACGAGATTTCGCTAAGGTAAAGTCTATCGCCTTTGCGTCTGTTGCAGTTTTTTTTGTTTGTAGTATGCCCAATTTTTATTTTTAAAATATCAAATTTGTTTTGCCCACTGCTCACTAGTAGACCTTCACTCCCTTCAAAAGTAGCTTCCCCCAATGTTTACTAAAGGCATGCACGCTGTCCGTTGGTTGTTCCTTATTATTGTAGATAGCGCCATTCTCGTTTTTCCACTGAAATATACCACCATAAAGGTTTTTAACGTCTTTGTATCCTAAAGCTAGGAGCTTTTCTCCAATGTCTTCGGAACGCACACCGATAGAACAGTAAACGATAATCGATTTTTCTTTATCCGGAATTTGTTCCAGTATTAGAATCGAATCAAATGCTTTGTCTCCCACCCAAATAGCATCCTTAAGATGACTGATATCATACTCCTCTTTTTTTCTAGTATCCAAGAGTATCACTGTAGTAGTATCGGATATGTTTTTGGGATAAATGTAAGGCACGGATTCACTATTGAACCATTTTAGTGTTTTGTCCAATTTAGATTGCCCTAAGACTACCGCATTGCAGTATAAGAGTAATACTACGGCAAAAAAAAATCGCATAGAAACGTATTTGGTTTCAACAAAGGTACTATTTTAGTAGGGTAAGTTGGAGGATTCATAAACCATAAAAAATCAAAATTTATGCCCAGTAATCTTAAATATTTGATAGTTATTACGTTTTTGGCACTTGTTTTTTCCTGTAAAGACAAGGAGCCTAAAAAGCCACTGGTAACCATGGAAAAAGATAGTACGTACTACACTGAAGACTATAGGCCACAGTTTCATTTTACACCAGAGCGCAACTGGATGAATGACCCTAACGGACTTGTATATCATCAGGGAGTTTATCATCTGTTCTATCAGTATTATCCAGATGATATCGTTTGGGGACCCATGCACTGGGGCCATGCCGTAAGTTCCGATATGTTGCATTGGGAGCATAAGCCTATTGCGCTGTATCCTGATGAAAATGGATTTATATTTTCGGGAAGTGCCGTGGTAGACACTCATAATACGACTGGTTTTGGTACTGCGGATAATCTAGCGCTAGTTGCTATTTTTACCTACCACGATATAGAAGGAGAACAAGCTGGCAAAACGGATTTCCAGACCCAAGGTATTGCCTACAGTTTGGATAACGGTGATAGTTGGACGAAGTACAAGGATAATCCGGTTATAAGAAATACCGTAGTAAGAGATTTTAGAGACCCCAAGGTTTTTTGGAACGAAAAGGAAGAACTTTGGACGATGCTTTTGGCAGCCGGAGACCATTTGCAAATATGGAATTCCCCAAATTTAAAGGAATGGGAGCAGGTAAGCGAATTTGGCAAAAACCAAGGTGCCCACGGCGGTGTCTGGGAATGTCCGGATATGTTTCCCTTGCAGGTAGATGGAACAGGCGAAACAAAATGGGTGCTGCTGATTAGTATAAATCCTGGTGCTCCGAACGGTGGTAACGGTACACAATATTTTATAGGTGATTTTGATGGTAAGACCTTTACCTCTGACCAAGCAGAAAATAGATGGTTGGATTTTGGTAGGGATAATTATGCTGGTGTTACTTATAATAATACGCCAAATAAAGAACGAATTTTTATAGGTTGGATGAGCAATTGGGACTATGCGCGAGAAACACCTACCGAAAAGTGGCGTAGTGCTTCGACCGTTCCTAGAACCCTTTCACTTAGTAAAATAAATGGACAGTATGAGCTTCTAAACTATCCGCTAAAGAGTTTTGATAAACTAGTGGATGCTGGTGCCAAAGCTGAGGATATTATAGTAAAACCAAATGAGGCAAAGACTATTGGTTTGGCGACTAAAAACCAATTTGAGATTCGTTTTAAAACGGCGGCACGTGATTTTATTTTAAGTTTTAAAAATAACAGGGCCGACAGTCTCGCCATAGCTTTGGATGAAAAAAATAAGATGATAACTTTCGATAGGCGAAATTCTGGGCTAACTGACTTTGCGACTAATTTTGCAACAACCGTTCAGAAAATGCCAATAAACAATCTGCCCGAGGGCGAAGTTGAGATTCGAATATTGTTAGATGCTTCTTCCATAGAACTTTTTATACACGAAGGACAGTATGTGATGACTAATCAGATTTTCCCAAGGGATGCATATACTGTTTTGGAAATTTTAAATACTTCTGATACGGAGCTTCAAGTAAAGGGTTTCATGGAAAATGCTGTAGCCAGGATTTGGAATGATTAGTATTTATATTATTGCAGTGCGTTTTTCACGATACTACTATTTTAAATTCAATTTCTTTACGAGCCTCGCGAAGGTATCTGTTTGTTTTTAGTCGGATAGAGGTAATACATCGTAACTAACAGTAACCTTTAAAAATGACTATATGTGGTGCCTCAGGGCCAAAAGAGCCAAGAGGACGAAGTAGTAGTTAACCCCATTTAGCCTTCTATAGATTACACAATAATAATTTAAGTTGGCCGTTGAGATAACATGGACGTATCACAATTTTCAATAAGTGAATCTTTACTCGGATTATTCTTTCTAGTCTTGATTGTTCTAGAAATCATGAATGTAGTGGAACGAGTTAAGTAGATTCCTCCACCAGCGCAAATGAACCAACGAACATCTAAACGCTAGTGCGAGCGTCTCGCTTGTGCCTTTCGAAGTAAGAAAGGCATGGCAAAAAAACAAATTAACATCGTTAGCTAGTGTAGCACCCAAGAATCAGGAATAAAGACGAATGAATATTAAGAATAGCGTCGATAATCCAAAACAAGCAACCATAAAAAGCAATCCTTTAAAATTAGATTTAGGCTTTTTTATTAGATATGTTTAGTCAAAAGCGAATCCGGTGGCTAGTCTATAGATAAAGGCGTATACTACGACGGCAAACATTATAAAGCTAAACCATGCGAAAAATTTAAAGTATCGCTTGGCTAGGAAGCCTCCTAAGTTTTTAAAGCCTTCAGAATAGATTTGCTGTACAAGTAGGACTGTTTTCATAATCGGGGGTTTTAAATTAAAGGCGAAGTTGAGGCTACTCAAAACAGTATCAACAACTTACTTGGCATAGAGTGCTAAAACAATGCCAAACTACACTCTGGTTGGATGAACAGCAATTAAAGCAGACCAATCACAAAAATGTAATTTCACTCAATCGGAGAATAAAGCCTAACTATCGTAATTCTACTTTTTCCAATAGTACCCTTAAATTCTTTTCGGTATTGCTACAGTAGAATATTTCTTCATTTTCTGCAAATCCGTTGAGGTTTCTCTTTTTGCACGTTGTGGTGGGATGAAACAGTTTTCGGACATCAATATCCAAATAATTAGCAATCTAAAATATATAACGAGGAATTCTTAAATAAAAAGTAGTTATCAACAATGTAAAACATCAACCTAAGTGTCGTCCAGAAACATAAAACCCCGTAAACGTTTTGTTTACAGGGTTTAAATGTGGTGCCTCCAGGAATCGAACCAGGGACACATGGATTTTCAGTCCATTGCTCTACCAACTGAGCTAAGGCACCATGTCGCTATAAGCGGCTGCAAATATAATTTCAAATTTAGGATATACCAACTAAATCTTAAAAAAAGCGAAATAAGATTTATCGTGTTAGAAAATTTTGGATACAAGTAGTAGTATTTTAATATCCTGTAAACACATTTATTTTCAATCTATAGAATCGTACACCTTGAGTAGTTTTAGATTTGGGATATTCTACACGGCTGCTATTTCGCAGTGTTTATCATAAAATCTTCTTAATAAAATCTAAAAGCGCATTAGACAACAGGGTATTATTCCATAATTTTGGGCGAATATGATTTTGGAAAATAGTAGGTTTTTTAACCCATCTGATAAGTTAGCGGTGAATTAGGATAACAACTTCTGAGGTTCCTGTGTGGTGGTTTTTTTTAATTTTCCTTTCTACCATGGTTTATTTATGGCTCATTCCTAAATTAAAAGCATAATCAGTTTTATATCTTTGTGACATGAATTTAGTGGTAGATATTGGTAATACATACATCAAATTTGCGATATTTAAAAAGAAGATACTAGTGTTCTATGAGTATTTTGAACCATCGTTTTTTTTGGGAAAGGTAAAGTCGGTTTTTGAAGCATATCCAGAAATACGTTGCGCAATAATAGCATCGGTAGGTAAATCCGATGAAAAGGCTTTCGAGGTATTGTCCCTCTTTTGTAAGGTACATGTACTAACTTCAAAATCTAAAGTCCCTTTTAAAAATAGTTACGCAACGTCAAACACATTAGGAATAGATAGAATAGCCTTGGCTACTGCTGCTTTTTACCGCAATCAAGGTGGGAATACTTTAGTTATTGATGCAGGTACTTGTATTACGTATGATATTATAAATGATTTTAATGAATATTTGGGTGGGGCTATTTCCCCTGGCATCAACATGAGGTATAAGGCGATGCATGGTCAAACGGCAAAGCTTCCATTGCTGGAAAAAGAGGAGCCTATGGATTTTATTGGAAACTCCACGAATAACTGTATGCACAGTGGTGTGGTGTATGGTGTGCTCCATGAAATAGACGGGGTAATTTCGCAATATGCCCAACGTTTAAACATTTAACAGTTATTTTAACAGGGGGGGATAGTCATTTTTTGT
>JBLICT010000032.1:0-20166 GCA_047632415.1 Maribacter sp.
AAGCAACGTGGACCCCTTTGACGGCAACGGCGAAGCAGACCCATTTGTAGCGAGTTCAGGAGCATCTGGCAACGACGTGTGGACGAATCTAATCGCGTCCTACAGCCATACTTCAGATGATAGAGACAAAATCTGGTCCGCAAAAATTTCCGTATCAGCAGAATACGATTATTTTTCCTTTGGCTTTGGTGGTGCCTATTCAAAATTATTTAATGAAAAAAATACGGAGCTAAGTATTCATGGAAGCGTTTATTTGGATACTTGGAATGCCATTTACCCGTTTGAATTAAGACCTTTTTCCCCCAATGGTAACGGTCTCGATAATGGATTTTTCTTGGATAATACCATTACTGGAAACCCTAGTTATAATCCTGATTTTACTCCGTTCGAAAATGAAAATAGAAATTCCTATAACCTTGGCTTTGGTTTTTCTCAAATCCTGCACAAAAACGTTCAGGGCTCATTGTCGCTAGACCTTATACAACAACAAGGATTGCTTTCTACTCCTTTTCAACGTGTCTATTTTGCAGATGTAGCCGATTCTTTCATTGAAAACTTTCAATTGGCCGATGCTGTAGAACAACTTCCCGATAGCCGATTTAAAATCGCGATCGGCGGCAGACTGAATTGGTTTTTAAATGAAACATTTGTCCTTCGTACTTTTTACCGATACTATTCGGACAATTGGGGTATTAGCTCACACACAGCAAATTTTGAATTGCCTATAAAACTATCCGATAAATTTACCGTCTATCCCTCTTACCGATATTACCAGCAAACAGCAGCAGATTATTTTCGCCCTTTTGAAACAGCCATCTCTACCGAACAATTTTATACTTCCGACTACGACCTATCCGAGTATAAAGCCAACCAGTTTGGATTAGGGGCTTCCTACACCGATATATTTACCAAAGCCCATATCTGGAAATTTGGCTTAAAACGGATAGATCTAAAGTTTTATAAGTACGACAGGGATACGGCTTTTACGTCAAGCATTATAACTGTCGGTTTTAGTTTTGAAGTATATTGATGGGAAACTATACCTGAAAGCTACTCACCTTCAGTTTGGTTACTTTACCTATACCGTTCTTCTCTTCCAATAGGATGGTCCTCATAAAAATCGGCAAAAGTTTTCTCTGTTTTATAGTTGTCTGTAAGTACACGATATACCATAAAAACAATCATGACCTGCCCAATAAGCGATAAGTAGAATACCCAATTAAAAGGAAAATTCATAGCGACCATAATCGTAACGGTCACTAATACTAAAGTGGTTGAGCCCACCCAAAACATAGCTGTATTTTTCATAGGTTTTTATTTTCAAGATAATGAAAAAACGATGGCTATTGATGTAGATTAAATTCTTTGTGTGTGTTTTAAGAAAAAATGAAATAGCAATAAGATACTTTTAACATATAACTTGTTCACACTATACAGGTTTTGAAAAGCTAATGCCTAGTAAAAGGAAATAATTATACTGTTCCTAAACGCCGCTATGTTTTAAATCAATAATTCCTTATCATTGATAGCCATTAAATCGTAATGCCACATACAAGCGGCGTAATTCTGAGCGTATATGAAATTCCTAAAATTAGTATCCATAAGCTTCTTTGTGGTCGTTTTGATATCGTGTGATACTAAAGGTAAAGGGGCGGTCAAAAAGAAACCTAATATCGTTTTTATCTTGGTTGATGATCTTGGTCTCCATGATTTGAGCGTTACGGGAAGTGCATTTTATGAAACACCCAACGTAGACCGCATAGCGAACGAGGGCACGGTCTTCACCCAAGGCTATGCTGCTAGTCGCGTTTGCAGTCCGTCACGGGCCAGTATTATGCTGGGGCAGTTTACAGCAAGACACCAAATTACAGATTGGATAGGGGCAAAATACGGAGTTGATTGGCGGGCTTTACACCGAAATAATAAATTGCTCCCTGCAGCATATAATCACATATTACCTCAAAAAGACACCACATTGGCCGAAGCTTTGGCGGCACATGGTTATAAAACGTTTTTTGCCGGCAAGTGGCATTTAGGTTCTGAAGGAAGCTGGCCTACAGACCATGGTTTTGATATAAATAAAGGAGGCTGGGACAAGGGGAGTCCTATCGAAGGTTTCTTTTCGCCATGGGAAAATCCGAATCTAGAGAATACAACAGCAGGCGAAAATCTATCTATACGTTTAGGAAATGAAACTGCCAATTTCATTGAAAAAAATAAGGATTCTACCTTCTTAGCCTACCTATCTTTTTATGCCGTACATGGACCCATACAAACAACAGAGGAACATTGGGCCAAATACCGTAAAAAAGCCGAAGAACAGGGTGTTAAAGACTCCGGTTACGAAATGGAACGCGTATTACCCATTCGAACTGTTCAGGACAATCCAATATATGCCGGATTAATAGAAAAAATGGATGATGCGGTGGGTATTGTATTGGATAAATTAAAAGCGTTAGGACTAGAGGAAAACACCATTATCGTCTTTACCTCCGACAATGGTGGCGTAGCTTCTGGGGATGCTTTTTCCACAACTAATCTACCATTGCGTGGCGGAAAAGGATATCAGTGGGAAGGCGGCATTCGCGAGCCCTATTTTATTAAAGTACCTTGGCTCACAAAAGTAAAACAGATAGATTATCCTGCCTCAGGAACCGATTTCTACCCTACTTTATTAGATTTGGCGGACATCACATTAAAACCACAACAACATGTAGACGGAGTAAGTTTAAAACCGCTTTTAGAAGGTGCTAAAATTGAAGGCAGACCGTTATTTTGGCATTATCCACATTACGGAAACCAAGGCGGGGAACCGGCATCTATGATTCGTGAAGGAGATTGGAAACTCATCCATTATTGGGAAAATGGCCAAAACGAACTTTATAATTTACTAACCGATCCCGGAGAACAAAATAATGTGTTGGCTCAACATACGGAGCAAGGTACGGCCATGGCCAAAAAACTAAATACTTTTCTAACCAGTGTAAATGCCAATAAACCTGAAATTGACAGTGCATACGACCCAGAATTAGCCATAAAAATGCATCAACAAAAAATAAATGTTATGTTGCCCCGACTCGAAAACCAAAGACGCGAATTTCTTTCTCCGAATTTTAAGCCTAACGATGATTGGTGGGGAAGTAAGGTTACAAAAGATTAAAGATGGTTTGCGAAAATAAGTAGCCTATTGATACATGCTTTTACATAATGACACCTTTTGAACAGTGTATATGAAATATTCAAGAAAGAGAACTTATGTTTTATTTAAAACCTGTATGGTATTATTTATTTCCGTTGGATGTTCGGCGCAATCAAAACGCGACGCTACGTTTTATTTGGATTCCGTAAAAACAGCACTCCAAAAAACATGGCCAAACAATACAACGTTAAATTTGGTTTTTCATGGCCATTCCGTTCCATCAGGGTATTTTAAAACACCCGAGGTAAATACCCTATCGGCCTACCCTCATTTGACACTGAAAATGATAAAAGAAAAATATCCCCCAGCGGTAGTCAATACTATTGTAACGGCTATTGGAGGCGAACAATCGGAACAAGGTGCAAAACGTTTCAAAGAAGAAGTGCTGAATCACAAACCAAATGTGCTGTTTTTAGATTATGCCTTAAACGACCGTAGTATTGGTTTGGAACGTGCCAAAATAGCTTGGGAGAAAATGATACTTGAGGCAATGACTCAAGGAGTAAAAGTAATTTTACTTACCCCTACACCAGATTTAAAAGAATACATACTTTCCAATAATGCTCTTTTGGAACAACATAGCCAACAAATACGAGAATTAGCAGCGAAGCATTACATAGGGCTAGTGGATAGTTATGCGATTTTTAAAAAAATAGCCAAAACAGAAAATCTACAGTCCTTTATGGCGCAGAGCAACCATATAAATAAAAAAGGGCATAAATTGGTGGCTGATGCAATTATGGTCTATTTTGATTAATTATAAAGTTTTCTAAATAGATTTATACCTAGGCCTTAAATTAAAAACATAAAACAACACCCATGAAATCTAATAATTCTTCCATACTAAAAACAGTAAGTACACTACTAACAAACACAGAGGTAGACTGGCAAAACCTACTAGACACGGTTGTTTCCGGTTTTAACTGCACTACGGGAACACTTCATTTTTTAAATAAAAAAACCCAATTATTACAGGTGCAAGCTCATGTAGGTGTTCCAGATTTTTTACTTCCCAAACTCGCTACTATTCCCATAGGAAAAGGTATGGCTGGTATTGCTGCAGAGCGAAAAAAACCTATTGAAATGTGCAATCTACAGACCGATAGTTCTGGAATGGCTCGGCCAGCGGCTAAAGAAACAAAAGTAGAAGGATCCGTTGCCGCTCCTTTGATGCTAGATGACGTTTTATATGGCGTAATAGGTATAGGGAAACTTGTGCCCTATGATTTTACAGCTGCCGAAACCGAAGAACTTATGGCCATTGGAGAAGCGATAAGTATTGTGATTAAAAAATAGACTGCTTATTATTTATTCCTACAATGGTTAGAGCTCGCAGGCTAACTAAAACTTTGTGTGCAAGGCTCCCTTATTCCGTTTTTAATTGCAACAGTTTTGCTTCCCTTTTGTTTGTGCCGTCCTTCAGACCCAAGATTTCTAAAATAGTTGGGGCGATTTGGCTACTGTACAACTGCTCGGTTTTAGAAACCTCACCTTCTGCAGAAACTCCTTTCCCAAAGGCAATAAACCAAACTTGACCTGCACCACTAACCGAAGAGCCGTGGCCTTTCCAAGTTTCTAAGGGTTCGGTACCGCGACCATGATCGGTAGTAATAAGAAATAGGGTATTGTCTTTATAAAACGGGTCGCTTTGAGTCAGTTCCCAGAGTTCTTTTATCAATGAATCTGTGTTTTGGGCAGCTTTTAGGTAGGCGTCGTACTCCCCATCATGGGCAAAATCATCGGTTTCCCCGTAAGCAATGTAAACAAGCTCCGGATGCGTTTTTTTAATATGCTCCACCGCATAGTAATGGGTAAAGGCATCCAAACGCACAGTACCCCATGGGCTAGGAACTTTAGGCTGTAATTGATTCAGAAATTTTTCTCCTTCCGTAAGGTCATCGCCAGCTGCTAATTCAAATCCCGCATTAACAGGAACACCTGATCGTGTTTCGTTTACGATGTATGGAAACACGTCCCAACTACCAAATGCAGCTACCTTACCGGTATACCTCGGGTCTTTATTTGCTGTCTCTAGAATAGTTTTATTAGGATTGGGAAGCTTATCATTGCTCGTAATGCGGGTGTCATCTGCTTTTCCTGTAAGGATTTCATTGTAACCTGGGTAGCTGAACCACATGGTGTTGGTCAAGTCCATTCTACTGTCCAGATTTCTATTGCCATGTAACTGGCCCATTTCTGCCACATGACTCCATAAGAACGGGAAAAGAACTTGTCGCCTTTCCATTGGGCTACCCCTCCAAAAACTTTCTTTTAATGCGGTAGTATCGTTTACAAAGTCCGTATGTGCAATCAAAAGCGGGTCGGCACCCGAGAAAAGCTCCTGCCATCTAAGCCCGTCTAGGGTAATCAATACTACTTTGGTATTGTCTGTTTGGGCATTCAAGTACACATTAGAGCTGAACAGGACTGCTAGTATGAAAAAAATAGGCTTCATCGAACACATATTTAATAGCCTTATAAAGGCATTATTAGTCGAAAGTAGGGAAATTTTCGAAAAAACAAAATAGTTGCGTAGTTACAAAGCAAGCTTTAAGCCAAATCCACTACTATATACTCCCTAAAATTCAAATCAGTAAATCTTATAATTAAATCCTAGGTATCCAAAAAATTTTCCTTTTCGTGTATTTCAAACCTGTGAGATATTCAAATACGTATCGCCAATTGGCCTACGCCCTAGTACTTTTCAAATAAAACCTTACTTTTATACATGTATACCAACAATTAATTCTCTGGACCGAATTTAAAAACATACCAAAATCATGAAAAAATCACCTCTTATCTTCATAGGCTTTTTTTTAGCCATTACTTCCTTATTTGCAAATACTCCCTGTGAATCACCTACTGAACCTGAAAACAGTTTTCTTGGTATGTGGGGTATAGATATTGAAGGGGGAGGTGTTGCTTGGCTTAATATACATGAAAAACAGGGTTTTTTAGATGGTGAGCTATTATGGATTGGCGGCAGTGTAATACCTGTTTCCGATATTTATGTAGTGGATGACCACACCTTAGTAGTCACCCGCACCGATGAACAAATCCTCAAAAAAGACAGCTTTGCGACAGAACGTAAGCACATTAGGACATGGACCTTGCGCATTACAAAAACAGACGATGAAATTACAGGTACCATGAGCGGGCCTTCTTGGGAAGGAACAGGAGAACAAATAAATCATTTCAAAGGAAAACGGATGCCTCCCGTAGGTCCTAAGCCAAATCTAAACACGCTTATATACGGAAAAGCTAAGCAACTCTTTAATGGTAAGGATATGAATGATTGGCGACCTGTTAATCCCAATCAACCAAATGGTTTTGAGGTTGTGAACGGTACCCTACGAAATGACCCTGTACAACCCGAAAACGGCGCACATCTCTATTACGGGAACCTGCGTACCGAACAAGAGTTTGGTGATTTTAACCTTAAACTAGAAGTAAACGTTCCAAAAGGAAATAATAGTGGGATATACCTTAGGGGGTTATATGAAATACAGGTGGTGGATTCTTATGGACTGGAACTTGATAGCCATAATATGGGCGCGCTCTACAGCCGTATTACCCCAAGTGAAGGCGCAGAAAAGCAGGGTGGCGAGTGGCAAACTTTAGATATTACCCTAGTTGACCGCCATGTAAGCGTTATCTTAAATGGAAAAAAAATTATAGACAACCAACCGGTCTTAGGCCCTACTGGAGGAGCAATAAGCTCCGATGTATTTGCTCCAGGTCCAATTTGTTTACAGGGTGACCATGGTAATGTAGCTTATCGAAATATTGTGCTAACTCCGATATTATAGCATACCCAACCGTAGGATAATACGACTCCTAAACTAAAACCCTAAAATTGGAGTTTTAGTTTGTGGTCAGCTCTTTTTTAGGAATTAGACGCTTACGTCTTACGAAAGGAGCTCAAATTCATAATCTCCAAACTTTTGCAATACCTCATCAAAAGCTGCAAAAACATCGGCAGAATCATCGCTGGTAACCATTTTCATACGGTACGGTTTAAAATCTGGAATACCTTTAAAGTAGTTGGTATAATGCCTTCGGGTTTCGAAAACGCCCAATTTTTCGCCTTTCCAAGCTATAGACATTTGTAAATGTCTTCTGGCAGCATCTACACGTTCCTCCATTGTAGGCGGTGCTAAATGCGTTCCAGTTTCAAAAAAGTGTTTCACTTCTTTAAAGAACCAAGGATAGCCGATACTGGCTCGGCCTATCATCGCTCCATCCAAGCCATATTCGTCACGCATTTTCATGGCGGCTTCAGGGGTGTCTACATCACCGTTACCAAAAACAGGGATATGCATTCTGGGATTGTTCTTTACTTCTGCAATTGGTTTCCAATCGGCATTGCCCTTATACATTTGAGCTCGGGTTCGGCCGTGAATGGAAATCGCTTTACAGCCCACATCTTGCAAACGTTCGGCGACCTCTACAATTTTAATAGAATCATCATCCCAACCCAAACGGGTCTTAACGGTAATCGGTAGTTTTGTATGCTCGACCATGGCCTTGGTCAAAGAAACCATTAAATCAATATCCTTTAAAATACCAGCTCCAGCGCCTTTGGAGACTACTTTTTTTACGGGACAACCAAAATTAATGTCGATAATATCCGGACCTGATTTTTCAACAATCTCCACAGATTGTAACATGGATTCCAAATTGGCCCCAAAAATCTGAATACCTACAGGGCGTTCTTTTTCATAAATATCCAACTTCATAACGCTCTTTGCAGCATCGCGTATCAACCCTTCCGAAGAAATAAATTCCGTATACACAACATCTGCTCCTTGCTCCTTGCAAAGGGCACGAAAAGGAGGGTCGCTCACGTCTTCCATAGGCGCGAGCAATAAAGGGAATTCGGGTAATTGTATGTTGCCTATTTTGGGCATGCTTTTAATTTCTTTTTCGGCGTTGCAAAACTAAGGAAAAATCTCTGATGATATTTTAAGTTCAGTCGGAATACCTATGACAGAAAAAAATATTACACTTCGCTCAAACTGACATGGTAATTGTGGAAGCGGTAATCTATCAAAACTAATACCTCGCATCAAAATTTTCATAAAATTTTCGACTTCCTTTTCGATTCTTGTAATCATGGCATTCTTAAAACTTCACCTCTGCTCCCACTTTCTTTCCATCCCTATCCACAACAACTTTTGCTGTATTACCCTCTTCAAAAGCGGATAAGGCGCGCATATAACTCATCATATCCACTACCGTGCTATCCCCCAATTGAACAACGATATCACCCTTTTGAAGTCCAGCATTATACGCAGGCCTATCCTCTGAAACACCATCAATTCGCATGCCTTTGCCGTCAAAAAGGTAATCAGGCATTACGCCGAGGCCCACTTTAAAGCGCGGTACTTCCTCGCTTTCGTTCTTAGTTGTTCTAAAAGAGAGTTTTGGGTCATCATCCAGTTCGGCAATAACTTCCAAAATATAATCACCTATCATTCGCATGCCTTCATAATTCAATTTTTCCGCATCATCAGAAGGTTTGTGGTAATCTTCATGCTGCCCTGTAAAAAAGTGTAGGGCAGGAATATTCTGTAAATAGAAAGAGGTATGATCACTTGGGCCCATTCCAGATTCGCCCAAGACCAATTTAAACCCAGGGTTGGTGCTATTTAATACTTGGTTCCATATAGGCGCAGTACCCGTTCCTGTGATAGAGAGGGTTTTGTCTTCTCGTAAACGACCCACCATATCCATATTGATCATGAAATTGGCGAAATCAAAATCTATCGTAGGGTTCTTACAGAAGTAATTACTTCCTAAAAGACCCATTTCCTCGCCCGAAAACCCAATAAAAAGGTAGTTGCTACCGGTAATAGAGTCTTTTAATTTTTCAGCCAATTGAAGCATAATACCTACACCGCTGGCATTATCGTCCGCTCCATTATGCACAGCTTCGCCTTCAGCATAGAGCGAGCCTTCGCCACCCAAGCCCAGATGATCGTAATGCGCACCAATGATGACTGTTTTTTTAGCATGATTATCAATATATCCAATTACGTTCGTCCCAGTAATAGTGACATCGCCTGAAACAAACTGAGCCTTGGTATGTGGGTCGCTCTTTGGTTTAAAGGTAAACGTCTGAAAGTAGGTGCCCGCATTCCCTTTTGGCAATAGCCCTATGTTTTCCATGCGTTGCTGCAGGTAGTTTGCGGCAATTAACTCTTCTGGAGTGCCCGTTTCACGGCCCTGTAAACTATCGTTAGCTAGGAAGGAGATATCTTCCTGTAGTGTTACTTTTTTGGGCAATTCTTTTTTGCAAGAAGTCGAAATAACAAAAATCACGAGTAAAAATGTAGTTATACGAGCCATAGCCTTTATTTTTACTCAAAAATACATATCAAATGAGAATTCCTTTTGTTTTGTTCCTTCTATTTCTAGTAGGAAGCTGTAAAACCGAGACCAAACCTCTCATTGAAACCCCAGAAGAGTCAAAATCCTTAATGGCCGGAAGCGATACACTTATCTATCCAGAGGAGAAGTATTTTAAAAGTATTCGTCAAATCACGTTTGGCGGTGATAATGCCGAGGCCTATTGGAGTTGGGACTAAACAGATGATATTTCAATCGAACAACAAAGCTTGGGGCATGGAGTGTGATCAAATGTTCTTGATGAATATAGAAGAGACCTTTAAAGATAAAAAACCGCCTATGGTAAGCACAGGAATGGGGCGTACCACCTGCGCCTATTTTCTCCCAGATAACAAACACTATGTATATGGCTCTACACATTTAGTAGACAAAGAATGTCCAGATGTTCCCTTGCGTAAAAATGGGAACTATGTATGGCCGGTCTATGACTCCTTTGATATTTTTGTGGCCGACCTTGAAGGAAATATTACAGCACAGTTAACCAACGAACCAGGTTACGACGCAGAAGCCACAGTATCTCCCAAAGGCGATAAAATAGTGTTTACTTCGGATAGAAGTGGAGATTTAGAGCTCTACACCATGAATTTGGACGGGACGGATGTCAAACAAATCACGGACGAGCTTGGCTATGATGGCGGCGCCTTCTTCTCTCCTGATGGTAGTAAGTTGATTTTTAGAGCATCGCGTCCAAAAACGCCCGAAGCGATAAAAGAATATAAAGACCTCCTGGCCGAAGGACTGGTAGAACCGACGGATATGGAGTTGTTTATCTGTAATGCCGATGGTTCTAATCTCAAGCAATTGACATTTTTGGGCAATGCAAATTGGAGTCCGTTTTTTCATCCCTCAGGAAATAGAATTTTGTTCTCTAGTAATTTTGAGGCTGAAAAAGGTTTTCCTTTCAACCTATATTTTATAGATATCGACGGAAAGAATTTGGAACGGGTAACCCATGGCGAAACCTTTGATGCCTTTCCTGTATTCTCAAATGACGGTAAATATTTAGCTTTTTCGAGCAACCGGAACAACGGTGGCACACGAGATACCAACCTATTTATTGCAGAGTGGCAAGAGAACACGAATGACTAGCGCAATGTAGTTTGCTATATCTGTTAGGTTTTGAAAATCTAACAAGTCTTAGATTCTATTGCGCTCGTCTACCCTTTTTCTCTTTTTGTTGTTCCTTATCTTGGTGTTTCCAAAAGAATACCTAAACCCTAGTAACAGCAGTCTATTCTCTCTTCTTACAGAAGATGAATTATCTTGAGTAAGGTATTGACGGGTAAAAAATTGATTACTTTGGTTAAAAATATCCTCAACAGCCAAAGAAATACTGGCGCTCTTGTTCCAAATGGTTTTTCTTAATGTAAATCCCAGTTCGTTAATGGAGGCCCTCCTGGAATTCCCTATGATGATGGGTGAAAAGTAAGTAAAACTAGCATCGGCAAACAAAGATCTGTCTTCAAAAAAAGTGAAGCTTTGGGTAGTTCTAAAATAGGTTATCCAAGCGGTATTCTCCAATAATTGCCCGGTATCAAAATCCCTAAAACTATTTGCTTGGTAGTAGTAATTAAATAGCATGTAGGAGGTCCACCTGTTCGTAAAATCTTTAGTAAATACGACATCTAACCCATAACTCTTGTTCTCATCTAAGTTTGTGGCAATAAAACGCAATAAATTACCCGAATTATCCTGTGAAACCTGTTGTAAAAAATCATTTGTGCGGATTTCATAAAACGGCCTTAGGGTAAGGCTTTTGTTAAATGTATACGCTAATGAAACAAAATTACTAAAACTGGGCAAGAGATTGGGGTTGCCCTCTAATACGGTATTATTGTTCTGAAAAAACTGAAACGGATTCAACCAACTATACCTTGGCCTGGTAATACGACGGTAATAATTAAGCTTAAATACATGTTTCTTTTTGTGAGTGTAGAGTACTGAAAGTGATGGGAAAAGTTCTAGGTAGTCATTTTCGTTACTATTGGCATCTGTATCCAACCTACCTTCGGTTTCGGTATATTCTGCCCTAAGGCCCATGTTAAACTTCCATGTATCCCAGCTGTTGTTCAGACTAAAGTAGGCCGCTGAGATAGCTTCATCGTAAACAAACTCCCCTGCTTCAGTAGGGTCAATGCCCGATTGGCTCCTGTCAAAACCTTGTTGATCAATAGTGTTATCAGAAGCAATGGAGGCATATCTAAGACCCGTTTCTAGTTTGGAAGATGTGCCAAGATTGGCGGTATAATCAGCTTGAATACTAAACAATCCTGTATTTTGAACAGATTGTGTTATAAAGTCGTTCTCTCCAATTACGGCACCGTTCACATCAAAAAAGTCGGTGTCAATATCCTGTTCGAGGTCATAATCGTAATACGTATAGTGGGTATTAAATGAAATCTGTGAACCTTCTTTCTTTAATTTATGAACCCAATCCAAATATAGCGACGTATTGTACAAATGAAAATCCGAGTCGTTTGTCGTATCAAAACCAGCATTAGAGATACCTTGGGTGTCTGTAATATCGGTTTCGGAAGATGAAAACCTATTTGCATCAGGGGTCAAGGAATTGATTGTAGACAAACTGATGGTGTTTCGTTCATCGACCTTATAATCAAAAAATGCGCTTATATTATGTTTTTGATTCTTATCAATATTGTTTTGTTCTGCTGTCCAAACTTCATTAGGCAGGTTGTTCTCAAAGAAATTGGTAATGTCTATGTATCGAGCCAGATTCTTATTGTTCTGAAAGGAATAGTCTAGAGAGAAATCCGTTTTTTTTCCTTTAAAAAAGTGATCCGTTCCTAAGGTATGTTTAGCAAAAACGCCTTGTATGTATCTATTGTATACGGAACCATTATAGCCAGCCACCAAATTGGACTTCATCTTTATATCTATCAGAAGGCCACCCTCGGCGCTGTATTTTGCTGGAGGACTGGTAATGACCTCTATCGCTTCTACATTGCTTGCAGAACTGCCAGACAATAAGTTAATTACATCGCGTTCAGGTATATTTACCTTTCGCCCGTTAATGAGAATACCTATATTTCCTATGTTATTCACAGTCAACTGGTCGTTAACAATCACAATACCTGGAGTTCGTTTTAGTACGTCCCAAATATCACTATCAGACAAGGCTGTATTTTCAATATTAAAAACATAACGATCGGCCTTTTCTACCAATCTAGGTTTTTGGGAGGTAACCACCACTTCGTCTAGAGCCTGTACCTCGTTTGAAATAATCAAGTTCCCTATATCTAAGTCTGTTGTTAAAGACATCGTTAGGGTATCGGATGTGCTTTCTATGTAACTGGCGAACAAAAGGAATTCTCCAGCTTCCACATTATTTAATTTAAAAAGTCCATTCGTATCTGTAGTTGCTCCTTTTACAAGTTTACCATCCACTGTTTGTAAGAGAACGTTGGCAAACACAAGGGGGCTTTGGTTAGCATCCAAAACCGTTCCTGTAATTTTAAATTCTTGTGCGCTTGCAAGCGACCACGATAGTACTAAAAATAAAAAAACTCTAAAATTCGACCTCATTCAATACACTTGACTAAAGATTCTAAAAATAAACAATGTAATAGGAAATATCCTACATACATGTAGTTATTGTAAATTTAGTGGACTATTCAGAGTTCAAACGATTCCGCTCGTTCTTATCTATTTCACGGTCATTATCCTTTAATCTAAAGTTTCCAAAATTATAGGTGACTCCAAAGCGGATATATTGAGTTTCCGGAATAGCGAGATAATTGTTGTCTTGGTTGAGGTATTTGGAGGTTACCGTTGCGTTGGCCTTCCCGAGGATATCGTTGACCGTAAGACTTAATAAGGCCCTTCTATTCCAAAAAGATTTTCGCACACCAAAAGTAAGGTTGGTAGTTTCTGCCATAATAAAAGATCCCTGTAAAATCCCAGAGAGATAAGTAAGCCCCAACTCACCCTTGAAGGTGCCATCTTTAGAAAGCGTTAAGTAATTAGTAATATCCGCATAAAAGCCATCGAATTCATTTTTTACTGCAACATTGTTACTTTCCAAAGCCAAAAAAGTTTCGTCCTCATGAAAAATAGATATGTAACTATACAAGTACCAATGGTTGGTGATAGATTTTCCATAGTTAAAATCGAAACCATAGGAAGTGCTTTCCAATACGTTTTGGGTAAAATCCCTTAGAATTTTATTTTCATTGTCCTGAAAGGCAAATGTGGAAATATAGTTACCGTTGTCTCGGTAATAAAAATCAAAAAAGAACTCCTGTTTTAGAGTATAGTTAAAGTTAAAGTTATTACTAAAACTAGGCAACAGATTTGGATTACCTTCTACAAAAATGTTTTCATTAATAAAGGTTCTGAACGGGTTTAAATCTTGATAGCGGGGGCGCACCAATTTTCTGGAATAATCAAAGGAAAAACTATGGCTCTCATTTCTATTATGGAGCAAATAAAAGGTGGGAAACAGCTCAAAATACGCAAGATTGTTTATGCTGGCCAAGGCCAAGGAAGTACCTTTACTTTGGGTCTGCTCTGCCCTAAGTCCAGCTTTTACACTCCACTTTTCCCAATCATACGAAAAGCTTGTGTAGGCAGCGTACACGTTTTCATCGTACAAAAAATTATCTGATAAAGCTGGGTCCAAAACCAAGCCGTTATTTGCCGAAAAGTAATCCAAAGTGCTTTTAGAGGCTATAAAAGAGCCTTTTAGACCCGCTTCTACATTGGTGGCGCCCAAAAGTCCGGAGTAGTCTATTTGTGCCGTAGCAATTTCTATATCCTGATTGGCATCGGTCAGAAAATTGAAATCTCTTATAAAAGAACCGTCTGGAGAAAAATAATCTGAGTTGACATTCTGCGTTTTAGAAAGATCAAATTTTGTGTAATGTCCGTTTATAAGCAATGACCCATTTTCCTTAAATTTATGCTTGTAGCTAATATCTCCTGATATATTGTTCTTTATCTCGTCTTCCGGACTCGCCGTAGTAAAGGTAGAATCAACAGCATTCACGCGGTTGAGCATCACCGTGTTCTGCAGGTTATCGTATTTTCGATATGGAGATAATTGTGCATTTGAAGTAAGGTTTAACTCATTTCTATCATCAAATTGGTAATCCAATACCAAACCAGCCACATGCGTTCGGAATCTGCTTGTTTTATCAAAATCCGTTATCCACCGGGAATACACGCCGGTATCATCTATAAAGTTGGTTTCGCCCTTTACGTCCTTAAAATCTTTTCTGGGAGCAAAGGCATAACTAAGGTTCAGGTTCAGTTTTTCAGTCTTATAAAAATGTGAAGTGCCAAAGTTATATTTTGAAAAAACACCTTGCGTATACCTTGTGTTGATATTGCCCTTATAACCCAAAGAAATATTCTTACTAGTTATAATGTTCAACACCGCACCACCCTCGGCATCATACCGCGCAGGAGGATTATTAATGACTTCTATGGATTTTATATTTTCTCCTTGGTAGTTTTCCAAAAGATTTCGTACTTCCTCTGCAGACAGTTGTACTTTACGATCATTAATATAGACCGTAGCGGCTTGGTTTCTAATTTGCAACTCGTCCTGCATCGCAATAACCCCAGGAGTTTGTTTCAAAATATCCCAAGATGAACTTTGTGACAGCACCGTGTTTTCGACAGTAAATATCAAACGATCTACTTTACGATGTACTTGGGGTCTATTAGCCGTCACCACCACCTCATCCAATTCTTCTGATTTTTGTGTTATGATAACAGCTCCAATAGTAATATCCTTGGAAATGTCCAGCACCATGTTATTAGAGGTCCAACCAATATAACTTGCCTGCAATAGGTAAAGTCCTTTGGGAATATTCGTTATTTCAAAACTTCCGTAATCGTCTGCGGAACTGCCTTTTACCAAAACGGAATCTGAAGAACGCAACAAAAAGACAGAAGCGAAGGGGATAGCCTCGTTCTTTTGGTCTCGAACCTTACCCGAAAGCCCATAGGACTGCCCTAGGGCTAATTGACCACAAAATAAGGCCATATAAAAGAGTAGGGGCAATGATTTCACTTTAGTTCTTGGGGTTGGTTCCCAAAACTAATGAAATATTACGGTTTTTCTGTATAAAATATGTAATCCCTTCTTACGATGCTCTTCGTCAAAATACACCGTATTTTCAGTTGGTAAGCTTCAAATTGCGCTGTAAATTAGAGTATCTTTGCAGTTGCTTTTGAATCTATGACTATTGTTGAGTTTTAAACGCAAATCTATTAGTACGTTTTACTATGAAAAATATTAGGAATTTTTGCATTATTGCCCATATAGACCACGGTAAGAGCACCTTGGCAGATCGATTACTGGAATTTACCGGTTCTGTTACCGATCGCGAGAGTAAGAATCAGGTGTTGGATAGTATGGATTTGGAACGTGAACGTGGTATCACTATCAAAAGCCACGCCATACAAATGGAATATACCTATAAGGGCGAAGAATACATCCTTAACCTTATCGATACTCCTGGTCATGTAGATTTCTCTTATGAGGTATCCCGTTCCATTGCAGCCTGTGAGGGCGCACTTTTAGTTGTAGATGCTGCCCAAAGTATACAGGCACAAACAATTTCAAACCTCTATTTAGCGCTGGAGAACGATTTGGAGATAATTCCAGTGCTTAACAAGGTAGATTTACCAAGTGCCAACCCAGAAGAAGTAACCGACGATATTGTAGATCTTTTAGGCTGTAAAGCAGAAGAGATAATCCCTGCTAGCGCAAAAACAGGTATTGGTATAGAAGAAATACTAAGCGCCATCATTGAGCGTATTCCAGCGCCCAAAGGCAACTTGGATGAATCTTTACAGGCCTTGGTCTTTGATTCGGTCTATAATCCTTTTCGTGGGGTAGAGACCTATTTTAGGGTCATCAACGGAGAAATAAAAAAAGGACAAAAAATAAAATTTGTTGCTACAGATAAAAACTATTTTGCCGACGAGGTAGGCACTTTAAAGCTGACACAAGAGATTAAACAAAGTGTAAAAGCGGGTGATGTAGGTTATTTAATCACAGGTATAAAGGATGCGCGAGAAGTTAAGGTGGGTGACACCATAACGGATGCTGCAAATCCTACAAAAAATCCTATTAGTGGTTTTGAGGATGTAAAGCCCATGGTTTTTGCCGGTATCTATCCGGTAGACACCGAAGAGTTTGAGGAATTGCGTAACTCTATGGAAAAATTACAACTTAACGATGCCTCGTTGGTGTTTGCTCCAGAAAGTAGTGCGGCATTGGGCTTTGGGTTTCGTTGTGGTTTTCTAGGAATGCTTCATATGGAGATTATTCAGGAACGCTTGGAGCGCGAATTTAATATGACCGTAATTACAACGGTACCCAACGTAAGTTACCATGCCTTTACCCGAAAAAACCCGGATACACCTCTAATTGTAAATAACCCTACAGATTTACCTGACCCCTCAAGCATAGATCGTGTTGAGGAACCCTATATCAAAGCGACGATTATTACAAAAGCAGACTATGTGGGTAATGTAATGTCTTTGTGTATAGAGAAAAGAGGGCAAATTACAAATCAAACGTATTTGACCACCGAACGTGTTGAGCTTAATTTCGATATGCCTTTGGCAGAAATTGTTTTTGACTTTTATGATCGTTTAAAAACGGTTTCCAAAGGCTATGCTTCTTTTGATTATACACCAATAGGTATGCGCCCTTCTAAACTTGTTCGTGTAGATATTTTATTAAATGGACAGCCTGTAGATGCACTTTCTGCTTTACTTCATGCTGACAATGCGGTGAATATTGGCAAAAAAATCTGTGCAAAGCTAAAAGAACTTATTCCACGGCAACAATTTGATATTCCAATACAAGCAGCTATTGGTGCAAAAATTATTTCTAGAGAAACTACAAAAGCTCTGCGTAAAGATGTTACAGCCAAATGTTATGGTGGCGATATTTCGCGTAAACGTAAGCTTTTGGAAAAACAAAAGAAAGGTAAAAAACGTATGCGCCAAGTGGGTAACGTAGAAGTTCCTCAAGAAGCGTTTATGGCAGTACTTAAACTTAATGACTAATCCGGATAAAAGCTGCTTAAAGTTTTTGTTTTTAAGCTAGGAAACAACATTGTTAAATGTCTTTCTGTGGTTTGGAAAATTAAAAAAGGATAAGGCCAATCTTATGCAGATTGGCCTTATCCTTTTAAAAAATTCTTGTTATTATTATTAATTATGGGCATCCGTCTTCCAAAGCCCGAACAAATTCAGCAGCTGTAACGCCTTCTAACTCATCCCCTGACACTACTTGTGTTTCTCCGTTAACCGTTAAGGTAACCGTTCCATCTCCGTTGTCACAAGCTTCTGTTACTAATGCCGTTCCTAAAAAATCTATTGAACAAGTTGCGCACTTATTTTTGTCATCATCATCTTTAGAGCATCCTGTAAATGCTATACAGGCTACTACCATTAAACTAAATACTAATTTTTTCATTTGATTGTTTTATATCTTAACATTAAAACAAACCTACAGTTGTTAGCACTTTTGAAGTAATTTTTGTTTTCTATGTAAGAAAATACGTTGTATAATTCCGAGCTTTGTAGTTAACGCCTTTTGGAAGTTGCGATAGTTGACTTAACAAAAGAAACATCACAGACTACTATTCCGACGCAACAGCAGCTCCCTTTTCATTTTCAGCCGCAAGTATTTTCCCTAAATAAGCCAATTTATACCCCTTTGTAATATCGGTAAAATCTTTGCTGAACGCTGAGATGATTCTAAGCTCTCCATCAGGAGTTTTCAGAAACAAGGGTATAATGTCTTGATCAGCTTTGGTGATTTCTATAAGACCTTCGTAATGTTCCGTATCGTTAAGATCTATTTCATGGATAGTAGGATTCTTTCTCGCAGCTTCGGTTAGTTTTATAAAATCATCGGTATGTGAAAAAAGTCCTTCTTTCGGGTTGTTTTTGGGGTCGTTCATTTCATCGGCATCTACCAATCTAAAAGAACCATTTTCTCCAAAATCTTTCTGAAACTTATCTATAGTGTACTTGTTAATATCCGAATTGCCGGTTAAGGCCATTAAATAGCCTACATCGCTCAACTCTATATAATCACTAAGCGAATCGGCATATATATTCGCTGAAAAAGCCTCGAGTCCTAACTTGGTAGCCTTATTTATATTAGACTCATTGTTGTCTATAAGCACCACATGCCTGTTGTTCTTTTGCAAGTAGCTGGCAATAAGCCGTGACACTTTGGAAGCCCCAATAATAAGAATGCCCTCAGATTTATTCAAAAAGACTTTGACTACTTTGGCAAATAACCTAGCTGTAGTGGCATTGAGCAGTACCGTACCTAGAACAATCATGAAGACCAAAGGCGTAATATATTCGGCTCCAGGTACTCCATTAGTAATTAATTTTGAACCAAAAAGAGATGCAATACCTGCAGCAACGATACCCCTAGGGCCTACCCAGCTTATAAAGAGCTTTTCCTTTAATAACAAATTAGAGCCTGCCGAGCTTAAAAACACCCCCAAAGGACGAATCAAGAACACAATTACAGCAAATAATCCAACTGTTTTCCAAGTTAGGATTAATTCAAGATCTGAAATATTAATATTTGCTGACAGTAAAATAAATAATATAGAAATCAACAAAACACTAAGTGATTCTTTAAAATACAAGAGTTCTTTTCGGTTGGGCAAGTCCATATTCCCCATAACCATTCCCATAACCACAACGGCTAATAATCCAGATTCATGTGCAAATATTTCCGACTCCACAAAAACCAATAACACTACGGACAAGGAAACCACATTTAATAGGTAATGAGGTATTAAATTCTTCTTAATAGCAAAAGCTAAACCATGTGCAAACGTGAAACCGAAAGTGAAACCAAAAAGCAAGATTTTCCCAAACTCCATCAATGCAGTCATCGTGTAGCCATTTCCTCCGCCAACACTTATAAATTCAAAAACCAATACCGCAGCCAATGCTCCAATAGGATCAATTAGGATTCCTTCCCATTTTAAGATGGTAGAAACATCTTTTTTAAGCGGTATGTTTCTAAGAATAGGTGTTATTACAGTTGGGCCTGTTACAATAATTAAAGCAGAAAATAGAAAAGATATCTGCCAGCTAAGTCCAAAAATAAAATGGGCAGCCAAACCGGCGGCCAAAAAAGTAACCAAGGAACCCAATGTTATTAGTTTTGTAATTACAGGCCCGACATTTTTAATCTCGGAACGTTTTAGAGTAAGACCTCCCTCAAAAAGGATAACGCTTATAGCCAAGGATACAAAATAGTACAATCCGTCACCCGGAAATAATCCCTTTTCACCGTTCCAAATGGGTTCTATCAATTTACCCCCATCTTCTGTATATAAAGTGGCCAATGGACCTACAATTAATCCAATTAATATCAAGGGCAAGATAGCTGGCAACTTTAAGCGCCATGCTACCCATTGGGCAACGATGCCTAGAATAATGATTCCAGCTAATTCGATCATTCTTTATTTTTTGGTTAAAAATAGTGATTAAACAGGAGTTCATTGTATAAATTTTAAAGTATTGAGAGGAGC